>NZ_JBBCAT010000001.1:2915152-3239058 GCF_037203705.1 Prosthecomicrobium sp. N25
AGTGGTACGGGCTCATCGAGATGATCCTGGTCTTCGCCGTCATCCTCGGCTGGGCGGTTCGGGAACTCATCTCCGTGCGGCGGGCCCAGCGGACCGACCGGGAGGACGGGCGCGACCCGTCCTGAGCCAGCCGATCACGGCCGCGCGAGGCCCTTGCCCGCGCCCGGCACCGTGCTAGCCTCGTTCCCATGCGCGATCGCCGGTTTCCCGCCCTCCTCCGGTTCGCCCTCGCCGCGGTCGCCGCCGTGGCGGGCGGGGTCGGGACGGCGCAGGCGGATTGCACGTGCCGGGCGCTCGGGCGCGACTTCGCCCTCGGGCAGACCGCCTGCCTCAGGGTCGGCGACCGCAGCCGCCTCGCCCGCTGCGACATGGCGCTGAACAACACCTCGTGGACCTTCATCGACGAGTCCTGCCCCGCCGTGTCCGAGGCCGAGGCGCCGATGACCGTGGCGGTGCTGCCGCACCTGCATATCCACGAAGGCAGCGGGATCGACGACCACTGACATCGGCCCGCCGTGCCGGGCCGTTCGGGCAGGGTTGCGCGGATCGGCTTGACTCCGGTCCGGCTTCTCCCGTACCGCCGACCCTCGCACCGCAACAAGACCGGACCCGCCGGAGCGGGGCGGGCGCGCGCGAGAGGAACCGCCATGGCCGACGTCTTCATCTGCGACTATGTCCGCACGCCCATCGGCCGCTACGGCGGCGCCCTCGCCCGCGTCCGGGCGGACGATCTGGCGGCGGCCCCCGTGCGCGAGCTGGTCCGCCGCCATTCGGGCCTCGCCGGCGCCGTCGAGGAGGTCTATTTTGGCTCCGCCAACCAGGCCGGCGAGGACAACCGCAACGTCGCCCGCATGGTCGCGCTCCTGTCCGGCCTCGGCGAGGCGGTCCCGGGCGTGACCCTCAACCGGCTCTGCGCCTCCGGCCTCGACGCGGTCGGCACGGCGGCGCGGGCGATCCGGGCGGGGGAGATCGAGCTCGCAATCGCGGGCGGCGTGGAGAGCATGACCCGGGCGCCCCTCGTCATGGGCAAGGCGCAGGAGGCCTTCCAGCGCTCCGCCGAGGTCTACGACACCACGATCGGCTGGCGCTTCGTCAACCCGCTCCTGAAGGCCCAGTACGGCGTCGATTCGATGCCGGAGACGGGCGAGAACGTCGCCGAGGAGTTCCAGGTCTCCCGCGCCGCGCAGGACGGTTTCGCGTTGCGCTCGCAGGCTCGCACGGCGCGCGCCAAGGCCGAGGGGTTCCACGCCGGAGAGATCGTCCCCGTCGAGGTGCCGGGCGGCCGCGCCGGCCCGCTCTCCGTGGCCGAGGACGAGCACCCGCGCGCCGACACCACGCTGGAGACCCTCGGCCGTCTGAAGCCGATCGTGAAGCCCGGCGGGACCGTCACAGCCGGCAACGCGTCGGGGGTCAACGACGGCGCGGCGGCGCTCGTGCTCGCCTCCGCGGCCGCGGCCGACCGGCTCGGCCTGACGCCGCGGGCCCGGGTCCTCGGGCTCGCCTCCGCGGCCGTGCCGCCGCGCATCATGGGGATCGGCCCGGCACCGTCGACGCGCAAGCTGATGGAGCGGCTCGGGCTCACCATCGGCGCCTTCGACGCGATCGAGCTGAACGAGGCCTTCGCGTCCCAGGCGCTGGCGGTTCTGCGCATGCTGGGGCTGCCGGAGGACGCCGAGCACGTGAACCCGAACGGCGGCGCCATCGCGCTCGGCCACCCGCTCGGCATGTCGGGCGCCCGTCTCGCCGGCACCGTCCTGCGGCAGCTCGAGGCGACCGGGGGGCGACTGGGGCTCGCCACCATGTGCGTCGGCGTCGGCCAGGGCGTCAGCCTCGCTCTGGAGCGGGTGTCCTGACCTGTCGCAAAAGCGACGCGGCCGGCCGATCGCGCCGCCGCGCGGGCCCGTTGGCGCCATGAATCGGCCCGATACGGATGCTTTTGAAAAGGCAAAGCTTATCGGCTATGGTCGATCAGCTCCAACCCTCCGGGTTTCCTGGCATCGGGCGACGCCGGCGGGTTTCCTGCCCGGGCGGCCCGCGCCAGGGAAAACCGCGAGCCACCCCCTGCATCCCGGCCGATGACGCGCACCGACGTATCCGTTGACCCTGCAAGTCCCGACCGCCGGCGCTTTCTCGCCTCGTCGCTGTCGGTCGGCGCCGCCGTCGCCCTGTCGGCGACCCTGGCGAGCCGGGTGGCCGAAGCTCAAACCGCCAACGGCGAACGCACGCCCTTCTCGCGGCCTGCTCTCCTCGACGAGGCGCGCAAGAGGGCGGCCGAACCCTACCAGGAGCCGCGCTTCGACCTGCCGGAGCGATTCGCGAACCTCACCTTCGAGCAGTACCGCGACGTCCGCTTCAAGCCGGACCGCTTCATCTGGCGTGGCGAGAACCGCGGCTTCCAGGCGAGCCTGACCCACACGGGCTTCATCTATCGCCAGCCGGTCGACATCTTCATCGTCGAGGACGGGATGGCGCGGGAGATCAAGTTCGACCGCGACCTCTTCGACTACGGCCAGAGCGTCCGCCCGCCGGACCCGAACGTCGACCTGTCCTTCTCGGGCGTGAAGCTGCGCCGGCCGGTCGGCAACGGAGACCGGCTGGAGGAGTTCGCCCTCTTCCAGGGCGCGACCTACTTCCGGGCCCTCGGGCGCGGCCAGCTCTATGGTCTCTCCGCGCGCGGCCTCGCCATCAACACGGGCGACGAGCGGGGCGAGGAGTTCCCCTTCTTCGAGCGCTTCTGGCTGGAGCGGCCGGAGCAGAACGCCAACTCGGTCGTCATCCATGCCTTCCTGGATTCGAAGTCCTGCACCGGCGTCTACCGCTTCACGCTCCGGCCGGGCGACGAGACGGTCGTGGACGTCGAACTCACGCTCTTCCCGCGCGTCGAGATGGACCATGTCGGGCTCGGCACACTGACCTCGATGTTCCTCTACGACGGCACCAGCCGCACGCGCTTCGACGACCTGCGCCCCGCGGTCCACGGCTCCGACGGCCTCGCGATCATCACGGGGCTCGGGGAGCACCTGTTCCGGCCCCTCAACAACCCCCGCAACCTTCAGATCTCCGCCTTCGTGGACCAGTCACCGCGCGCCTTCGGCCTCGTGCAGCGGAAGTCCGGCTTCGACGAGTTCGAGGACCTGGAGAACCGCTACGACCTGAAGCCGAGCTGCTGGGTGGAGACGGTCGGAGATTGGGGTGCGGGCGCGGTGCAGCTCCTGGAGATCCCGTCGGAGAGCGAAATCCACGAGAACATCATCGGCTACTGGCGACCGAAGGGGAAGCTGCCGCCCAAGCAGGAGTTCGCCGCCGCCTACCGGCTCCACTGGGGCCGGACCTGGCCGCCGACCGGCGATCTGGGCGTCGTCGCCGACACCCGTTCCGGCCAGGGATCAAATCCCGCCTTCCGCCGTTTCTTGATCGACTTCGAGGGCAGGATGCCGCCGGCCGGCGCCGTGCGCGCCGAGGCCTCCTCGTCCTCGGGGCGGATCTTGAACCTGATCCTGAAGCCGAACCCGGTGCGCGGCGGCTATCGGGTGGTCTTCGAGCTCGACACGCGCAACACCCAGCTCGCCGAATTGCGCGTCCTCTTGACGGACGGCAGCAAACCGGTCAGCGAAACCTGGCTCTATCGCTGGACCGCATGACGTCCCGAACGGATCACGAGATGGCCGCCGACACGCCCGACGAGACCGGTACGCTGGAGCACCCGCCCGTCGAGGACCGACACGGCGAGGCGAAGCCGGAGACGCCCGCACGCAGCGAGGTCGGGACGCTCGGCGCCTTCATCCCCTCCGTGCCGCCGGAGAGCGCGCTGGCGATGCCGGTGCAGAACTTCTGGCGCTGGGACGGCGCGAAGCCGTCCGTGACCGACCGGCCGACCGACGGGGCCACGCTGCTCGCCCGGATCGCCGTTTTCGGCGGCGCCATCCTGCTCTCGATCTTCGGCATCTCCGAGATGGTCGGCGTCGTGCGCGCCGGCGGCATCGTCGGCCTCGAATGGCCGCTGATCGTGCTCTTCGGGACCACCTTCTCGTGGATCGCACTATCGGCGTCGAGCGGCGTGGTCGGCTTCGTCGCCGGTCTCTTGGAGCGGCGCATGCCGCGGCCGGCCGAGCGGCCCCTCGCCTCGCGCACGGCGCTCGTCATGCCCGTCTATAACGAGAGCCCGGCCCGGACCATGGCGGCGCTTGAGGCGATGGCGCAATCGATCGCCGCCGAGGGCGCGGCGAGCCATTTCGAGATCTTCATCCTCTCCGACACCACCGATCCGACGGCCTGGGTAGAGGAGGAGATCGCCTTCATGCGCCTGCGCCACCGGCTCGCCGGGACCATGCAGGTCTGGTACCGGCGGCGGCACAAGAACGTCGCCCGCAAGGCCGGCAACGTCGGCGACTTCGTCACCCGTTGGGGCGGGCGCTACGACCACATGCTGGTGCTCGACGCCGACAGCCTGATGGAAGGCCGGACGATCGTCACGCTCGTGCGCGCCATGGAGGACGATCCGCGCGCCGGCATCGTCCAGTCGCTGCCGCTGATCGTCAACCGGAACACGCTCTTCGCCCGCCAGCAGCAGTTCGCCGGCCGCATCTACGGACCGCTGATCGCCCGCGGCCTCAGCATCTGGACGGGGCGGGACGGCAACTACTGGGGCCACAACGCCATCATCCGCACGCGCGCCTTCGCGGAGGCCTGCGGCCTGCCCGACCTCAAGGGCCGCAAGCCCTTCGGCGGGCACGTGATGAGCCACGACTTCGTCGAGGCCGCCCTGATCCGCCGCGCGGGCTGGTCGGTGACGATGCTGCCCTGGCTCGGGGGCTCCTACGAGGAGAGCCCGCCGTCGATCCTGGACGTCGCCTCGCGCGACCGGCGCTGGGCGCAGGGCAACCTGCAGCACACGCCGCTCGTCTTCGCCAGCGGGCTCGCCTGGCCGTCGCGGATCCACTTCGCCACCGGCATCATGAGCTACCTCGCCTCGCCGATCTGGCTGATGCTGCTCCTGACCGGCCTCGCGCTCGCCCTGCAGGCGCGGTTCATCCGGCCGGAATATTTCTCCAAGGACTTCTCGCTCTTTCCGGCCTGGCCGCGCTTCGATTCCGAGCGCGCCCTTCAGCTCTTCCTGATCACCATGGCGGTCCTGATGCTGCCGAAGGTGCTTGGGACGATCGAGAGCATTCTGCGGCCCGAGATCCGCAAGCCCGCCGGCGGCGGCTTCCGTATCCTCGCCAGCATGCTGCTGGAGACCCTGCTCTCGGCCCTCGTGGCCCCCGTCATGATGCTGATCCAGAGCCGGCACGTGATCGAGATCCTCTCCGGCCGGGACTCGGGCTGGAAGACCCAGCGGCGGGACGACGGCGGCATCCCGGTCTCCGAGGTGTTCCGCCACCACTGGCAGCATGTGGCGATCGGCGTGGTCATGGGGCTGGCGGCCTATGCCATCTCGCCGGCGATCCTCGCCTGGATGGCGCCGACCCTGGTCGGCCTCGTCGGCGCGGTCGGCATCTCCTGGGCGAGCGGATCGATGGCCCTCGGGCTCGCGCTGCGCCGGGCCGGGCTGCTGACCATTCCCGAGGAGACGTCCCCGCCAGGGGTCATCGAAAGCGCCGCCCGCTTCCAGGCCGACGCCGAGGAGGACCTGCCGGAGGTGGAGGACGGGCTGACGCTGGTCGTCAACGACCGGCGCGTGCGGGATCTCCACGAGCGGCTTCTCCTGCCCGTGCCGCTGCGCGAGCGCGGCAAGCCGGACCTCGAGCCCGTCATGGCGGAGGCCAAGATCCGGGAGGCCGTTTCGGTCGAGGAGGCCCTGCGCTGGCTGACGCCGAAGGAGCGCATGGCCGTCCTGTCCCAGCCCCAGCTGCTGGCCCAGTTGGACCGCCTCCTCGTGCCCGTCGACCAGCGCCCCACGCTGGTGCCGGCCGGCTGAGCCAGTGCCCCGTGACACCGCCTTTGCCGGCATGCCGTTGGCGTCCGGCTGACGCGATCCGGCGCGGTGGCGCCTAACCGGCGCCCCAACCGGCCCGCTTCAGCCGCTGCACCGCCACGTCGAGCGCCGACAGGAAGGTCGAGCGCTGGCGGCGGTCGAAGGGCCTCGGGCCTCCGGTCACGGCTCCGGCGCTGCGCAGGTCGTCCATGAGATTGCGGGTGGCCAGGGCCATGCCGATCGAGTCGGGCGTGAAGGGCTTGCCGGTGGGACCGATCACGGCGGCGCCGGCCTTGACGCAACGATCGGCCAGGGGGATGTCGGCCGTGACCACAACCCGGCCCGGGCCGGCGCGCCCGGCGATCCAGTCGTCGGCGACGTCCGGGCCCGCCGGGACGACCACCCGCTCGACCAGAGGGTCGGCCGGCACCTGCATCCAGCTGTTGGCGACGAGGAAGACCTTCAGGCCGTAGCGGCCGGCAACCTTGTAGATCTCATCCTTCACCGGGCAGGCATCGGCGTCGACCAGGATCTCGATGCGCTGCGGGTCCGACGTCGCGCCGTCCATGGCCCCTCCCCTGAAATGCAAGAAGGGCTCCCCCGGAGGAGAGCCCTTCCCGATTACAATTCCGCCGCGGTCCGCATTGCGGACGCTTCGCAGCCGGTCAGGCGGCGCGACTCTCGACCGAGGCGAGAATCCAGGCCACGCAATCCGACGACCGCGGATAATCACGAGTAGACACTGGATCACCTCCTTTCGAACGTTGACGACGGGATCGAATATGGGCCCGTCGCGCCGAGTCGAAAAGGGGGGCGCAAACCTCTGTACGGGGATCCAAACCAGCTGTGCCCAAAATGCCGCGGCGGCTGCATCCGCGTGGGACCCCCAGCAGACAAATCCGTTCATGGAAGGTTCTATGTTGGACCTTATCGCACCTTGGCGATCCGGTGCGCCAGTTCCACGGCGGAGCGGACGCCGAACTTCTCCAGGATACGGGCGCGGTGGACCTCGACGGTGCGCATTGTGATGCCGAGGCGGTCGGCGATCTGCTTGTTCATCAGGCCGGCGAGGAGGAGGTCGAGCACCTCCTGCTCACGGGCCGAGAGACTGGCCAGCCGGTCGGCGACGCCTTGCGCGGCGCGGGTCTCGTCGTGGCGCCGGGATTCCAGCTCCAGGGCGGCGACGACACGGCCGACGAGGTCGTCCGCGTCGAAGGGCTTCTCCAGGAAGTCGTGCGCTCCGTTCTTCAGGGCCTGGACCGCGATCGGGACGTCGCCGTGGCCGGTGAGCACGATCACCGGCTGGGCCGCGTTCTGGGCCTTGAGGCGGTCCAGCACGTCGAGGCCGGAGAGGCCGGTCATGCGCACGTCGAGCACCACGCAGCCGCGCCAGCCCGGACGCCAGGCCGCGAGGAAGGCCTCGCCGGAGTCCCAGACCGTCACCGGAAGACCGCGGGTCCGGAATAGCCAGCCGAGGCTGTCGCGGACGGCCGGGTCGTCGTCGACCACATGCACCCCCGGGGCAGCGGGTTCGGGCGCGCTCATTCGGCCGCCTCCGCGTCGGCCCATGCGGCCGGCAGCCTGACGGTGAAGACCGCCCCGCCGCCGTCCCGCTCGCCATGGTCGAGGCGGCCCCGGTGGAGCTCGGCGATGGACCGGCAGATGTTGAGGCCCATCCCCATCCCCTCGGGCTTGGTCGTCACGAAGGGCGAGAAGAGCCGGCCGGCGACGGCGGGCTCGATCCCCGGTCCCCGGTCGGCGACGCGGATCTCGACCTCCGGGCCGCCCTCCCCGCGGACGAGGGACACGCCGACCTCGAGGATCCGCCGCCGGCCGGGCGGCGTGGCGGCCATGGCCTCGATGCCGTTGCGGACGAGGTTGAGCACCACCTGCTCGATCAGGATGCGGTCGGCGCTGATCTCGGGCAAGCCGTCCTCGATCGAGAGGTCGATCTCGACCTGGTTCTTGCGCGCGTCCATGACCGCGAAGGCCGCCAGCTCCTCGACCAGCGGGCCGACCTGGACGGGGGCGAAATTGGGCTGGCGCTTGCGCACGAAGTCGTGGACGCGGCGAATGATCTGCCCGGCGCGTTTGGCCTGCAGGTCGAGCTTCTCGAGCGCCGCCGTCACCTCCCCGGGGTCGAAGGCGCCGGAGCGCACGAGGCTCAGGCAGCCGGCCCCGTAGCTCGCGATGGCGGCGAGCGGCTGGTTCAGCTCGTGGGCGATGGTGGAGGCCATCTCGCCCATGGTGATGAGGCGCCCCGTCCGCTGCAACGTCTCGGCCTGCAGCCGTTCCATCGCCTCGGCGCGCTTGCGGTCGGTCACGTCGATGATCGAGCCCATCCAGCCGCGGTGGCGGCCCGCCTCGTCGATCAGCGGCGCCTCGTAGACGAGGACGTCGAACACGGTGCCGTCCGGCCGGCGGAAGCAGGTCTCGAAGCTGGTCGGCTGGGGCGCGCCGCCGGAGAGCGCGTCGTGCCGCGCGAGCGTCTCCTCGACCAGGTCGGGCACCCAGTAGGGCATCGGCGGGCTCCGGCCCACGAGGTCTTCGGCCCGGTAGCCGACCATACGGCAGAAGGCGGGATTGACGTAGAGGATCCGGCCGTCCAGGTCGCGGGCGCGCATGCCGACCGTGAGGCTGTCCTCCATCGCCTTGCGCAGGGCGTGGGCCTCGGCGAGGCTCGATTCCGCCTCCAGCCGGCGCCGGTAGTGTCGGTTGAGCGCGAAGATCGAGAGCGCCGCGAGCGCGGCGAGGCCGAAGATCGCCGCCACCATCGCGTCCTGGGTGCGGCTCGCGCGGGCACCCGTCGTGGTGATCGACAGGACGACGTCGGGGAGCGGCGGATCGAAGGACAGCGTGTAGCGCTCCGCGCCGGGGGCGGGCACCAGCGACGACTTCCGCGCCAGTTCCGAGCCGTCGCGATCGACCAGGGCGACGAGGTTGTTCTGCGTGATCCACCAGGGAACGTGCTGGGCGAGCAGCCGGTCGAGCGAGATGCGGGCCAGGACGGAGCCCACGATGGCGCCTTGGCGCAGGACGGGGACGCGCAGGTCGGCGACGTAGCCGTGCTGGGCGGTGCGGACCGCGGGACCGACGATCGCGCCGGACAGGCCCGGGATGAGCGGCGGCTCTTCGGCCGGCTCGGCCGCGGCGGTCTCCTCCGGGTAGGCGGCGCGCACCTGGCCGTCGCGGTCCCGCCAGACGGCGGAGACGATCTCCGGGCGGGCCCCGACCAGGCCGCGCAGGCGGGCGGCGACCGCGTCGGGACGGGGCGGCGCCTGGGCGAGGTCGAAGGCGATCTGCTCGACGCTCTCGCGGCTGCCGGAGATCTGGAAGCGCAGGGCCTGCTCGACCCAGAGGGCGTCGCGGATCAGGGTCTGGCGCGTCTCCTCCCTCTCGCCGCGGTCGGCGAACCAGACGAGCGAGCCGACGAGCGCGGCGATCAGCACGATGGCGACGAGCGGAGCGAGCTCGACGCCGCGGTCGAGTGCCGTCCGGCCGCGCCGGCGCGGCTCCCACGACGGCGCGAGCGCCCGGTCCCGATGTGGAGACGTCTCGGTCACACTGTCGCGGCGCCTTCCTTCGCGGCGTCCTCCCTGCCGGAATGGTGGCACCGCTCGCTTCGGAAATCCACAATGGCGTGGCCGGGGCGCCCGGCCCTAAGCTCGCCGGCCGGCAGGGTCCGCAAGAGACCCGGGAGAGATGGGGAGGCAGACATGGTGCTTGGTCGTCTCCGTTGGCTCGCGGGCGCCCTGATCGCGCTGGCCGGCCTGGCGGGTCCCGCCGGCGCGGCGGACTATGTCATCCGCTTCAGCCACGTGGTCGCGCCGAACACCCCCAAGGGCAAGGCGGCGGAGCGGTTCCGGGAGCTCGCGGAGCGCTACACGAACGGGCGCGTGCAGGTCGAGGTCTATCCGAACAGCACCCTCTACAAGGACCGGGAGGAGCTCGAGGCGCTGCAGCTCGGCGCGGCGCAGATGCTCGCCCCCTCGCTCGCCAAGTTCGGCCCGCTCGGGATCAAGGAGTTCGAGGCCTTCGACCTGCCCTTCATCTTCCCCTCGCGGGCGGCGCTGCGGCGCGTGACGGAGGGGCCGGTCGGGCGTGGCCTTCTCGAGAAGCTCAAGGAGAAGGGCATCGTCGGGCTCGCCTACTGGGACAACGGCTTCAAGATCATGAGCGCCAACGTGCCCTTGCGCCTGCCGGAGGATTTCCGGGGGCTCAGGATGCGGATCCAGTCGTCGCGGGTGATCGAGGCGCAGATGCGCGCGCTCGGCGCCGTGCCGCAGGCGACCGCCTTCTCGGAGGCGACCCAGGCGCTCAGGGCCGGGGTGGTCGACGGCACCGAGAACCCGCCCTCGAACATGTACACGCAGGGCATGCACGAGGTGCAGAAGCACGCCACCCTGTCGGACCACGGCTATCTCGGCTACGCGGTCATCGTGAACAAGAAGTTCTGGGACGGCCTCCCGTCCGACGTCCGCAAGGCCCTGGAGCGTGCCATGGCGGAGGCGACCGCCTACGCCAACGCCATCGCGCAAGAGGAGAACGACGCCGCGCTCGACGCCATCCGGGCCGCCGGCACGACGGACCTCCACAGTCTCACGCCGGAGGAGCGCGCCGCCTGGATCCGGGCCCTGAAGCCGGTCTACGACGAGATGGCTCCCAGGATCGGGCGCGATCTCGTCGAGGCCATCGTGCGCGAGGCCGGCAAGGCGGACTAGCGGCACCCCCCGGGGTGACGCAGGGGAGCCGGCACGGTACTGTCCCGAGGGCGCCCTCGGTCGCAGGTCCCTCGTCCCCGCCCGGAGTTCAGATGTCCCCCCTCGCCCATTCTCGCGCCGCCCTGGCGCTTCTCGCAGCCGTCGTCGCCGTTGCCGGGCCCGCCTCGGCGCAATCGGCGGCCGAGCGGGAGGCCCAGCGTCTCCAGGGGCTCCTGGAATCCTATGTCGGAACGCCCGCGCCCGGCGACGCCGCGACCGTGACGGTCGCGGCGCAGCCCGGCTTCTACCGCGTGAGCCTCTCCCTCGACCGCCTGGCCCGGCCGCTGGCCGCCCACGGCGTCGCCGTGGACCCGGCGGCGCTGGAGATCTCGATCGCGCCGCGGCCCGACGGAACCTGGCGGCTCTTCGACATCGCCTATCCGCCGCTCACGATCCGGGCGGGCGAACGAACCACCCTTATCTCGCTGGACGGCACCGTCTACGAGGGGGTCTTCGATCCCGTCGTGGCCTTTTCGCGCAGCGTGACCTTCACGGCCGCGCGGCTGGCGAGCGAGAGCAGCGGCGCGGGCGCGAGCAGCCGATCCGAGGCCCGGGACTACCGGGTGGAGTCCGGGACGGTCGCCTCCGGTCCCGAAACGGCCAACACGCGCGCGACGACGACCGTTCGCGACGTGACGCAAACGATGTCGCTGGAGCTGCCCCTGCCGGCGCTGCCGGACGGCCGCCTGGTGATCACCACCGCGTCGGCCACGCAGTCGCTGGACGTCGTGCTCGACGAATGGAAGCCGCGCCGGATCCTCGATCTTTGGGCCTTTCTGGTCGCCCATGCGGGCCCCCGGCTGGTGCCCGCCAAGGCCGAGCTGCAGTCGGCCCTGTCGGCCGCCCTCCCCCTCTGGCGCCGGCTCGCGGTGGTCGGCGGGGCCGACGGGTTCTCGGTCCGCAGCGGGTTCGGCGAGATCTCCGCGAAGCACATCGGCGGCGGCCTGCGCCTCGGCGGCCTGACCCGCTCGTCGGGGCTGGGCCTTCAGCTCGACGCCAGTGGCCTCGCGGTCGCGGGGCCGAACCTGCCGGACTGGACGAAGCCGCTCCTGCCGACCGACCTGGCGCTCGACGCCGATCTCACCGGCTTCGACCTGGAGGCCGGTGCGCGCATCCTGATCGACGGCCTGGAACCGGAAAGCGAGCGCCCCTTCCCGGCCGAGGTCGCCGACCGCGCCGCCGGCGCGGCACTGCCGGCGAACGGCTTCGGCCTCAAGGTGCAGCCCGGGCGGCTGAAGGCGGCCGTCTACGAGGTCGGCTGGCAGGCCGATCTCACGGTCGGCAAGGACGCCATCTCGGGCCGGGCGACCGTCACCGCCAAGGGTCTCGACCGCGCCATCGCGGCCCTGAAGGCCGGCGGACCGGGCACGGCCGCGCAGGCCACGGTCGGCCTCTACGCCGCCAAGGCGCTCGCCAGGCGGGAGCCGGACGGCACCGACGTCTGGGTGTTCACCTTCGACGCGAAGGGCCGGCCGCTCGTCAACGGCAAGCCGCTCGGCGGCAAGGGCTGAGCGGCGCCGGCCATTTCCGGTGACAAACGCGGCCGATGGCTCTATCAATCGCCTCGGCCAGGAGCCGGGACGGGCAACATGTTCCTCGTGATCGACAACTACGACAGCTTCACCTACAACCTCGTCCACTATGTCGGCGAGCTCGGCGCGGCCCTGAAGGTCGTGCGCAACGACAAGATCTCGGTGGACGAGGTCCAGGCGCTCGATCCGGAGGGCGTGATCCTCTCGCCCGGGCCCTGCACCCCCAACGAGGCCGGCATCTGCCTCGACCTGATCGGCCGCCTCGGCGCCACGACCCCGATCCTGGGCGTCTGCCTCGGCCACCAGGCGATCGGCCAGGCCTACGGGGGCCGGGTGATCCGCGCGCCGCAGCTGATGCACGGCAAGACCTCGGTGATCCGCCACACCGGCCGGGGTGTCTTCCGCGGCCTCAACAACGATTTCACCGCGACCCGCTACCACTCGCTGGTGGTCGAGCGCGATACGCTGCCGGACGGACTGGAGGCGGTGGCGGAGGCGGACGGGCTGATCATGGGCCTGATGCACCGGGAGCATCCGGTGCACGGCGTGCAGTTCCACCCGGAGTCGATCGCCTCGGAGAACGGTCACCGCATCCTGCAGAACTTCCTCGACATCGCCCGCGACTTCAACCGCACCCGCCCGCGCCGTCCGGCCGCCGCCTGAGCTCCGAGAGACCGACGATGACCGACCTCAAAGCCCTGATCGGCAAGGCCGCCACGGGCGCCACGCTGAGCCGCGAGGAGGCCCGCACGGCCTTCGACGTCATGATGTCGGGCGAGGCGACGCCGGCGCAGATCGGCGGCTTCCTGATGGCGCTCAGGGTGCGCGGCGAGACGGTCGACGAGATCACCGGCGCGGTCGAGACCATGCGCGAGAAGATGCTGCGGGTGTCGGCCCCGGCGGACGCGATCGACATCGTCGGCACCGGCGGCGACGGCTCGGGCAGCTACAACGTGTCGACGGCCTCGGCCTTCGTGGTGGCGGCCTGCGGGGTGCCGGTCGCCAAGCACGGCAACCGGGCGCTCTCCTCCAAGTCCGGCGCCGCGGACGTCCTGCAGGCACTCGGCGTGAAGATCGACATCGGCCCGGAGAAGATCGGCGAGTGCGTCAAGACGGCCGGCGTCGGCTTCATGTTCGCGCCCTCGCACCACAGCGCCATGAAGCATGTCGGGCCGGCGCGGGTCGAGCTCGGCACGCGGACCGTGTTCAACCTGCTGGGTCCGCTCTCCAATCCGGCCGGCGTGACGCGGCAGATGACCGGCGTCTTCGCGCGGAGCTGGGTGGAGCCGATCGCCCGCGTGCTCGGCAATCTGGGGGCGCGGCGGGCCTGGGTGGTCAACGGTTCGGACGGGCTCGACGAGATCACCACCACGGGGCCGACCGCGGTGGCCGAGTGGCGGGCCGGCGAGATGCGCGTCTTCGAGGTGACGCCCGAGGCCGTGGGGCTGGAGCGGGCCCGGCCGGAGGACCTGAAGGGCGGCGACGGCAGCGTGAACGCGGCCGCCCTCAAGGCGGTCCTCGGCGGCGAGCGGATGGCCTACCGGGACATCGTCCTGATGAACGCCGGCGCCGCGCTGGTCGTCGCCGACCGGGCGGCCGACCTCGCCGAGGGCGTGCGCCTCGCCGCGGAGGCGATCGACAGCGGGCGGGCGCGCGAGCGGCTCGAGGCGCTCGTGCGCGTCTCCAACGCCTGAGCGGACCCGATGACCGACATCCTGAAGCGCATCGAGGCCTACAAGCGCCAGGAGATCGAGGCCGCCAAGGCACGGATCTCCGAGGCGGAGTTGCGCCGCCGCGCCGCCGACATGCCGCCCCCGCGCGGCTTCCTCGCCGCCCTCGAGGCGGAGCGGGCCGCGGGCCGGCCGGCGCTGATCGCCGAGATCAAGAAGGCGAGCCCGTCCAAGGGGCTGATCCGGCCGGACTTCGACCCGCCGAGCCTCGCCGCCGCCTACCGGGACGGCGGCGCCGCGTGTCTCTCGGTGCTGACCGACGGGCCGTCCTTCCAGGGCCGGCCGGAGTATCTCGCCGCGGCCCGGGAGGCATCCGGGCTTCCCGCGCTGCGCAAGGATTTCCTCTACGATCCCTATCAGGTCGCCGAGGCTCGCGCCTGGGGCGCCGACTGCATCCTGATCATCATGGCCGGCGTCGACGACGCCACGGCGCAGGCGCTCGAGGACGCGGCGGAGGCCCTCGACATGGACGTGCTGGTCGAGGTCCACGACGAAGCGGAACTCGCAAGGGCGCTGCGCCTGCGAAGCCGGATGATCGGCATCAACAACCGCGACCTGAAGACCTTCGAGACGACGCTCGCCACCTCCGAGCGCCTCGCCCCGATGATCCCGTCCGACCGCCTGATCGTCGGCGAGAGCGGCATCTTCACGCCGGCCGACATCGCACGCCTGGAGGCCGTCGGCATCGGCACCTTCCTGGTCGGGGAGAGCCTGATGCGCCAGGCGGACGTGGCCGCCGCCACCCGCACCCTGCTCGCCCGCTAGGGCTCGACCGGCGCCAGGCGGACGTGCGGCACCGCCCACATGGTGGACACGTGGGAGCGGGGCGTGGTCGTAGGGGACGGCCGGGTGTTCGGCCTTGCCGACCTCTATGTCGCCAGTTCGGCCGTATTCCCGACGCCCCCCGCCACCCGCGCCCTGTTCGCTCGCCAGGGTTCGACGACGACCGGTCGCCTGCGTCCCGTTGCAAGGCTTGACCGTGGGGGGGGGGGGGCGGCCGGCGCCGGTGATTGCCGCGACCGCAGCCCCGGGGGCCCCGCCTCCCGGAAGAGCGTCGGTCTGGCTGCATCCACCATCGGATCCGGAGGGCGCCGAGGGCAACGGTCGCCTCCGGGGTCGGCCCCCTGCCGCCACGCCGCGTCGGCGAGGGTCGGACAGCCGCTTGACCCTGGATGTCCCTGACTCTAAGGTCCGCCCGCCTTTCGCCGGCCGGTCCTCCGGCCCGGACACGGGCCCGAAACCACGCCAGGACCCGACGGCCCCATCCCCGTCCCCTGCGCCGGGCCCGCCCGCCAACGAAAGCCGGGCCGGTAGCTCAGTGGTAGAGCACGTGACTTTTAATCATGTGGTCGCGGGTTCGATCCCCGCCCGGCTCACCAACAAAATCAACGACTTAAGCCCTATTTTCGAGGCCCTTTGGAACCCACGGTTCCGAAGTTGGTTCCATATGGGTTCCAGTCTGATCGACGCTCGCGGCCGCACTGGGCTGTGGATAGACCCGGATCCGGATCCGCGACCTCGGTCTCTCGCGGTACTCTCGCACATGCCCGACGCGCCCGCGCCCCTCGACGAACTGCCGAAGCAACCGAACCCGAACGCCTCCGGTCTCTTCATGACGGATGACGAACTTCGGGTGCTCCGCGATGCCCTCGCCCGCGAACCGGCGATCGTCCGCGCGAAGGTCTATGGGTCGCGGCAGACGGGCATCCGGAGGGAGAAGGACCCGCCCTCGGATCTCGACATCGACCTCGCGATCGAGATCCCGACGGACGACCCGGAGGACGCCTTCACGGAGTTCCTGGAAGCCCGGTGGCGGCTCCACGCCGCGCCGGGTCTCCGGCTTGAGGTGGAGGATCTGACCGACGCCGGATCGCCTCGCTACGCCGCCCGTCAGGCGGGCGTCCTGATCTTCGACCGCTCCGACCCATGAGGCACTACGGACCCCCTGCCCTCATCCGCGACCTGACCCGTCTCGGCGTCGTCCAGGCGAACGCATGGTGCCCTCGCTGCCAGAGGCGCGGGGCCTTCCGCTCGATCGGTTCGCGGAGACGGTGCCCTTCGTCGCGATCAAGCGCCGGATGGTCTGCTCCGGGTGCGGGGAGCGCGAGGTCGACCTCATGCCGGACTGGACGGGGTATCGCCCGGCAGGAAGAATGTAAGAGGCAGCATGGAGGGATATTCGCTATGACCGCACTGACGAGGCCCGCCATATTAGCAATCTCTGCGGGGTTGGTACTCGGCACAGCCGTACAAGCCCAGCCGAGCCAGGAATGGAAGATCACGAGCCGTAAATCCGACGCGTTGGCCGAAACTCGTTCGGGCAGCATGTATGTGCGCCTGACGGGTCGATGTAACTCCGGCAGTCCGCATGTAGTCGTTTCCTTGGAGGGCTACCGCGGCAACGCGCTTCGGAAAATCGATCAGGTCGACCAACCAGTCACCTTTGTTGCCGAGGGTCCTGACGGCCCAACGGAACATCGTGGTTCGATGTTCGTGTTCGCTGACGAAGTGGCAATGCAAGAGCCCTTGCCCACGTATTTCGTCGATCGACTTGCGACAGCGGACCGGCTGCTGATCCGCAATGCCTCTGGCCGATCCATCGTAACCGTTTCCGTAGCAGGTGCCCGGGAGTTTCCTTCTCGCATTACGAGCCTATGCCGAAACGTTAGGCCCTAGGCAACTTGTCTCGATCGGCCCGGGAAATGGCCTCGCCGAGGTCGAGTCCGACGTCCGCCTCGACGGACTTCGCGAGGCGATCCTTTTCTCCTGTTCCGCGAACGCGGCTCACGGCGAGCGCCGGATGGCGGCCCGAATCGCGGCCGTCGAGGACCGGGTGCACAGCTACATCACGCTCGATCTTGACGGGGCGAGGGCCGCGGCCCACGTCGCGGAGACGGAGATCGCGGCCGGCCGCGGCAGGGGCCCGCTCCACGGCATTCCCTTTGCGGTGAAGGACAACTACGACGCCGCGGGCCTGCCGACCACGGGCGGTTCCCGGCTCCTCCAAGGCAACGTCCCCGGCCGGGACGCCACGCTGGTGGCGCGCCTGAAGGCGGCCGGCGCGGTGCTGATGGGCAAGCTGTCGACCTGGGAGTACGGCACCGGCAACGGTGGCGAGTACTTCGACCTGCCCTACCCGCCCGCGCGCAATCCCTGGGATCCGGAGCGCTTTCCCGGCGGCTCCTCGACCGGAGCCGGCACGGCGGTGGCGGCGGGCACCGCGACGGTGGCGCTCGGATCCGACACGACGGGCTCCGTCCGCCTGCCCGCGGCGGCTACGGGGACCGTCGGACTGAAGTCGACTCAAGGACTACTGCCCAAGACCGGCATCCTGGCGAACTGCTACGCGATGGATGTGCCCGGGCCGATCACCTGGACGGTGGAGGATTGCGCGCTCCTGATGGACGTGCTGGCCGGCCGGGACCCGGCGGACCCGACCTCGCTCGCGGCGCCGGGCGCCGATCACCGGCGCGGCTTGCGGGCCGGCATCGCGGGGCTGCGCATCGGCGTGATCGCCGACCTCGGCCCCGGCATCCCGGCCCCGGACGCCGATCTCGTGGCCGCCTTCGAGGCCGGGCTCGCCGTGCTGCGCGATCTCGGCGCGGTTCTGGTCGAGGCCTCCTTCCCGGCCCCGGTTGCCGACTTCTACGCCTGTACCAGGGTCATCGGCCCGGTGGAGTCGGCGACGATCCACGAGCGCGAACTCGTCGAGACGCCCGGGGCGATGGGCTTCGCGCTGCGCGACAAGCTGATGTTCGGCACCATGGTGCGCGCCGTCGACTACATCGCCGCCCAGCGCCGCCGGCGCGCGCTCGCCGCCGCCATGGACGCGCTGATGAGCCGCTTCGACGCGGTCGTCACCTTCGGGGCCTGCCACGTGGCGCCGCGGCTCGGGGTCGAGCCCGAGATGACGGCCTTCACCACCGACACCGCCCTGGTGCCCTTCAACATCTCCGGCCATCCGTGCCTGGTCCAGTGCACCGGCTACGGCACCTCCGGGTTGCCGCTCCACTGGCAGATCGCCGGACCCTTCCTCGCCGAACCCACCATCCTCCGGGTCGCGGCGGCCTACGAGGCCGCCACGCCCTGGCGCGACAGGAGACCCGAACCATGACCGCCGTGACCCCGCTGAAGGCCCCCGACCCGCTGGTCCACCTCACCCTCGTGGAGGCCTCGCGCCTCGTCGCGGCACGGCGCCTGTCGCCCGTCGAGCTGGTCGAGGCCTTCCTGGCCCGCATCGAAGCCGTCGACCCGATCGTGCACAGCTACATCACGGTGCTCGCCGACCGCGCCCGCGCCGCCGCCAAGGCCGCCGAGGCGGAGATCATGGCCGGCCGCTGGAAGGGGCCGCTGCACGGCATCCCTTTCGCGGTCAAGGACAACTATCATGTTAAGGGAATCCGGACGACCGGCGGCTCCCGCCTGATGCTCGACTACGTGGCCGACGAGACCTCGACGGTGATCGAGAAGCTGGAGGCCGCCGGCGCCATCCTGCTCGGCAAGCTCAACACCTGGGAATACGGCACCGGGACGGGCGAGATCTACGACGACCTGCCCTTCCCGCTCGCGCGCAATCCCTGGAACCCGGCCCGCCACACGGGCGGCTCCTCGACCGGGGCGGGGGTGGCGGTCGCGGCCGGCACGGCGATGTTCGCGCTGGGCTCGGACACCGGCGGGTCGGTGCGCCTGCCCGCGGCGGCGACGGGGGTCTACGGCATGAAGGCGACCTACGGCCTGATGAGCCGCGCCGGCTGCCTGCCGAATTGCTGGTCGCTCGACGTGGTCGGGCCGCTCACCTGGACCGCCGAGGACAATGCCATCGTGGCGCAGGCCATGGCCGGCTACGATCCGCGCGACCCGCAATCCGCGGCGGTCGCCCCCTACGACCTGAAGGCCGGCTTCGAGGCGGGCCTGAAGGGGCTCACGATCGGGGTCGTCCGCGACCTCGGCGCCGACGCGCCCTCGATGGACGCCGACGTGGTCGCCAGATTGGCCGAGACGGAGGCGATGCTCGCCGACCTCGGGGCCACCGTCGTGGAGATCTCCCTGCCGGCGCCCCTCTCCAAGTACCGGTCCGTGACGGGCACCATCAACTGGGCCGAGAGCCTGTCGATCCACGAGCAGGACTTCATGGAGCGCAGCCACCTGATGGGCCGGGCGCTCAAGGACAAGATGACCGCCGGGTTCAGCGTGCGCGCCGTCGACTACGTGGCGGCGACCCGCTACCGGCGTCAGCTCGCGGTCTCCACGGACGCGGTGATCCGCACGGTCGACGCCGTGCTGACGCCCTGTACCTTCATCACGGCGCCGAGCTTCGAGGACCAGGACCGGCTGGTGAAGTTCACCTTCGGGTCCGCCACCTCGATCTTCAACGTCACCGGCCACCCGGCCATCTCGATCCCGACCGGGTTCGACCGGGACGGCATGCCGACCTCGGCGCAGATCGTCGGCCGCTACTTCGACGAGGCGACCACCTACCGGGTCTCGCGCGCGCTGGAGAAGGCGGCCGGCACCCGGGACCGCCGCCCGGCGCTCTGACCCCCAGCCTGGAGAAGCCCATGTCCACCGCTCCCGAGTATCCCGCCTGGACGCAGGCCGAGATCGACGCCTTCGCGGCCCGCTACGGGCTCGTCAACGCGACGCCCGAGCACCTGGCGCGCATGCGCGAGCTCGCCGACCGGGTCGCCGCCGCCGGACGCGCCATCCCGCGCATGCCGAACAAGGGTGACGAGCCGGCGAGCACGTTCCGCGTCCCGCTCGGCTGACCTCCAGACCCTAGGGCGCGTCCTACCCGGCCGACGCTTGCGCCGGCCGGGGCTGCCGTGCGTCGATGCACGCGGGGACTCGGCTTCCCCCGGGGGGGCCGGAGCCCGGGCCACCCGTCCGCAAAGGGCCGTGCGCCATGGTCTCCGATAGCCTGTGGATCTGGCTGACGCTCGGCGCCGTCGGGTTCCAGACGCTGCGCAACGCGATGCACCGGGTGGCGGCCGCGACCCTGCCGGTCGCCTCCGCGACAACGGTGCGCTTCATCTTCGCTCTGCCCTTCGCGGCGGCGTTCTTCGCAGCCGTGCTCGCGGGAACGGGTCGTCCGCCCCTCGCGCCCACCCCCGGTTTCGTCGGCTTCGTGATTCTCGGCGCCGTGGTGCAGACCCTCGGATCCGGGCTGATGCTGCTCGCCATGCGGGAACGCAGCTTCGTGGTCACCATCGCGCTGACCAAGACGGAACCGATCCAGGTCGCCCTCTTCGGCTTCGTCCTGATGGGCGAACGGGTCGGCCTCGGCGATCTCGCCGGCGCCGCCCTCGCCTGTGCGGGCGTGCTGACGCTGATCCTCGCGACGGGGCATGCCGCGCTCGGGCGGACCTCCGTGCGGCCGGCCCTGCTCGGTCTCGCCGCCGGCGGCCTCTTCGGCTGCGCCGCCGTCGCCTATCGGGCCGCCATGCTGAGCCTGCCGGAGGGCCCCTTCTTCGTCAGGGCCTCCGAGACGCTGCTTGCGGCGCTGACCCTGCAGGCCGCGCTGATGATCCTGTGGCTCAGGGCGCGCCAGCCGGGCGCGCTCTCCCGCATGGTCTCCCAATGGCGGCTGTCGCTCGGGGTCGGCGGCGCAGGCGCGATCGCGTCGCAGATGTGGTTCGCCGCCTATGCGCTGCAGTCCGCCACGCTGGTCTCGATCCTGGGCCTCACCGAGGTGATCGCCGCCAACATCGCCTCGGCCCGCTATTTCCGGGAGCCGCCGACCCGGGCCGAATGGACCGGGATCGCGCTCCTGGTGGCGGGCGTGGCGCTCGCGCTGGCCGACTGACCGCGCCCCCTGACCATTCCCGTCAGTCCGGCACCGACAGGGCGCGCTGGTTGTAGAGGATCTTGCGGATGCGGGCCTGCTCCTCGGGCGGGAGCTTGGTGACGTCGGTCGACAGGTCGGCGCCGACCGCGAGGCCGCGCTGGACGGCGGGCCGCGCCCCGACCGCCTCGAACCAGCGCCGGAAATGCTTGAACTCGGCGATGTCCTGGCCCTGGCCCTTCCAGTTGACGGTCCACGGGTAGCAGATGATGTCGGCGATCGTGTAGCGGTCGCCGGCGATGTAGGGCCGGTCGCGCAGGCGCATGTTGAGGACGCCGTAGAGCCGGTTCGCCTCGTCGGTGAAGCGCCTGACCGCGTAGGACTGGTCGCCTTCCCGGTCGCCGAGGCGCAGGAAGTGGCCCGCCTCGCCGAGCTTCGGCCCCTGGTTCGCCATTTGCCAGACGACCCATTGCTGGATCTCGACCTTCTCGCGCAGGTTCTCGCCCCAGAAGGCGCCGGTCCTTTCCGCGAGGTAGAGCAGGATGGCACCGGATTCGAACACCGACAGGGGCGGCCCGCCGTCGGCCGGCTCGTGGTCGACGATCACGGGCATGCGGTGGTTCGGGTTGAGCCTCAGGAAGTCGGGCTCGAACTGGTCGCCGCGGGAGATGTTCACCGGCACGACCCGGTAGGGGATCGCGGCCTCCTCGAGGAAAATGGAAACCTTCTTCCCGTTGGGCGTCGGCCAGTAATAGAGATCGATCATCGGAACCTCCGAGACGGGTCAGGAAACCTGCAGTCTAACGGGGTTCCGGGGGGCCGCGCCGCTCGCTCCCGGCGGGGCAGCCATGACGGCTCGGCCGGACGGTCTCCGATCGGAGACCGTTCCCAGCCGGTCAGTTGCCGTTGCGGGCGATCCAGTCCTGGGCCAGGGAAACGGCCTGGCGGCGCTCCTGCTCGCTGGCGACCGAGAAGGCCTGCTCCTGGGCGTCCCGGATCCAGTCGTCCGAGGCGCCCTGGGCGCGGGCGCGGGCGATGGTCAGCCACATCAGGCCCTGCACCGACCGGCGCGGCAACTCGGCTTCGCCGGAGAAGAGCATCTGGCCGAGCAGCGCCATGGCGCCCTGGTGGCCCTTGCGGGCGGCGAGCTTCAGCCAGCGCGCAGCCTGCTTGGGGTCCCGGTCGGGGGTGCGCGGGTCGAGGTAGATGCGGCCGAGATTGTACTGGGCGTCGGCGTCGCCGAAGTAGGAGGCCGCGTAGGTGAAGATCTCGCGGGCCTTGTCGACGTTCGGCTTGACGGCCGTGTCCTGGATCCCGGTCATGTAGTAGGAGCCGAGCGCCACGAAGGCGCTCGCCACGAAGGCGGCCGAGGGCGAGCCGGGCTGGTCGTCCGCGTGGCCGTTGGCGATCTGGTTGAAGATCTCGAAGGCCTTGAGATCGTTGGTCGGCACGCCCTCGCCGTTGCGATAGATGCGGCCGAGCAGGTAGAGCGCGCCCGGATGCCCGCGCTCGCCCGCCCGCTGCAACTCGACGACCGCCGCGGCCTGCTTGCCCTGGTAGTAGAGCAGCCGGCCGTTGCGGAAGGACTCCTCGACGGAGCTCTCCGGGGGACGCGTGGTCGAGGCGGGATCGAGCGCCAGAACCGGTCCGGTCCAGGCCGCAAGGCCGATCAGGGCCACCGCCGACGCACTTGCTATGCGAAGAAACTCACACGTCCGCATAACAGACCTTTTCACCCTTACCGCCCGGATGCGTGACCGCCCCGTTCTTCGCCGGCCCGACCGTCTGGGCATACTTCCAGATCGCGCCCGAGCCGTAGTCCGTCTCCCGCGGCGTCCAGGACGCGCGGCGCCGGGCCAGTTCGTCGTCCGCCAGCGCGACCGAGATCTCGCCCGCCACCGCGTCGATGGTGATCACGTCGCCGTCCCGAAGGAGCGCGATCGGCCCGCCGACCGCGGCCTCCGGCCCGACGTGGCCGATGCAGAAGCCACGCGTGGCGCCGGAGAAGCGCCCATCGGTGATGAGCGCGACCTTGTCGCCCATGCCCTGCCCGTAGAGGGCCGCCGTGGTCGAAAGCATCTCGCGCATCCCCGGGCCTCCCTTCGGCCCCTCGTAGCGGATGACGAGAACCTCGCCCTCCGCGTAGCGACGCGCGCGCACCGCCTCGAAGCACGCCTCCTCGCTGTCGAAGCAGCGTGCCGGTCCGGTGAAGCGCAAGTTGTGCATCCCCGCGACCTTCACGATAGCCCCCTCGGGCGCAAGGTTACCCTTGAGTCCGACGACGCCACCGGTGGCCGTGATCGGCGTATTCGCCGGCCTGACCACGTCCTGATCGGGGTTCCAGGGAACATGGGACAGGTTTTCGGCGATTGTACGACCAGTCACGGTCATGCATTCGCCATGAAGGAAGCCGTGCTCCAGCAGCGTCTTCATCAACAGCGGCACACCGCCGGCCTCGAACAAGTCCTTGGCGACGTAGCGTCCGCCCGGCTTCAGGTCGGCGATGTAGGGCGTGCGGCGGAAGATCTCCGCGACGTCGAAGAGGTCGAAATCGAGGCCGGCCTCGTGGGCGATCGCGGGAAGGTGAAGAGCCGCGTTGGTGGAGCCGCCGGAGGCGGCGACGACGGTCGCCGCGTTCTCGAGGGCCTGCCGGGTGACGATGTCGCGCGGCCGGATGTTCTTCGCGATGAGATCCATGACCTGCTCGCCGGCGGTCATGCAGAAGCGGTCGCGGATCTCGTAGGGGGCGGGGGCCCCGGCCGAGTACGGCAGGGCGAGGCCGATCGCCTCCGAGACCGTCGCCATGGTGTTGGCGGTGAACTGGGCGCCGCAGGCTCCCGCGGAGGGGCAGGCGACCTTCTCCAGCTCGTCGAGATCCGGGTCCGACATGGCCCCGACCGAATGCTTGCCGACCGCCTCGAAGACGTCCTGGATGGTCACGGGTCGGCCCTTGAAGGTGCCGGGCAGGATCGAGCCGCCATAGATGAAGATCGACGGCACGTTCAGGCGGACCATCGCCATCATCATGCCTGGCAGCGACTTGTCGCAGCCGGCGAGGCCCACGAGGGCATCGTAGCAGTGGCCGCGCATGGTCAGCTCGACGGAGTCGGCGATCACCTCGCGGGAGACCAGCGACGCCTTCATGCCCTGGTGCCCCATGGCGATGCCGTCGGTCACCGTGATGGTGCAGAACTCGCGCGGCGTGCCCCTGGCGGCCGCGACGCCCTTCTTCACCGCCTGGGCTTGACGCATCAGGGCGATGTTGCAGGGCGCGGCCTCGTTCCAGCAGCTCGCCACGCCAACGAAGGGCTGGTGGATCTGATCCGTCGTCAGGCCCATGGCATAGTAGTAGGACCGGTGCGGCGCACGCTCCGGTCCCTCCGTCACGTGACGGCTCGGCAGTTTCGACTTGTCGATGCTGTTCGCCACGCCTGAACCCATTCCCCCCGGCCCGGTTGGGCCCGCCGGCGTCCTTCTCCGGCCGCTTCCGACGAGCCGGACGCTCGATCCGATTTGTGTCCGAATGGCGGCGGCTCTCTTTTGCGAAGACTATGCGAGATCCATTGAAAAAGGGTGTTGCAGCCTTGTCACAAAGATGAGGGGAAGTGTTCGCGACACCCGGCCGGCCCGCCGGTGCCGCCGGGCTTCGCGATGCCGGGCCCCTGCCGGCCGCACGGATGCTATTCTGGGCAACCAGAGATTCGCGGGCGAACCGAGCCGTGGCCGACCGACGTGACGATCCCATGATGCGCCTCCTCGCGACCGAGGAGACCGGCAGCGTCGCGGCGCTGGCGGCGTGGGGATTCGTGGCCGTTCTCGCCGTGGCAGCGGGCTTCGCGTCCTGGCAATACGCCCCGCCGACCCGGGCGTCGCGGCCGCTGGATGCGATCGAGACGACGGGGGCGATCCCGCGGCCCCAGCCGGTCCGTCCCGGCGCGCAGCCGCCGCCCGCCGCCGACCCCGGGGCCGGCCTGCAGCGCGACCTGGAACAGATCCGACAGGAGATTGCGGACCTCAGGCGCCTGATCGGGAGGACCGACCAGAGATCCGATCTCCTCGCCCGCCGCGTCGGGCAGCTCGAGGATCAGGCGGCCGTGCTCGCCAACGGCCTCGCCGACCTCGCCGGCGGGCGCACCGGAACGATCGACAAGCGACCTGCCGCTGCCGCCCCCGAGCCGCCAAGGACCGATACGCAGAAGCCCGAGCCTCAGCCGGAGGCCGCGCCGCGCATCGGCCCGCGCACCAGTCTGGAGCCGGAGCCGCGGGCCGACGCGATGCCGGCCGCGACGGCCAACGCCTCCCCGTCGACCTCCAGCGCGGCCCCGGCCACTCCACCCGCCCCTGCGGCCGTGCCGTCCGCGGCAGCGCCCGTCCCGGTCCGCACGGTGGCGATCGATCCGGGCCCGCCGCCCTCCCCGCCGTCGCAAGCCTCCCCGCCTGCCGCCCAGGTCGCAGCACCGACGCCGCATGCTCCGGAGGCGTCGCCGCCCGCCCCGCCGCAAGCCGCTCCGCCGCGTCCGGCCGGGGCCATGGC
The DNA here is from genome assembly GCF_037203705.1 of Prosthecomicrobium sp. N25. NCBI lineage: Bacteria > Pseudomonadati > Pseudomonadota > Alphaproteobacteria > Hyphomicrobiales > Kaistiaceae > Prosthecomicrobium > Prosthecomicrobium sp. N25. The sequence goes on from NZ_JBBCAT010000001.1 coordinate 2,940,404, forward strand.
CGCTCACGAGCAGCCCGTTCCGTCGGGCCCCCCGGCAGGGCCGGGCCCGATGGCCGGGCCATCCGTTCCGGCTCCGCCCGCGGGCGGCGGGCCCTCCGTGTCGCCCGCTGCAGCGGGCCAACCGGCGGTCCAGGCCGCTCCGGCGCCGGCCGATCCCGGCAAGGCGCGTCCGGCGGCGCGGCCGAACCAGGTGCCGACCATCTCGATCGGCAACAAGACGCAGATCGCGGAGCGGCCGGGCCCGCCGACACCACTCGTGCCGCCGGCGGCCCCGCCGACTCGCATCGACTACGGCGTCGACCTCGGCGGCTTCCGCAACCTGCCATCCCTGCGCAAGGCCTGGTCGGACCTCGACGGGAAGGCGCCGCGGCTGACGCGCTCCTATGCACCGCTCGCCCAGGTCAAGGAGAACGACGAGAGCCTCGAGGTCCGGCTGATCGCGGGCCCGTTCCCGTCCTCGGCAGAGGCGGCGAAATACTGCAAGCAGGCCCAGTCGGCCGGCATCCCTTGTGCGCCGGCCGCCTATGCCGGCCAGCCGACCGGGCGCTAGGCCAGGGCGGCCCGGCCCTCAGCTCTTGGCGAGGCGGTCGAAGGCGACCAGGGTCTCGAGCAGGCCGGCCATGTCCTTCAGATGGACCATGTTGGGGCCGTCCGAGGGGGCCCGGTCGGGGTCCTGGTGGGTCTCAATGAAGACACCGGCCACCCCGACCGCGACTGCGGCACGGGCGAGCACCGGCACCATGCGGCGGTCGCCCCCCGACGAGGTCCCCTGCCCGCCCGGCTGCTGCACCGAGTGGGTGGCGTCGAAGATCACGGGGGCGCCGGTCTCGGCCATGATCGGCAGGGCGCGCATGTCCGAGACGAGGGTGTTGTAGCCGAAGCTCGCGCCGCGCTCGGTCAGCAGCACGTTCGGATTGCCCGCGCCGGTGATCTTCGCAGCGACGTTTTTCATGTCCCAGGGGGCGAGGAACTGGCCCTTCTTGACGTTCACGACCCGGCCGGTCTGCGCCGCCGCGACCAGCAGGTCCGTCTGGCGGCACAGGAAGGCGGGGATCTGGAGGATGTCGACCACCTCGGCGACCGGCGCGCACTGGGCGGCGTCGTGCACGTCGGTGAGCGTCGGCAGGCCCAGCGTCTCCCTGATCTCGGCGAAGACCGGCAGCGCCGCGGCCATGCCCATGCCGCGCTGGGCGTTGAGGCTGGTCCGGTTGGCCTTGTCGTAGGACGTCTTGTAGACGAGGCCGATGCCGATCCGGCCGGCGATCTCCTTCAAGGCGGACGCCATCTCCAGCGCGTGGGCGCGGCTCTCCATCTGGCAGGGTCCGGCGATGAGCGCGAGCGGAAGACGGTTGCCGAAGCGGACGGGGCCGACGACGACGGTCTCATGGGGCGACATGGCGATTCCGTTCGTTCCTGACTGGGACAGTGCCCGGACGCATACGCGCTTCCGGCCTCCGGCGCCAGCGCCGGCTTCAGCCGGCACCGCTCGCCGGCTCGAACGCGACCGTGACGCCGTGCAGGGCCGCGGCCGGCACGACCAGCGTGCCGGCATGCTCCATCGGGGCGAGCGCCGAGGCATGGAGGTGGCCGCGGGCGGCCTCGAGGTCCCGGACCGCGATGCGGAGGGCCGCGATGGAGAGCGCCTCCGATCCGCCGAGCGGCGGCTCCAGCCCGTAGCGGAAATGGAAGCCCTGGGGGGTAAGGACCTCAATCGCACCGCGCGGGGTCGCGATCTCCAGTCCGTAGCCGGTCATGTGGAGGGTCCGGGTGCCGACGAAGGCCGACAGGAAGGCGTGGTGGTCGGCCGGATCGCGGGCCGTCAGGGTCACGGCTGCGATCCCGACCGCACCGTTGGCGTGCCTCTGGTAGGCCGGGCGCCAGAAATTCTCGGGGAAATGCTGGCGGCAGGTGAAGAAGCCGGCTTCCGAGGGCGAGGCGGAGGTCGCCGGCCCGGGCATCGCGAAGGCGAGACTGAAGGCGACCGTGCGGACCTCGCCACCCGGCCCGGTGGCGGCGCGCTCGAAGTCGAAGCGCTCGAAGGTGGTCAGGCCGAGGGCGCCGTACTCGGCGATGTCGCGGTCGGAATCCCCCGATTCCAGGACGAGCATCGACGCACCCTCGCGCCGGGCCAGGAAGTCGCGGTTGAAGGCGCCGAAGGAGAAGCGGCCCGGGGTGGGGTCCGGGATCAGCGCCGGCCGGTCGACGGCCAGGATCTCCAGGAAGGCACCGTCGAACTGGACGAGGCGATTGCAGGTCCCCCAGGGGTGGCGGGCGGCCGGGGTCAGCGTGAAGCCGAGCCGCTCCCAGGATTCCGCCCCGGCGTCCAGGTCGTGGACGGGCAGGACGACGTGGTCGATGCCGCGCGGACCCGACATCTCAGACCGCCATCGCGGCGGCGTTCAGGATGCCGCCGGTCAGGGACACGGCGCCGAGGAACAGGCCCGCGGAGACTTCGCCCTTCTCGATCCGAGAGCTGACGTCCCGAAGCAGGGCGAGGCGCACGATCCAATAGACGACGACCTGGATCAGGATGGCGATCACGGCCCAGACCAGGAACTCCGCCAGCGCACGCGAGTGCATGGCCGCGGAGGCGAGCGGCAGCGCGTAGCCGATCATGCTTCCCCCGAAGGCGATCGCCGCCGCCGGATTGCCGGCCCGGATGAGCGCCAGTTCGTCATGGGCGGTGGCGATCCCGTAGACGGCCGAGTAGATCCCCACCATGCCGATCGACAAGCCGACATAGACGAGAAACGGCCCGAGCCCCTGCAGGCTGTCGGTCACCAGCGAGACATCCATTCCTCGTCCCCCCATCGTCGCGCGTCGCGGTCCCGTTCTAGCCGAGGCGGGTCAAACCGCAAAGCGCCGACCCTGTTCCCCGGGTAACAGCCCCGCCCTGTCGGCAAGCCTACCGTCCCCCCAGATGGCGGCACGAGCCGGCCGCCGGGGACGGGAGACGGGACGATGAACGCGATCAGGTACGTGGCGGCGGGCGGGGCGATCTACGGCGGGTTCTTCGGGTTCTTCTCGGCGGTGTTCGCGGCCGCGCATCCGGTCGCCGTCAATGCGCCGGCGAAGCCCGTGATCCAGTTCGTGCTGGCGATGCTGTGAGCGGGCCGGCCGTCAGACGAGCCGGCTCTGCTCCATCGCCGCACTGATGAAGGAGGTGAAGAGCGGGTGCGGCTCGAAGGGGCGGCTCTTCAGTTCGGGGTGGTACTGGACACCGACGAACCAGGGATGGTCCTTGAGCTCGACCGTCTCCGGCAGGACGCCGTCGGGCGACATGCCCGCGAAGGACATCCCCTTGGCCTCCAGCCGATCGCGGTAGGCGATGTTCACCTCGTAGCGGTGGCGGTGGCGCTCCAGGATCTCGGTCGCGCCGTAGATGGACGAGATCAGGCTGCCGGGCGCGAGCCGGGCCCGGTAGGCACCGAGCCGCATGGTGCCGCCGAGGTCGCCGCCCTCGGAGCGGCGCTGCAGCTCGTTGCCCTGCAGCCACTCGGTCAGGAGGCCGACCACGGGCTCCGAACACGGACCGAACTCGGTTGAGTTCGCCTCCGTCACGCCGGCCAGATTGCGCGCCGCCTCGATGACCGCCATCTGCATGCCGAAGCAGATGCCGAAATAGGGAATGCCGCGCCTGCGAGCATAGCCGGCGGCCGCGATCTTGCCCTCCGTGCCGCGCTTGCCGAATCCGCCGGGAACCAGGATGCCGTGCACGTGCTCGAGGAACGGTGCCGGGTCCTCCTTCTCGAAGACCTCCGATTCGATCCAGTCGATCTTGACCTTGACCTTGTTGGCGATGCCGCCGTGGGTCAGCGCCTCGATCAGCGACTTGTAGGCGTCCTTCAGCCCCGTGTACTTGCCGATCACCGCGATGGTGACCTCGCCCTCCGGGTTGTGGATGCGGTCGGAGATGCTCTCCCAGCGCGACAGGTCGGGCTTCGGCGCGCCCGTGATCCCGAAGGCCGCCAGAACCTCGTCGTCGAGACCCTCCCGGTGATAGGCGATCGGGACGTCGTAGATGGAGGCCACGTCGAGCGCCTGGATCACGGCCGAGGGGCGCACGTTGCAGAAGAGCGAGAGCTTCTTGCGCTCCGATTCCGGGATCTCGCGGTCGGCCCGCACGAGCAGGATGTCGGGCTGGATGCCGATGGAGCGCAGCTCCTTCACCGAATGCTGGGTCGGCTTGGTCTTCAGCTCACCCGCGCTCGGGATGTAGGGCATCAGCGTCAGGTGGATGTAGACGGCGTGTCCGCGCGGCAGGTCGTTGCCGAGCTGGCGGATCGCCTCGAAGAAGGGCAGGCCTTCGATGTCGCCGACCGTCCCGCCGATCTCGACCAGCACGAAGTCGTAGCCCTCGTTGCCGGCGACCACGAACTCCTTGATGGCGTCCGTCACGTGCGGGATCACCTGGACGGTGCCTCCGAGATAGTCGCCACGCCGTTCCTTGGCGATGATGTCCTGGTAGATCCGGCCCGTGGTGATGTTGTCCTGCTTGTTCGCGGGACGGCCGGTGAAGCGCTCGTAGTGGCCGAGGTCGAGATCGGTCTCGGCGCCGTCGTCCGTCACGAAGCACTCACCGTGCTGGTACGGCGACATCGTGCCGGGATCGACGTTGAGGTAGGGGTCCAGCTTCCGGAGCCGGACCTTGTAGCCGCGTGCCTGCAAGGCCGCGCCGAGAGCGGCGGAAGCCAAGCCCTTGCCCAGGGAGGAAACCACGCCGCCGGTGATGAAGACGTACCGCGCCATGGACCTCGACCCTATCTGGCGGCCGGCCGATTCGCAAAACGGCGGCAAGCCACTGCGCAACAAAACAGTGGACATCCCCGGCGGACCTTCCCGGCCCCGGCGCGACGTCCCGGCGATCTCATGTCACGGGGCGCGTGGGGGGTGGCCCGAACGGCCCGTCCCTGCCCGCGCCCGCCGGCGCGCTGCCGCGCCCGAAGAAGAAGCGGCGCCGTCTGCCGGCGCCGCCCGTGGTTCACTGCTGCGGCGCCGGGGCCGGCGCGGCCGGGCGCTGGAGCTGCTGCAGCTGGTCGAGGATGCCGCCGCCCTGGCCCGGCGCGGCGGGAGCCGGCGTGCCCGGGGCGGCCGGCGCACCCTGCCCGGCCGGCGGAGCGGCGCGGTCGAGGATGGAGGACGGCCGCTCGGTATGGCCGCCGGCGAGGATGGCCAGCACCAGGGAGGTCACGAAGAAGGCCGTCGCCAGAATGGCGGTGGCACGGGTCAGCACGTTGGCGGTGCCGCGGGATGACATGAGGCCGCCGCCCCCGCCGCCCATGCCGAGGGCGCCGCCCTCCGAGCGCTGCAGGAGCACGACGCCCACGAGCGCCGAAACGACCATCAGATGAATGACGATGATAACGGTTTCCATCGATCGCCCAGATGTCTCCGCGCACGGCAGGGCCGCGGCGGACGATTGTGCAAGCCGAAAGCGTCCGGCCGGACCGTGACCGGCCCGTCCAGACGCTCACATGGGGAGCCGCGAACGGCGGCGCAAATTCGGGGGCCGTCTTACACGAGCTTTTCCACGAAGGCCAGAGCGCCGGACCGAAGGGCCGTCACCGGTAGGCGCCCGCGATCCCCAGGAAGTCCGCCGCCTTGAGGCTCGCGCCGCCGACGAGCGCGCCGTTCACGTTGTCGACGGAGAGAAGTTCGGTCGCGTTGGAGGGCTTCACCGAGCCGCCATAGAGGATGCGCACCCCGCGCCCGGCCCCGCCCAGCGTCGCGACCAGCCGCTCGCGGATGAAGGCGTGCATCTCCGCCACGTCGGCGGCGGTCGGGGTGAGGCCGGTGCCGATGGCCCAGACGGGCTCGTAGGCGACGACGAGGGTCTCCGCGGTGGCACCGTCCGGCAGGGACCCGGCGAGCTGGCCGCCGACCACCTCGAGGGCCTTGCCGGCCTCGCGCTCGGCCCGGGTCTCGCCGACGCAGACGATCGCCGCGAGGCCCGCCCGAAAGGCCGCCTCGGCCTTCGCCTTGACGGTGGCGTCCGTCTCGCCGTGGTCGGTGCGCCGCTCCGAATGGCCGACGATGACCGCCGTCCCGCCGGCGTCGCGGATCATCTCGGCGGCGATGTCGCCCGTATGGGCGCCGGACGACTTGGGATGGCAGTCCTGTCCGCCGATGGCGATGCCGGTGCCGGCGGCCGTCTCGGCGAAGAGCGCGAGGAGGGTCGCGGGCGGGCAGACCATGAGATCGACCTCGGCGGAGAGCGCGGCGTCGTAGCCCTCGGCCATGGCGCGGAGCTCCGCGGCGGCGGCCCTGAGCCCGTTCATCTTCCAGTTCCCGGCGACCAGCGGCTTCATTCGACGCGCTCCTTCTTCCCTGCGGGCCAGCGGCGGTTCGGTAGCAGAAGCGGGACGGCGGCGCGAGCCCGCTTTTCGGCGGCCGGCGGCGCGGTTCCGGGTCGTTTGCCCGCCTTGCTCTCGCCGGACGCTCTCCCTATAGTCCGCGCCGCTCGCGGGGGCCCTCCCGCAGGTCGACGGATGCCGGAAAGAGTGGTCCCAGCCGGGCCGGCGGCATCCCCCTCAGGAACCGGTTCCGCCTCCATGCTCGACGTCCTGCGCCGCAGTGCCTCCGGATGGGTCTCCAAGATCCTCCTCGCCTTCCTGATCGTGAGCTTCGGCGTCTGGGGCATCGCCGACGTGTTCCGCGGCTTCGGCTCCACCACGGTCGCCGAGGTGGGGCACACGAAGATCAGCGCCGTCGAGTTCGATACCAACTATCGCCGGCAGATCGACCAGATCGGCCGGCAGCGCGGCCGGCCCATCTCGCGCGACGAGGCGCTGCGCGCGGGACTGCCGAACCAGCTTCTCAACCGGATGATCTCGGACGCCACGCTCAACGAGGCGGCGCGCCGATTCCGGCTCGGGGTGAGCGACGCCGAGGTGGTCCGCCAGATCCAGTCCGACCCGACCTTCCAGCCCGCGGCCGGCCGTTTCGACCGGGGCCTTTTTGCCCGCACGCTGCAGCAGAACGGCTGGAGCGAGGACCAGTACGTGGCGCTCGCCCGCGAGGCGGCCAACCGCCAGCAGCTGATCGACGGGGTCGCGGGCGTGATGCCGGCGCCCAAGGTCCTGCTGGAGGCGCTGAACCAGTACCGCAACGAGGAGCGCGTCGTCTCCTACATCCGCCTGGAGCCCTCCGCGCTCGGCGAGATCGCCGATCCGGCGCCGGACGTGCTGCAGAAGTTCTTCGAGGAGCGCAAGGCGGCCTTCCGCGCCCCGGAGTACCGGAAGCTGGTGGTCCTCTCCATCGACCCGAAGAGCACCGCCAAGCCGCAGGACGTCACCGACGATGACGCCAAGGCCGTGTACGAGCGCTCCGCCGCCCGCTTCGGCGATCCGGAGAAGCGCCGTGTGGACCAGATCCCGTTCGACAAGCCGGAGGACGCCGAGGCCGCGGCCGAGAAGCTGAAGAGGGGCGCCTCCTTCGACGACCTCATGGCCGAGCGCAACCTCAAGAGCGAGGACGTCGACCTCGGCCTCCTGCCCAAGGCCGGATTCCTCGACCCGGCTATCGGCGACGCGGCGTTCCGGCTCGAGAAGGCCGGTGACGTCAGCCAGCCGGTCAAGGGCCGGTTCCGGACCGTGATCCTCCGCCTCGGCGAGGTGAAGCCGGCCGGGCGCAAGCCTTTCGACGAGGTCAAGGCGCAGCTCAAGACCGAGATCGCGGAGGAGCGGGCCGGTGCCGAGATCCTCGGCCTCCACGACCAGGTCGAGGACGCGCGCGCCGGCGGCGCCCGTCTCGAGGAGATCGCCAAGCGCTTCAAGCTGACCCCGGTCGCGGCCGAGGTCGACAAGACCGGCCTGCAGCCGGACGGGACCGAGCCGCGGGGCCTTCCCGAGCCGGCCAAGATCGTGGCGGCGGCCTTTGAGAGCGACGTGGGCGTCGAGAACGACACGCTCCAGCTCGGCACCAACGGCTTCATGTGGTTCGAGGTCACCGGCATCACGCCGGCGCGCGACCGCACGCTCGACGAGGTCAAGGACGACGTCACCGCCCGCTGGAAGGCCGAGCAGACCCGCACCGGGCTCGCCGCCAAGGCGGCCGAGCTGGTCGCCCGGCTCGAGAAGGGGGAGGACATCGAGGAGGTGGCCCGCTCGGTCGGCACGGAGGCGAAGACCTCGCCCACGCTGAAGCGCGGCGAGCCGGCGGAAGGCCTGGCTGCCACTGTGGTCAACGCCGCCTTCGGGGGTCCCGAGGGCCATGTCGCCACCGTGCTCGCCGACAACGACGCCCGGGTCGTGCTGAAGGTGAAGGACGTCTCGGAGGTCGCCTTCTTCGGCGACTCCGATTCGACCAAGGCGGAGGCCAAGGAACTGGCCGGCGACATCCAGTCGACGCTGCTCGACCAGTATGTCCGCCAGCTCCGCGCCGAGATCCCGGCCACGGTCAACCAGCAGCTCGTCTCCCGCCTCGTCGGCACCAACCCGAACCAGTGAGCCGGACCGTCCGATGCGTATCGAACCGGCCGAGGACGCCTTCCTCGACGCCCTCTCCGCCGGCCGGCCGACGGTCGCCTGGACCACGCTCGTCGCCGATCTCGAGACGCCCGTCTCGGCCTACCTGAAGCTCTGCGGCCGGCGGGACCACTGCTTCCTGCTCGAATCGGTGGAGGGCGGCGCGGTGCGCGGCCGCTATTCGATGATCGGGCTCGATCCGGACCTGGTGTTCCGGGCAAAGGGCGAGGCGGGCGAGGTGAACCGCCGTTTCGCGCAGGACCGGCAGGCCTTCGAACCCGTGGAGGGCCGCTCGCTGGAGGCCCTGCGCCGGCTCATCCACGAGAGCGAGTTTCCGCTGCCCAAGGGCCTGCCGCCCATGGCGGCCGGCATGTTCGGCTATTTCGGCTACGACATGGTGCGGCAGATGGAGGAACTCGGCGCGCCGAAGGCCGATCCCGTGGGCATCCCCGACGCGATCCTGGTCCGGCCCCGGACCATCCTGGTCTTCGATGCGGTGAAGGACGAGATCACGGTCGTCACCCAGGCGCGCCCCGCCCCGGGGGTGACGCCGGCGCAGGCCTATGCGCGCGCCGTCGACCGGTTGACCGAGGTGGTCGACACGCTCGACCGGCCGATCGACAAGGCGGCCTACGAACTCGGCGAGGTCTCGCTCGACGTGCCGATGGTCTCCAACACGTCGAAGGAGGCCTATTTCGACATGGTTGCGCGGGCAAAGGATTACATCCGCGCCGGCGACATCTTCCAGGTCGTGCTGTCCCAGCGCTTCGAGGCGCCCTTCTCGCTGCCGCCCTTCTCGCTCTACCGGGCGCTGCGGCGGGTGAACCCGGCGCCGTTCCTCTATTTCCTCGACTTCGGCAGCTTCGCGGTGGCCGGCTCCTCGCCGGAGATCCTGGTTCGCGTGCGCGACGGCGACGTGACCATCCGCCCGATCGCCGGCACGCGGCCGCGCGGCCGGACGCCCGAGGAGGACAAGGCGTTCGCCGCGGAGCTTCTCGCCGATCCGAAGGAACTCGCCGAGCATCTCATGCTGCTCGATCTCGGCCGCAACGACGTCGGCCGCGTCGCGGAGATCGGGACCGTCAAGGTGACGGACAAATTCTTCCTCGAATACTACAGCCACGTGATGCACATCGTCTCGAACGTCACCGGCCGGCTCGACCCCGCCCACGACGTGCTCGACGCGCTGGCCGCCGGCTTTCCGGCCGGCACGGTCTCGGGCGCCCCGAAGGTGCGCGCCATGGAGATCATCGACGAGCTCGAGAGCGAGAAGCGCGGCCTTTACGCCGGCTGCGTCGGCTATTTCTCGGCCGACGGCGCGATGGACACCTGCATCTGCCTGCGCACGGCCATCGTGAAGGATGGCCGCATGTATGCCCAGGCCGGTGCCGGCATCGTGGCGGATTCGGTGCAGGAATCCGAGTACCAGGAGTGCGTCAACAAGGCCAAGGCCCTCTTCCGGGCCGCCGAGGAGGCCGTCCGCTTCGCCAGCGCGGCGGGGCGGCGCCAGTAGGCCGGGTCGGCCCCGCCCTACCCCGCAGCACGGTCGTGCCGTGCCGGGCGAGCGACGGGCTCCGGCCCGACGGTCCTCAGCGCGAGGACCGGATCACCTGGATGTCGAGGTCGCGGATCTTCTTGCGCAGGGTGTTGCGGTTGAGGCCGAGGAGTTCGGCGGCCTTGATCTGGTTGCCGCGGGTGGCGGCGAGGGCGGCGCCGATCAGCGGGTATTCCACCTCGCGCAGGATGCGGTGGTAGAGGCCGGGCGGCGGCAGGCCGTCGCCGAAGCCGCCGAAATAGGTGGTGAGGTGCTTCTCCATGGAGGCGGAGATGCCCTCGTCGCCGGTCTTCTCCTCGGGGGGCGAGATCAGCGCCGGCTGGCTCAACTCCTGGTCGATCACGTTGGCGGTGATGACGTCCTGGGGATAGAGCGCGGCGAGCCGGCGGATGAGGTTCTCGAGCTCGCGGATGTTGCCCGGCCAGCGGTAGCGGCGCAGCCGGTCGAGGGCCGCCTGCTCGATCTGCTTGGCCGGCAGGCCCTCCTTCTCGGCGAGCGAGAAGAAGTGGCGGACGAGGTCGGGGATGTCCTCGGAGCGCTCGCGCAGTGGCGGCAGGCGCAGCGGGACGACGTTCAGGCGGAAGTAGAGGTCCTCGCGGAAGAGCCCCTGGTTGATGAGCTGGCGCAGGTCCTTGTTGGTCGCCGCGATGATGCGCACGTCGGTCTTGATCGGGGTGCGGCCGCCGACGGTGGTGTACTCGCCCTGCTGGAGCACGCGCAGGAGCCGGGTCTGGGCGTCCATCGGCATGTCGCCGATCTCGTCCAGGAAGAGCGTGCCGCCCTCCGCCTGCTCGAAGCGGCCGGCCGACCGGCTCGCCGCGCCCGTGAAGGCGCCCTTCTCGTGTCCGAACAGCTCGGACTCGATCAGGTCGCGCGGGATCGCCGCCATGTTGATGGCCACGAAGGGTCCGTTGCGGCGCTTGCCGTAGTCGTGCAGCGCGCGGGCGACGAGCTCCTTGCCGGTGCCGGACTCGCCCGTGATCATGACGGTCAGGTCCGTCTGCATGAGGCGGGCGAGGACGCGGTAGATGTCCTGCATGGCCGGCGAGCGGCCGACGAGCGGGATCGCCTCGGCGTCGGGCTCCGGTTCGGCGCTGCGCTTGTGCTTGGGCTCGGCCAGGGCCCGGCCGACGATGGTGATCAGTTCCTTCAGGTCGAAGGGCTTCGGCAGGTACTCGTAGGCGCCGCGCTCGGAGGCCCGGATGGCGGTCATGAAGGTGTTCTGCGCGCTCATGACGATGACCGGCAGGTCGGGCCGGAGCTTCTTGATGCGCGGCAGCAGGTCGAAGGCATTCTCGTCGGGCATCACCACGTCGGTGATGACGAGGTCCCCCTCCCCTTGCGCGACCCAGCGCCATAGGGTGGCCGCGTTGGACGTCAGCCGCACCTCGTAGCCGGCGCGGGAGAGCGCCTGGTTCAGGACCGTTCGGATCGCGGCATCGTCGTCTGCGACGAGGATGTTGCCGGAGGGCATGGTGCTATCCTTCCTTGCGGGCGCCGCCTGGGCCGGCGCCGTCGATCAGTTGCCCCCGCGCGCCGGACCCGAATAGGCCGGCATGAGCACGCGGAACGTGGTTCGGCGCGGCTGGCTCTCGCATTCCACGACGCCGCCGTGATCGCGGACGATCTTGGCGACGAGCGCGAGCCCGAGGCCCGAGCCGTTGGTCTTGGTGGTGACGAAGGGGTCGAAGAGGTGCGGCAGCAGGTCCTCGGGCACGCCCGGACCGTTGTCGCGCACGCAGAACTCCATCGGCAGCGTGACCTTGTCCTTCGATCCCGGCACGGAAAGGCGGACGCCGGGGCGGTAGGCCGTGGTCAGCACGATCTCGCCGTCCGGCTGGTCGCCGATCGCCTCCGTGGCGTTCTTGACGAGGTTCAGGAACACCTGGATGAGCTGGTCCCGGTTGGCGAGGACCGGCGGCAGGGACGGGTCGTACTCTTCGACGATCTTGACCTTGCGGGCAAATCCCGACTGGGCGAGCCGCTTCACGTGATCGAGGACCGTGTGGATGTTGACCGCGGATCGCTCGATGGGGCGCTCGTCGGAGAACACCTCCATGCGGTCGACCAGCTTCACGATCCGGTCCGCCTCGTCGCAGATCAGGCGGGTGAGCGCCCGGTCCTGGTCGTCGACGGACTGCTCCAGGAGCTGGGCGGCCCCGCGGATCCCGGACAGCGGGTTCTTGATCTCGTGGGCCAGCATGGCGGCGAGGCCCGTCACCGTGCGGGCGGCGCCGCGATGGGTGAGCTGCCGGTCGATCTTGTCGGCCATGGTGCGCTCCTGGAGCATCACCACCACGGCGCCCGGCTCGTCGATGACGGGACCTGCGTAGATGTCGACCACCTTCTCGGTCCCGATCCTCGGGCTCGACACGTCGACGCGGTATTCGGAGACCGGTGCCTGCCGCTCGCGCACCTGGCCGATCAGCTCGAGGAGCGGGCTGCCGAAGGGAACGAAGTGGGAGAGCGCATGCCGGCGCATGAAGGCGGCGCTCGCCTGGAAGAAGTTCTGGGCGGAGTCGTTGGCCTCGAGGATCATGCCGTCCGCGCCGATCATCACCACCGGATTCGGCAGCGCGTTGAGCACGGCCGCGGAGGCCGAGGCGGTCGGGTCGGGGAACTGGCGCGGGGTGCGCGCCGCGTTGGTGGTCATGCGGCTCTCCTGACGGCCGTGCCGGCGAGAGCCTCGCGGACGGCGGCGTGGATGGCGGGGATGTCGAAGGACGTGAGCGCGACACGGCGCAGGGCGGCGGCGATCGGCCGGCCCGCCTCGGCGGCGTCGAAGTACCAGGCGAGGTGCTTGCGGGCGGCCCGGAGACCCTTCGGCGCGCCGTAGTGCTCGACCATCGCGGCGTGGTGCTCGACCACGAGGTCGGCCAGCTCGGGGCCCGTGGGTTCCGGCAGAGAGGGAGCGCCCGCGAGGGCGCGCGAGACGGCGCCGGGCAGCCAGGGGCGTCCCTGCGCCCCGCGCCCGATCATGACGCCGTCGGCCCCGGATTCGGCGAGGATCCGGCGCGCGTCGGCGAGGCCGAGGACGTCGCCGTTGGCGATCAGGGGAATGGCGATCGCCTCGCGCACGGCCCGGATGGCGGGCCAATCGGCCGAGCCCTCGTAGAACTGGTCCCGGGTGCGGCCGTGGACCGTGACGAGCTGCACGCCCTCGGCCTCGGCGCGGCGGGCGAGTTCGGGCGCGTTCAGGCTGGAGCGGTCCCAGCCCAGGCGCATCTTCAAGGTCACGGGCACGCGGACCGCGGCCACCGTGGCGCGGATGAGCTCCACCGCGAGGTCCAGGTCGCGCATCAGGGCGGCCCCGGACCAGCCGGTTGTGACGCGCTTCGCCGGGCAGCCCATGTTGATGTCGACGACATCGGCGCCGTTCGCCTCCGCCATGCGCGCGGCCTCGGCCATCCAGTGCGCCTCACGCCCGGCGAGCTGCACCACATGCGGCGCCATGCCCTGGCCGGCCAGCCGCAGCGCCATCTCCGGGTCGCCCTCGGCCAGCGATTCGCTCGCCACCATCTCGGTGACGACGAGATCGCATCCGAACCGCGCGGCGAGCCGGCGGAACGGCAGGTCGGTGACGCCGGACATCGGAGCCAGATACACCGGGCACCGGAACTGGTATCGTCCGAGCCTCACGCACCGTTGCGTGGCGACGTCGGGGGTCGAGGAACTCACATTCGTGCTCATTCAGTGTGCATCGAAACCACGTGATTACATCTTTGGCAGATTTTGCCGCAAGAGCAAGCGTCTTCCCGCGGCGCAACACAGGCTTTCGCGCATGACATCCGAGGGATACGGATGACGGACAAGGCAGGGCCGGTCCCCTCCGCCGGCGATCAACCCCGAGTTGCTGCAATCATCGTCGCCGCCGGGTCGGGGCGTCGCCTTGCCGGCGCGGTCGGCGGCCGGCCCAAGCAGTATCTCGATCTCTGGGGACAGCCGCTGCTCGCGCGCACGCTCGCCCGCTTTGCGGCGCATCCGGCGATCGGCAGCATCCTGACCGTGATCGATCCCGCGTTCCGGGACGACTTCGAGGCCTGCAGGGCGGGCCTCGCCGGCATCGCGGACCCGGTTGCGGGCGGAGCGACACGGCAGGCGTCGGTGCTGGCGGGGCTCAGGGCGCTGGCGCCCGACGAGCCGGACATCGTGCTCATCCACGATGCGGCGCGACCCTTCGTCTCATCTTCGGTCATCGAGCGCACGGTGGCGGCGCTGCGGGAGGCCGAGGCCGTCCTGGCCGCCGTCCCGGTGGTCGACACGGTGCAGAAGGCCGATGCCTCGGGTCTGCTTCTCGAAACGATTCCGCGCGAGGGGCTCTGGGCGGCTCAAACGCCGCAGGGCTTTCGCTTCGCCCGGATCCTGGCGGCCCACGAGGCCGCCGCGGCCGCCGGTCGCCACGACTTCACGGACGATGCCGCCGTGGCGCGCTGGGCAGGGATTGAGGTGCGCACCGTCCTGGGCGACCCCGGCAACGTCAAGATCACCACCGCGGACGACCTCGTCGCGGCGGAACGGAGGCTGCGGATGGAGGAGATGCTGGCCCTCGCAGACGTGCGGGTGGGCACGGGCTACGACGTGCACCGGTTCACGGAGGGCGACGCGGTCGTGCTGGCCGGCATCCGTATACCGCACACGCACAAACTGGAGGGCCATTCCGACGCGGACGTGGCGCTGCACGCCCTGACCGACGCGATCCTCGGGGCGCTCGGCGACGGCGACATCGGCAGCCACTTCCCGCCCTCGGACATGCGCTGGAAGGGCGCCGATTCGGCCGTGTTCCTGCGCGAGGCGGCGCGCCGCGTTGCCGCCCGGGGCGGCATGATCGCCCATGCGGACATTTCGATCGTCGCCGAGGCGCCGAAGATCGGGCCGCACCGGGAGGCGATGCGCGCGCGCGTCGCCGACATCCTCGGCATCGACGTCGACCGCGTCGGCGTGAAGGCGACCACCAACGAGGCGCTCGGCTTCGTGGGACGCCGCGAGGGCATTGCCGCGATCGCGACCGCCACGATCCGCCTGCCCTTCGAGCCCGCCCGCCGATGACGAACCTCGCGCCCCTGCTCCCTGCCGCTTCGGCCTTCGTCGCGAAGGCCCGGGCCGCCGGGCTGACCGTCGCCACCGCCGAGTCCTGCACCGGAGGGCTCATCGCCGGGGTCCTGACCGAGATCGCGGGATCGTCCGCGGTGGTCGACCGGGGGTTCGTCACCTACTCCAACGAGGCCAAGGCCGAGCTGCTCGGGATCGACCCCGCGCTGATTGCGCGTGTCGGCGCGGTCAGCCGCGAGGTGGCGGTCGCCATGGTCGAAGGGGCGCTCACCCGGTCGCGCGCGGACCTCGCGGTGGCGGTCACGGGCATCGCGGGGCCGGGCGGCGGCTCGGCCGCCAAGCCGGTCGGTCTCGTGCATCTCGCGGCCTTGCGACGCGACGGCGTACACGTCCACCGCGAATGCCGTTTCGGCGACATCGGCCGCTCCGGCGTCCGCCTGGCCACCATCGAGGTGGCGCTCGCGATGCTCGACGAGCTCGCCTGACCGGGTCCGAGGTCAGCCCCGCATCGCCCGGCGCAACTGCTCCTTGCTCAACCCGGTCAGGTCCGGGTCTCCGGCGGGCTCTCCCGAGTCCAGGCGCCCGCCTCATGGAGCGCGATGGCGACGGCCTGCTCGGGGTCCGCGACCTACTCGTCGCTCCTACCCTCCAGGTCGCCGTTCTTGAATACGTGCATACTGCGTCCGGGTTATTCATTAGTGATTTCGCATGCGTAGGCATGGTAACGTCCCTGACGGACCGGAAAGCGGATCGACGCTCGACGGCCGCGCACCGTTCGGGAGGCGGCCGGAACCAGGGCAATCCGGGCCGGTTGTCCCCCTGAGAGGGACCACGCGTGGGGGGCATCCGACTGAACCGGAGGAGACCACGATGAATCTACCGAAGATTGCTTTCGCATCCGCCGCATCGGCGGTGCTGGCCATGGCGGTGCTGCCGGCGACGACCGGCACGGCCGAGGCCGGCAAGCGCTATTGGAACGGCCACGGCTACAGCAAGCACTGGAAGGGCCACGGCCACTACGGCCATTACTACGGGCGCGGCTGGTACGGCGGCCCGCGTGTCGTCGTCGGTGGCTACTATCCCTACTACGGCGCCTACGGTGGCTACTACGGCTATTACGGCCCGCGCTGTTACTGGAAGCCGAAGGCCAACGGCTCCAAGTACATCTGCCGCTGAGGCTGAAGACCTGCCCCCGGCCGCTCGCGGCCGGGGGCCGACTTTTCGACCGGCGGCCTCCGGTCTGCTGCACCCGCGATCTGAGGCTTCGGCCCGCTGCGCGGCGCGCCTCCTCGCAGTTCCGGCAGGCGTCGGCACAGACCCGGCACAGTTCATCCATGCCGGCATGAGGCCTTCATTCCCCGCCGCAAAACCCCCGAGCTTCGCGGCAGGGGTCCACGACCCGCTTTCGTCGGCGCCTCGTCGCGCGTGCCACACACCCTGCGGGTGAGTGCCGATCATGGCTCGGGTTTGCAGTCCAGGCGCCTGGGTTCGCGGGCTTTGCATCTCGCAGGCGATTCCGGCCCGCCCGTCCGGGGAGCTAAGCCTGGACGAACGTCCTTGCTGCCGACACCCCGATCTCCTAATCACATGAGGAGTTCTGCATATGTAGGGCGGGAACGGGATCGATGCAGGACAAGCGGGCCTGGGACGGAATCGCGACGGATCCGGAGGGCTTCCCCGACCGCCTCCGGCAGTACGGTCCCATGGGGGCGGAGATCGCCGCGTTCGACTGGTCGACAACGCCGGTCGGCCCGATCCAGGCCTGGCCGGCCAGCCTGCGGACGATCGTCCACACCCTCGCCTCGTCCGGTCAGCCGATGGCCCTGTTCTACGGCCCGGCGCTGACGACCATCTTCAACGCAGGCTTCGCCCCGATCCTGGGAGGGCGTGCGGAGACGGCGCTCGGGCTGCCGCTCGCGGTCGTGTGGCACGACGTCTACGACGAGATCCTCCCGATGGTGCGCCAGGCCCTCTCAGGGCGAACGGTCTGGATGGCCGACCTTCCGCTCACCATGTGGCGCAACGGCTTCGCGGAGGAAACCCACTGGACCTTCTCGTACAGTCCGGTCCTCGACGACGAGGGCCGGGTCGTCGGCTTCCTCGACGTCGTGACGGAGACCACCGAGGCGGTGTCCGGCCGCAAGGCCCTGGCGGCGGCGAACCAGTCGCTTTCCGCCGAAATCGAGACGGCCCGTCGGGCCCTGGTCGCCCGCAACGAGGCGGAACGTCAGCGCGCGGCGCTCCAGCGCGAGCTGGTGCACCGGATCAAGAACCTCATCGCCGTCGTCCAGGCGATCGTCGTCCAGACGATTCGGGCCGCCACCTCCCTGGACGAGGCCGCCGACACGGTAACGGCCCGGCTCAGCGCCTTCGGGCGTGCGCAGGACATCTTCACCGAGAGCCAATGGCAGGCCGCCCCCCTGCACCGGATCGTCGGGGCATCCCTCTCCCCGTACAGCGAGCTGCTCGACCGGATCTCGGTCGACGGCCCGGACATCGAGCTCGACGCCCAGCAGGCGCTCGGCATCGCGCTCCTGCTGCATGAACTCACCACCAACGCGCTGAAGTACGGCGCCCTGTCCAAGGACGGCGGCAGGGTCGCCATCCGGTGGGAGTCGGACAGCGAACGCTTCGCCCTTTCCTGGGAGGAGAGCGGCGGCGCGCCCATCCCGCCACCGGGACGCAAGGGCTTCGGCAGCCGCCTGATGGAGCGGGTGGTCCCATCCTATTTCTCGGGCACGGCTTCGGCGATCTACCCGGAAACCGGCCTCGTCTACCGGCTGGAAGGCCAGCCGCTGGGGACGGGCATCGATCCGGCCGATTGACCTTCGCCCGGGGCGGGCGCACACCCGCTCGGCGGCTTGGGACCGTGCCGTCCGATATGTGACCCAGGGAGGGAACGAAATGGCATCGACCATGGCCTGGGGCGTGCTGAGCCCGGCGGGCATCGCTGTCAACAAGGTGATCCCCGGCATGCTGAAGAGCCCGGGGGTCCGCCTCGCCGCCATCGCCTCGCGGGATGCGGGCCGCGCCCGCGCGGCGGCCGATCGCTTCGGGGTCGCCAAGGCCTACGGCAGCTACGAGGAGCTGCTCGCCGACCCGGAGATCGGGGCCGTCTACAACCCCCTGCCGAACCACTTGCACGTGCCCTGGTCCGTCGCCGCGCTCAGGGCCGGAAAGCACGTGCTCTGCGAGAAGCCGATCGCGCTGACGGCCGCGGAGGCCGCGGATCTCGTGACGGTTCGGGACGAGACCGGGCGGCAGGTTCTCGAGGCCTTCATGGTGCGCCAGCACCCGCAGTGGCTGAGGGTTCGCGACCTGGTCCGGGACGGCGCGATCGGCGACGTCCGGCTCGTGCAGACGACGCTCAGCTACTTCAACGTCGATCCCGCCAACGTCCGCAACAAGGCGGACATCGGCGGCGGCGCGCTCTACGACATCGGGTGCTACGCCGTGCTGCTGTCGCGCTTCGTCTTCGGCGCCGAGCCGCGGCGGGCCGTCTCGCTGGTCGACCGGGACCCCGACATGGGCACTGACCGGCTGACGAGCGGCCTCGTCGACTTCGGCGAGGGCCGGCGGCTCGCCTTCTCCACCGCCACCCAGCTCGTGCGCGCCCAGCGCATGGAGATCTTCGGCACGACCGGTCGGATCGAGGTGCCGGTGGCGCTGAACGCGCCGCAGGACGGGACGACCACCATCCTGGTCGACATCGGCGGCGCCATCGACGGGTCCGGCATACGATCCGAGACGCTGCCGGCCTGCGACCAGTACATGCTGCAGGCCGAGACGGCGATGCGCGTCTTCCGCGGCGAGGAGGCGGCCGAGTTCCCGATCGAGGACGCGGTCGCCAACATGAGGGTGGTCGACGCGCTCTACCGGTCGGGTGCCAACGGGTCCTGGCAAGACGTCTGAGATTTCAGCATTCGCCCGGTTTCCGCACGTGGTTGCCGCTTTTCGATCCCTTGCGTTCCCACCGGGGCGCGGGCAGGATCTCGTCATCTTTCCCGGGGCGTGCGTCCGGGCAAAATGAAAAGGATCCATCCATGACCTCGACCCGTTGGACCCTCACCCGCCGCCACTTCGGCGGGCTCGCGCTCTCGACCGCGGCCATCGCGGCCTGGCCGGGCGCCTATGCGACCGCCGCCACGCCCAAGGACACGCTGGTCCTGGCCTTCGCGTTCGACGACATCATCACGATGGATCCGGCCGAGGCCTTTGAGATCTCGGCGGGCGAGATCATGGGCAACTGCTACGACCGCCTGATGCGGCTGAATGCCAAGGACACGTCCAAGGTCGACCCGGACATCGCCAAGTCCTACGAGGTGTCCGAGGACGGCAAGCTCTTCACCTTCAAGCTCAAGACCGGCCTGAAGTTCGCCTCGGGCAACCCGATCACGGCCGACGACGTCGCCTATTCGCTGCAGCGCGCGGTCACGCTCGACAAGACGCCGGCCTTCATCCTCACCCAGTTCGGCTTCACGAAGGACAACGTCAAGGACATGATCAAGGCGGTGGATCCCGCCACCGTGACGATCACCACCGACAAGGTCTATGCCACTTCGCTGGTGCTGAACTGCCTGACCGCCAACGTCGCCTGCATCGTCGACAAGCAGCTCGTCGAGAGCAAGGCGCAGGGCGGCGACATGGGCTACGCTTGGCTGAAGACGAACTACGCGGGTTCGGGCCCCTACAAGCTGCGCGAATGGCGCGCCAACGAGCTGATCGTGCTCGAGCGCAACGAAAACTACTACGGTGAGAAGGCCAGGCTCGGCCGCGTCATCTACCGCTATGTCAAGGAGAGCGCCACCCAGCGCCTGATGCTGGAGAAGGGCGACATCGACATCGCGCGCAACGTCACCCCGCAAGACATCGACGCCCTGACCGGCGCCGGCATGAAGACCAGCGCGACCGCCAAGGCGACGAGCTACTACATCTCACTGAACCAGAAGAACCCGAACCTCGCCAAGCCCGAGGTCCGCGAGGCCTTCAAGTACATCATCGACTACGACGCGATCGGCGCCACACTCCTGAAGCACATCGGCACGATCCACCAGCACTTCCTGCCGGTCGGCATGCTCGGCGCCCTGGAGACGAAGCCCTTCTCGTACAATCCCGAGAAGGCGAAGGAGCTGCTCGCCAAGGCGGGGCTGAAGGACGGCTTCAAGGTGAGCATGGACGTGCGTACGGTGCAGCCGGTGCAGGGCGTCGCCGAGGCGATCCAGCAGGCGGCCGCCAAGGTCGGCATCCAGATCGAGATCATCCCGGGCGACGGCAAGCAGACCCTGACCAAATACCGGGCGCGCCAGCACGACATCTACATCGGCCAGTGGGGCGCGGACTATTGGGACCCGCACACCAACGCCGACACCTTCACGCGCAACCCCAACAACGCCGACGACGCCAAGTCCAAGCCGCTCGCCTGGCGCAACGCCTGGGACATCCCCGAGCTGACCGCCAAGACCAACGCCGCCGCCCTGGAGCGCGACACGGCAAAGCGCACGGCCATGTACGCCGACATCCAGAACGAGTTCGTCAAGACGAGCCCCTTCGTGATGATCTGGCAGCAGACGGACGTGGCGCTCTACCGGCCCAACGTGGAAGGCTTCCAGATCGGCAAGACCTCCGACAACACGGCGCTCTACGTCGTCACCAAGAGCTGAGGACGTCCCGCGGCCGCCCCGCCCTGCCCCGGCTCGCCGGCGGCGGGGCGGTCGCGGCGGCGGTCCCCGTCGGCTCGCCGGCCCTGCCGGTCCGGCCTGCATGGCCGGACCGATCGAGGGACGCCTGAGCCGTCCCGGCCCCTTCGGAGCGCCGCATGTCCCTCGCCGACATCTCCCGACCGTTCCGCGCCTCCCGGGCCTATGGCTACGGGTCGGCGGTCGGGCGATTCTTGGTGACGGTGATCCTCACCTATCTCGGTCTCCTGGCCGTGACCTTCTTCATCGGGCGCGTCATCCCGATCGACCCGGTGCTCGCCATCGTGGGCGACCGGGCGCCCGAGCACGTCATCCAGCGCGTCCGCGAGGAACTCCACCTCAACAAGCCGCTGTGGGAGCAGTTCGCCATCTACATCGCCAAGGTGCTGCAGGGCGACTTCGGCACCTCGGTGCTGACGACCCGCCCGGTCATGCAGGATATCGCCCGGGTGTTCCCGGCCACGCTGGAGCTGGCCACCCTGGGGACGCTGATCGGGGCCGGGCTCGGCGTGCCGCTCGGCGTCTGGGCGGCCGTGCGCCGGGGCGGCATCGTCGACCAGGTGGTGCGGGTGATCGGGCTGGTCGGCTATTCGGTGCCGATCTTCTGGCTGGGGCTGATGGCGCTGCTCGTCTTCTACGCCCGGCTCGGCTGGGTCGGCGGGCCGGGCCGCATCGACGTCGTGTACGAGTACACAGTCCCGACCGTCACCGGCGTCATCCTGTTCGACGCCGCCATGGCGGGCGAGTGGGAGGCCTTCGGGAACGCCTTCTCGCACATTATCCTGCCCGCCTCGCTGCTCGGCTACTTTTCGCTCGCCTACATCAGCCGCATGACCCGGTCCTTCATGCTGAACGAGCTGAACCAGGAATACGTGGTCGCGGCGCGCGCCAAGGGATTGTCGGAAACGCGGATCATCTGGCGGCACGCGCTGCGCAATGCGGCCGTGCCGCTCGTCACCGTCATCGCGCTCTCCTACGCGGGGCTGCTCGAGGGTTCCGTGCTGACCGAGACGATCTTCTCCTGGCCGGGGCTCGGCTCCTACATCACCAACTCGCTGCAGAACGCCGACATGAACGCCGTTCTCGGCGGCACGATCGTGGTGGGCTCCGTCTTCATCGGCCTCAACCTCTTCTCCGACCTGCTCTACCGCCTGCTCGACCCGCGCACGAGGATTCGCCGATGACGGCCGACGCCGCCCCGCAGTCGCTGCGCGACTGGCTGCTTTCCGAGCGGCCGCAGTCCCGGCGCCAGGCCGCGTTCGGCCGCGCCTACGCGGTCTGGCGCGACTTCGCCCGCAACCGCCTCGCCCTCGTCGGTCTCGGGATCGTGCTCGCGCTCATCGCCATCGCCCTGCTCGCCCCGATCCTCGCCCCCTACTCGCCTGTCGAAGGAGGCGACCTCAGGACCGCCCGGCTGCTGGCCCCCTCGGCGGCGCACTGGTTCGGCACGGACGACCAGGGCCGCGACATACTCTCCCGGCTGGTCTGGGGCTCGCGCATCACGCTCTTCGTCATCGTGCTGGTGGCGGTCCTGGCGGCGCCGATCGGGCTCCTGGTCGGGACGGTCGCGGGCTTCGCGGGCGGGCTCGTCGACGCGGCCCTGATGCGCGTCACCGACATCTTCCTGGCCTTCCCGCGGCTCATCCTGGCGCTCGCCTTCGTGGCCGCGCTCGGCCCGGGCATCGAGAATGCCGTCATCGCCATCGCGATCACCTCCTGGCCGCCCTATGCACGCATCGCCCGGGCCGAGACGCTGACCATCCGCAACGCCGACTACATCGCGGCCGTCCGCCTGATGGGGGCCTCGCCGTTCAGGATCGTCCTGCGGCACATCATGCCGCTCTGCGTTTCCTCGGTGGTCATCCGCGTGACCCTCGACATGGCCGGCATCATCCTGACCGCCGCCGGCCTCGGCTTCCTCGGGCTCGGGGCGCAGCCGCCCTCCCCCGAATGGGGCGCCATGATCGCCAACGGCCGGCTCTACGTGCTCGACCAGTGGTGGGTCGCGGCCGCGCCCGGCGCGGCGATCTTCGTCGTGAGCCTCGGCTTCAACCTGCTGGGCGACGGTCTGCGCGACGCCCTCGACCCGAAGTCCGACCGATGAGGCCGCTGCTCGAGGTCGAGGATCTGCGCGTGACCTACCCGGCCCGCGACGGCGGGCGGATCGACGCCGTGCGCGGGGTGAGCTTCACGCTCGGCCGCGAGCGGCTCGGCATCGTGGGGGAGTCCGGGTCGGGCAAGTCGCAGACCGGGCGGGCCATCCTGGGTCTGACGGCGGCGAGCGGGACCGTGACGGCAAAGCGGCTGGTCTTCGACGGGATGGACCTCCTGACCATGCCGGCGCGCCAGCGGCGCGAACTGCGCGGCGGCCGCATCGCCATGATCCTCCAGGACCCGAAATACTCGCTGAACCCGGTCATGAGCATCGGCGACCAGATCGTCGAGACCCTGAGGACGCATGAGACGCTGTCCGGGGCAGAGCGGCGCCGACGGGCGCTCGCCATGCTGGAGGCCGTGCAGATCGACGATCCGGAGCGCGTCTACGACCTCTACCCGCACGAGGTCTCGGGCGGCATGGGCCAGCGCGCCATGATCGCCATGATGCTGATCGCCGAGCCCGACCTGCTGATCGCCGACGAACCGACCTCCGCCCTCGACGTGACCGTGCAGCTCCAGGTGCTCGCCATCATGGACCGGCTCGTGCGCGACCGCGGCATGGGGCTGATCTTCGTCTCCCACGACCTGCGCCTCGTCTCCTCCTTCTGCGACCGCGTGCTGGTCATGTACGCGGGCCGGGTCGTGGAGGAGATCGAGTCGGGCCGGCTCGACCGCGCCACCCATCCCTACACGCGGGGCCTGCTCGACTGCCTGCCCCGCCTCGGCGAGAGCCGGCATCCGCTGCCCACCCTCGACCGCAAGCCGGAGTGGGCGCGATGACGCCGGCCATCAGCATCCGCGACCTCGTGGTCGAGTTCGGCCCCTACCGTGCGGTCGACGGGGTCTCGTTCGACGTCGCCCCGGGCGAGAGCTTCGGCCTCGTCGGCGAATCCGGGTCGGGCAAGTCGACGGTGCTGCGCGCCATCTGCCGGCTCGTCCCGCTCGCGGGCGGCACCATCACGGTGACGCCGGCCACCAAGGGCGCGAGCGCGCCGGCGCCCGGCTCCAAGGCCTTCCGGCGTGCCGTCCAGATGGTCTTCCAGGACCCCTACGGCTCGCTGCACCCGCGCCAGACGGTGGACCGGCTGCTGGCCGAGCCGCTCGCCATCCACGGCATCGACGACCAGGAGACCCGCATCGTCCGGGCGCTGGACGAGGTCGGGCTCGGCCGGGGCTTTCGTTTCCGCTATCCGCACCAGCTCTCCGGCGGCCAGCGCCAGCGCATCGCCATCGCGCGGGCGATGATCCTCGAGCCGGAGATCCTGCTGCTCGACGAGCCGACCTCCGCGCTCGACGCCTCGGTCCAGGCCGAGGTCCTGAACCTGCTGGAGGACTTGCGCCGGCGCCGGGGGCTGACCTTCCTGATGGTCAGCCACGACCTCGCCGTCGTCACGCACATGTGCTCCCGGCTCGCCGTCATGCAGAAGGGCCGGATCGTCGAGGCGCTGTCGTCCGACGACCTCGCCAGCGGCCGCGTCGCGACGGAGTACACGCGCGTGCTGATGCAGGCCTCCGAGGGGTTCCGGCGCACGGGCTGAGGTCGTGTCAGCCCCCCGGCGCACCGGCCTCGGGCGGCAGGCGCCGGCTCAGGAACCAGCGGCGATGGGTCGGCACGGGGTCGCCCGGCGCGCTGGCGAGGACCCCGAAGGGCTCGTAGCCGAGCCGCCGGTAGAAGGCCGCGGCGCTCCCGTTTGACGTGTCCAGCCAGGCGCCGCGGCAGCCCCGGACCCGCCCCTCGGCCTCGGCCGCCGCCATCAGGGCACGCCCGACCCCACCGAGCCGCAGCGCGGGGGAGACCCACAGCATTTCGACATGGAGCCAGCCATAGCCGGTGGAGGCCATGAGCCCGGCCACGATCTCCCCGGCCGCATCCTCCCGCAGGAAGGCGAAGCGGCTGTTCAGCGACTGCGGCACGGTCGCGCGGAGGTCGGCAAGGAGCCGGGCCTCGATCGTCGCCACGAGGTCGCCGGGAGGGTCGTCGACGCGCCGGAGATGCATGGCGAGGGTTGCCTGTCCGTCCGTGTCTCAGGGCGTGAACGCGATGGTGGCGACGGCGCGACGGGTCCGGTCCGCCGACCAGGGCGCGGGGCTCGAGGGGGTGCCCCTGATCAGCGTGCCCTGCCCCTTCCGCAGCTTGACGGTGCCGCGCGCGGTGCGGACATCGACCTCGCCGGATAGTACCAGCACGCCGTATCCGCCGTCGATGCGGCCGCCCCAGACCGTCGTGCCGCGCACGCCGAGGGTCGCCACCGGGGTGCGGATGCTGACCGCCCCGCCGGACTTCTCCTCGACCTTGCCGCCGACGAACAGGAAGGCCCCGCGCGTCACGCGCAGGTCGAGGCCGCCGCCGGCCTTGGCCGGGTCGTAGACGAAGCGGTCGACGACGAGGCGGCCGTTCTCGCCGAGGGTCAGTTGCGTGCCGTCCTGCAAGGTCGCCTGCAGGCGCGCCTTCGGGCCGGAGACGAGAACGTCCTCGTAGAGGATGTTGGTGGCCGGTTCGAGCCGGCGGGTGCCGGCCTTGGAGGTGGCCGTGACCTCCGCCTCGACCTTGTCGACCTTTCCGACCGCCTGGGCGGAGGCCTCCCCGGCCCATGCCGCCCCCATGCCGATCGCCGCCAGGGCGATCCGCTTCCATCCGCAAGACATCGATGCTCTCCTCCTCACCCCGCCAGTGCGACCGGCGGGGCCTTCTCCAAATCGGCGTCGGCGATCCGGCGCAGACGCGATCCCCAGGTCCGCACCGTCTCCAGCGCGGCGCCGAGCGGCTGCGGGCGCCCGAAGAGCCAGCCCTGCCCGTAGCGGCAGCCGAGCTGCACCAGCTCGGCATGCTGCGCGGCCGTCTCGATCCCCTCCGCCACGACCGGCACCGCGAGCTGGTCGGCGAGCCGGATGATCGTCTGGACGATGCGGAGGCCGGTCGGCTCGCTCATGCCGGCAACGAAGCTGCGGTCGACCTTCAGGGTCGTGAAGGGCAGCCGCGCCAGGTAGGCGAGCGAGGAATAGCCCGTGCCGAAGTCGTCGACCGCGATGCCGATGCCGGCGGCGCGCAGGCGCTTCAGAACCGTGATGGCCTCCTCGGGGTCGGCCATCAGCGTCGACTCGGTGATCTCGAGCTTCAGGAGGCGCGGGTCGATGCCCTGCTCGGCGAGCCGCGCCTCGATCTCGTCGGCGAAGCCGGCCGCCCCGAGGTCGCGCCCGGACACGTTCACGGCGACCACCGGCATGGCGCAGGCCTCCGGGCAGGCCGCTGCCGCGATCGCCAGGTCCGGCATGACCCGGCACACCTCGGCGACCGCCCAGCGCGTCAGTTCCGTGATCAGGCCGGACGCCTCCGCGATCGGCACGAAGACCGCCGGGGACAGGAAGCCGCGCGTGGGATGCTTCCAGCGGACCAGCGCCTCGAGCCCGGCGAGCCGGCCGGTGGGCAGGTCGACGATCGGCTGGTAGTGCAGCTCGAGCTGGCCCTTGCGGATCGCCGCGGCGAGCTCGCGCTCCAGCCGGACCTCCTCCAGCGCCGCCGCGGCGAGGTCGACCGCGTCGGTGCGGACGGGCAGGTCGAGGCCCGCTTCCGCCCCGAGCATGCCGCGGAGCCGGCGCAGCAGGATCCCGAGGCTCAGCCGGACGATCGGATCGGCCTCCGCCAGCCGGCGCGCGAACTGCTCGGCCGGGATCTCGTAGAGCACGGCCTCGGTCGCCGCCACCGCGTGAGCCGACCGGGTGCCCCCGTCGATGATGGCCATCTCGCCGACGAACTCGCCGGGCCCGCACGCCGCGATCATGCGAACGCCGGACGGGTCTTCGACCCGGATCTCGACGGTGCCGGACTCGACCAGGTAGGCCGACCGTCCCGGGTCTCCGGCTCGGAACAGGAACTGCCCCGGAAGGAGCCTCACGCGGTGTGTATCGTCCAAAATGCCGGCCCCGATTTCCGATCAGGTCGGGATCCTGACTGGCAGGCTTTAACAATCTCATACGGGAATCCGCGGATCCGGGGCGGGCGGTGTCGATTCGCATTTTCGCTTTCACGGAATCACAAGCCCGCGGCTGCTAGGGGAAGTCGACCGGCCCGCCCCCGCGGCCGCTCCCCCTTGCGGAGTTCGCCTTCTTGCGCAAGCCATCGCGCCGCATGCTGTCGTTCCTCGCCGGCCTGGGCCTGGCGCTGGCGCTCGCGTTCGGCGGCGTGCAGGGGTCCGCCCCCGTCGAGGTCCTGCGCGTCGCCGCTTTCGACGCCCTGCAGCGGCTCTTTCCGCGCGCGCCGACGGGCGCGCCCGTGCGGGTGGTGGACATCGACGAGGCCAGCCTCGCAGCCCTCGGGCAATGGCCCTGGCCGCGGGATGTGCTGGCCCGGCTGACCACGCGCCTGACCGAGCTCGGGGCTGCCGCGATCGCCTTCGACGTGGTCTTTCCGGAGCCCGACCGCACCTCCCCGGCCGCCCTTGCGCAAGCGTGGGCGACCGACCCGTCCGTCGCCCGCCTCGCCGCCGCCGCGCCACTTGCCGATCACGACCGCCTCTTCGCGGCGGCGCTGGCCGCGGGCCCGACCGTCCTCGGCGCCGGGCTGCTCGCTGGGGCGAACGACGTCCGGCCGGCCGCCAAGGCGGCCGTCGCGACCCTGGGAGACGACCCCGCGGCGGGCCTTCCCGCCTTCGCGGGCGCGCTTGCGAACCTGCCTCTCCTGGAGGCGGCGGCAAAGGGGGTAGGCAGCTTCAGCTTCGCGGCCCGCGACGGCGCCATGGTCCGGCGCGTGCCGCTCCTCGCCCGCCTCGGCGACCGGATCGTGCCCTCCCTCGCCCTCGAGGCGCTCCGCGTGGCGACCGGCAGCGACACCGTCGTGGTCCGGCGCGACCCCGGCATGGGCTGGGCGGGCGCCGGCCTCGACCTGCGCCTCGGCGACACCGTCCTCAGGACCGAAACGGACGGGTCCCTGCGGCTGCACTATGCCGAGCCCGATCCGGCGCTGCGGATCTCCGCCCGGGAGGTCCTGGGGGGTCGCCCGGCGGACCTGCGGAGCCGGATCGCGGGACACATCGTCCTCGTCGGCACCAGTGCGGTCGGGCTCGGCGATCTCCGCCCGACCCCGCTCAGCCCCTTCATGCCGGGGGTGGAGATCCACGCGCAGGCGCTCCAGCAGATCCTCTCCGGCCATGGGCTGCACCGCCCGGACTGGCTGCCCGGGGCGGAGGCGCTCGCCGCTCTCGCGGCGGGGATCGCGCTGGCGGCCCTGGCCGGCTTCGCCCGGCTCGGGATGGCGCTCGCCGCCATAGGCATCGCGGCCGGCGGGTTGCCTCTGGCGTCCGTCCTCCTCTACGCGACCGCGCGGGTCCAGGTCGATCCGGTCTGGCTCCTCGCCGGTTCGCTCCTGCCGGCCGCCGCCGCCGTGATCGCCCGCCACGGCCTCATCGAGCGGGAGAGCCGCCGCCTCGTCTCCGCCTTCTCCCAATACCTGTCCCCGACCCTCGTCGAGCGTCTCGCCGCCGACCCGTCGAGCCTGCGCCTCGGCGGGGAGACGCGGGTCATCACCTGCCTCTTCACCGACCTGGAGGGCTTCACCGGCTTCACCGAGCGGGCCGAGCCCGAGACGCTGGTCCGTGTGCTGAACGCCTACCTGGACGGCCTCTGCGGGATCGCCATGGATGGCGGCGGGACGGTCGTGAAGCTCATCGGCGACGCCGTCCACGTGGTTTTCAACGCGCCCCTCGACCAGCCGGATCATGCGGACCGGGCGGTCGCCTGCGCGCTCGCCATGGACCGCTTCGCCCAGGCCTTCACGCGCGAGATGGCGGCCGGGAAGATCCGCTTCGGGGTGACGCGCATCGGCATCCACACGGGCCCGGCCGTGGTCGGCAACTTCGGCGGCGGACGACGGTTCGACTACTCGGCCTATGGCGACACCGTCAACGTCGCGGCGCGGCTGGAAGCCGCCAACAAGGTGCTCGGAACGCGCATCAGCGTCTCGGCCGCGACCGCGGAGGCGGCCGCCGCCCACCGCTTCCGGCCCTGCGGGTCGCTCCTCCTGAAGGGCAAGACCGTCGCCATCGACGCCTTCGAGCCGGTCGAGGACGGCCGCGACCCGACCGCCGACATGGTCCGCTTCCTGCGCGCCTTCGCGGCGCTCGCGTCGGGCGATCCGGGCGGCCGGGCGGACATGCTCGCCTACACGGCGAGTTTCCCGGACGATCCCATCGCCCGGCTCATGGCCCGACGCATCGAGGCCGGCGAGGACCCCCTGACGATCCGCGCCTGAAGCGCCATCCGCGAGGGCGTCCGGGCAAGGGGGCGCCTCTCGACGCCGCGGGACAACTGTGCTGAAACAACGTCCTCTACAAGAATCCGACAATGGGAGGACCGTCATGACCATCTCGATCGATCGCCGCCGCTTCGTGGCCGGCGTTTCCGCCGCCACCCTCGCCGCCCCGCTCGCGTTGGGCTCCGCGGCCGCCCAGGAAGGCGTCCTCCTGCGCCTCTCCTCCCCGGCGACCCCGACCGACCAGCGCGCCCTGGCGCTGATCGAGGTCTTCGGCCCGGCGGTCAAGGGTTTCGCGACCTTCCAGCCGCACTGGAACGCCACCCTGTTCAAGCAGGGCACCGAGCTCGAAGCCATCGCGCGCGGCAATCTCGAGATGTCGATCGCCTCCGCGCAGGAACTCGCCACGCTGATCCCGGCCTGGTCCATCTTCACGGCCGGCTACCTGCTGCGCGACGCCGAGCACCAGAAGAAGGTGTTCAACTCGGGCCTGATGGACGATCTCAAGAAGCAGACCGAGGACAAGCTCGGCGTGAAGCTCCTGACCGTCATGTATCTCGGCCGGCGGCAACTGAACCTCCGCACCGACAAGGAGATCCGCAAGCCCGAGGACCTCGCCGGCCTCAAGCTGCGCATGCCGAACTCGGAGGCCTGGCTGTTCCTCGGGCAGGCGCTCGGCGCCAACCCGCTGCCGCTCGCCTTCACGGAGATCTACACGGCGCTGCAGACAGGCGCGATCGACGGGCAGGACAACCCGCTGCCGACCAACCGTGACTCGAAATTCTTCGAAGTCACGAAGCAGATCGTGCTGACCAGCCACCTCGTCGACCAGAACTACCTGGCGATCTCCAAGAAGGTCTGGGACAAGCTCACGCCGGACCAGCAGAAGACCCTCCAGAAGGCCGCCGACGACGCGGCGGAGCTCGGCCGGCAGCGGCAGCTCAAGCTCGAGGAGGAGCTCGAGACCTTCTTCAAGGAGAAGGGCCTCAAGGTCTACGCGCCGGACGTCGACGCCTTCCGCACGCGCGTCCAGAAGGCCTATCTGGAGTCCAAGTTCGCCAAGGACTGGCCGGCCGGCCTCGTCGAGAAGATCAACGCGGTGCAGTGATCGCGACACCGGCTCGCCGCCGGTCCTGACCATCCCGGGGCGGCCGTCGCGTGCCGCCCCGCGGGCCTTCCCCTCCCTCCCTCCGGTCAGTCACCATGCGACCCATCACGAGATGGCTGCGTGCGCGGGCGGACGACGTCGCCGTCGCGCTGCTCGCCCTGATGTTCACGTCCTTCCTGGTGCAGATCATCTCGCGCTACGTCTTCAACGACCCGCTCGGCTGGACGTTGGAGGCCTGCCTGACGACGTGGCTCTGGCTCGTGTTCTGGGGCTCCGCCTTCGTCCTCGACGATCGGGACCACATCAAGTTCGACGTGCTCTACGTCTCGGTCAGTTCGGGGATGCGGCGGGCCTTCTCGATCGCCTCGGCGACCGCGATCGTGTTCGCCATGGCGGCGTCGTTCCCGGCGACCTGGGACTACATCACCTTCTACAAGATCAAGTCGAGCGCCATCATCGGCATCCGGCTCGACATCGTCTTCGGCATCTATGCGGTCTTCGCGATCGCCATCATCGTGCGCTACGGGGTCCGGGCCTGGCGGCTGATCCGGGGCGCACGCATGGAAGACCTCGACGGGGAACCGCGGTCATGAGTTTCCCGTTCGCGGTCGCCCTCGTCACCCTCTTCGGCCTCGCCGCCATCGGCGCGCCGATCTCCCTGGGCATGATCGTCTCCGCGGTCGCCTACCTGTTCGTGAAGGGGCAGGACCTCGGCCTCGCGGCCGAGCAGGTCATCCAGGGCATCTACGACAGCTTCGTGATCCTGGCGGTGCCGCTCTTCATCGTCGCCGCCAACATCATGAACGCCGGCACGATCAGCGAGCGCCTGCTCCAGTTCTGCGTTCTGCTGGTCGGTCGCGTCCGGGGCGGACTCGGTCACGTCAATGTGGTGACCAGCATCATCTTCTCGGGGATGTCGGGCTCGGCGATCGCCGACGCTGCCGGCATCGGCAAGCTGATCACCGAGATGATGGCCAAGGACGGCCGGTATCCCCGCGGCTATGCGGCCGCGCTGACGGCGGCCTCGGCGGTGATCGGCCCGATCATCCCGCCGTCCATCCCGATGGTGATGTACTCGCTCGTGTCCGATGCCTCGATCGGCTACATGTTCATCGGCGGCTTCCTGCCGGGTCTGCTGATCGGCCTCGTGCTGTCCGTCGTCAATCATTGGATCGCAGTGAAGCGCAACTTCGCGCTCGAGGAGCCCGTGCCCCTTTCGGAACTGCCGAGGACCACGTTCCGCGCCCTGCCGGCCCTGATGATGCCCGCCATCCTGCTCTACGGGATCTACGGTGGCGTCGCGACCCCGACCGAGGCCGCGGCCGTGGCAGCGGCCTATTCCCTGATCCTCGCCGGCATCTTCTACCGGGCGATCTCGCTCAGGGACCTCTACGGCGTCTTCCTGGAGAGCGCGAAGGGCTCCGCCTCGGTCGGCCTGCTGATCGGCGGCGCGCTCATCTTCAACTACATCGTGGCCAGCGAGAACATCCCCGGCCAGGTCTCCGAGTGGCTGAAGGACGTGCAGGTGTCGCCGCTCGTGTTCCTGATCGGCGTGAACGTCCTGCTCCTGGTGCTCGGCTGCTTCATCGACGCCTCGACCATCATCCTGGTCATCGTTCCCCTGTTCATACCCGCCTGCAACGCCCTCGGCATCGACCTCGTGCACTTCGGCGTCGTAGTCGTCATCAACACCATGATCGGGTTGATCACCCCGCCCTATGGCGTCCTCCTCTTCGTCACCAATGCGGTGACGGGCATCCCGCTCCGCGAGATGATCGACGAGATCTGGATCTTCATCGCCGTGCTCGTCGCCACGCTGGCGATCCTCATCCTCTTCCCCGAAAGCGTCCTCTGGCTTCCGCGCCAGTTCGGCTACGTCGGTTAGCGCCGGGCGGGCGCGTCCGGAGGCCGACCGCGGGGTCGCGCGTCGACTACGATGCGCCAAGACGAGACGCTCGATTCGCGTCACCCTGGCGAGGCCATTCACGGCCGGGCCGCCCCGCAGACCGGCCCTGCCGAAGCCTTCCCGAGCACCAGAAGGACGAGTCCATGAGCAAGGAAGAGAAGGCGCTCCGCCAGGCGATCATCGACAAGTGCCGCTGGATGAACGCCGCGGGCCTGAACCAGGGCACGGCCGGCAACATTTCGGCGCGATACGGCGACCGCATGCTGATCACCCCGAGTGCGACGCCCTACGACCTGTGCGAGCCGGAGATGATCGCCTCCATGCCGATCGACGGCGACTACGGCACCTGGGACGGCCCGCTGAAGCCGTCGACCGAGTGGCGCTTCCACCTCGACATCATGAAGGCGCGGCCCGAGGTCGGCGCGATCGTGCACACCCACTCGACCTTCGCCACCATCCTGGCGATCGCCCGCAAGCCGATCCCGTCCTGCCACTACATGATCGCGGCCTTCGGTGGCATGGACGTCCGCGTCGCCGACTACGCCACCTACGGCACGGCGGAGCTCTCGGCCAACGCCCTGAAGGCGCTCGAGGGCCGGACCGGCTGCCTGCTCGCCAACCACGGCATGATCGCCACGGGTGCCAGCCTCGACAAGGCGATGTGGCTCGCCGTCGAGCTCGAGACGATCGCCAAGCAGTACTACCACACGCTCCTGATCGGTGGCCCGGTGCTCCTGAACGAGGCCGAGATCGAGGACACCCGCAAGGGCTTCGCCACCTACGGGCACCAGGAGCCGAAGAAGAAGAAGCTCAAGACGGCCGGGTGAGCGGCGTGACCGGGCTGCCGCCGCGACGCGGAAGAGATCCTCGACCGCGCAAGGCTGCTCAATCCCGGACTTCCGTGAAGCCGCCGTCCGGGTGCACCACCCAGCGCCGGGATCCTGCGAAGACCCCGGCCACCTGCCCGGTCGACGCCACGGCCCGCAGCACGGCGAGCACGTCCGGCCGCTGCCAGGCGGTCGGGGTCGCCGGATCGGTTTCGGCGACGAGGCCCGCTCCGTCCGGCGGGACCACGAAGACCACCTTGCAGCGGTCCGGGCGGAGCGCGTCGGGCATCATGACGTGGGCCGCCTCCGGGGCCTTGAGCCAGAAGCATTCGAAGTCGCGGCAGCTCGTGGGCCGGGCCTCGTAGACCGTGCAGCCGCGCCCCTTGGCGCAGGACGGGCACCACGATCCCCGCGGCTTCTCCAGCTCGCGGATGCCCAGGACCTTGCAACAGAGCGTGCAAGTACCGCACTCGCGCCGCGCCATGTCCACCGTCTCCCGACCGGCCGTCCCTCCGCGGCCCTCCGGCTGGGTAGCAGATCGCGCGGCGAGCCGCCATCGCGACACTCACGCCGCCGCCGCGAAGCGCTCGTCGAAGGCGTAGCCCGCGCCGCGGACGGTGCGGATGGGGTCGCGCTCGCGGCCCCGGTTGATGGCCTTGCGCAGCCGGCCGACATGGACGTCGACCGTGCGCTCGTCCACATAGACGTCGCGGCCCCAGACCCCGTCGAGGAGCTGCTCGCGGGTGAAGACGCGGCCCGGCGTCGTCATCAGGAACTCGAGCAGGCGGAACTCGGTCGGGCCGAGGTGGATCTCGCGGTCGCCGCGGCGGACGCGGCGGGTCTCCTTGTCGAGCTCGATGTCGCCGGCGGCGAGGCGCGAGGAGACGAGCTCCGGCTTGGCGCGGCGCAGCATGGCCCGGATCCGCGCCATCAGCTCGGGCACCGAGAAGGGCTTCACCACGTAGTCGTCGGCACCGGTCGCGAGGCCGCGGATCCGCTCGGCCTCCTCGCCGCGGGCCGTCAGCATGATGATGGGCAGCCGCTCCGTCTCGGGCCGGGTCCGCAGGCGGCGGCAAAGCTCGATTCCCGACAGGCCGGGCAGCATCCAGTCGAGCAGGAGCAGGTCCGGGACGGCTTCCTTCAGCCGCAGATCGGCGTCGTCGCCCCGGGCGCAGGCGTCGACCTCGTGGCCCTCGGATTCCAGGTTGTAGCGGAGGAGAAGCGTCAGCGCCTCCTCGTCCTCCACGATCAGCACGCGCGCCATGGCGGGTCGGGTCTCCGGACAATCAATCGTCGGACAGGACATTGATGAGATGGGAGGTGTCGCCCTTCGGGCGGTCCTCGGCCAGCTGCTCGCCCGTCACCACGTAGTGCACCGTCTCGGCGATGTTGGTGGCGTGGTCGCCGATGCGCTCGATGTTCTTCGCGCAGAAGAGCAGGTGCGTGCAGATCGAGATGTTGCGCGGGTCCTCCATCATGTAGGTCAGGAGTTCCCGGAAGAGCGAGGTGTAGAGGGCGTCGATCTCGTCGTCACGGCCACGCACGCGCAGGGCCCGGGCGTCGTCGCGGGCCGTAAAGCTGTCGAGCACGTCCTTGAGCTGCTCCAGCGCGATCTCGGCGAGGTGCTCAACGCCGATGACCAGCTTCTTCGAGTTGAAGTTGCCGTTGATGGCGATGACGCGCTTGCCAATGTTCTTGGCGAGGTCGCCGACGCGTTCGAGGTCGTTGGAGATGCGCAGGGCGCCGACGATCTCGCGCAGGTCCATCGCCATCGGCTGGCGCTTGGCGATGATCAGGATCGCGCGTTCCTCGACGTCGCGCTGGAGACGGTCCAGGCGCGCATCGGTGGTGATGACCTTCTGGGCGAGTTCGGAGTCCATGCGGACGAGCGCCGTGATGGAGTCGGCGACGAGGCCTTCCGCGAGGCCCCCCATTTCGGCGATCGACCCGGAGAGCGCCTTCAGTTCCTGCTCGAAGGAGCGGACGATGTGTTCGGCCATGATTCCCCTCGCCTTCCTCAGCCGAAGCGGCCGGTGATGTAGTCCTGCGTGCGCCGGTCGGTCGGCTTGGTGAAGATCACGTCGGTCGGCCCCTCCTCGACCAGGCTGCCCAGATGGAAGAAGGCCGTCTTCTGCGACACGCGGGCGGCTTGCTGCATCGAGTGGGTGACAATGATGATGGTGAAGTTCGAGCGCAGCTCGTCGATCAGTTCCTCGATGCGCGCGGTGGCGATCGGGTCCAGCGCCGAGCAGGGTTCGTCCATCAGGATGACCTCGGGGCCGACCGCGATGGCGCGGGCGATGCAGAGGCGCTGCTGCTGGCCGCCCGAGAGGCTGGTTCCGGAATCACCGAGCCGGTCCTTGACCTCCTCGAACAGCCCGGCCTTCTGCAGGCTGGAGGACACGATGTCGTCCAGGTCCGCCTTCGAGCGGGCGAGGCCATGGATGCGCGGGCCGTAGGCGACGTTCTCGTAGATCGACTTCGGGAAGGGATTGGGCTTCTGGAAGACCATGCCGACCCGGGCCCGGAGTTGCACGACGTCGAGCTCGGGATCGTAGATGTCGGCGCCGTCGATCTCGATCCGGCCGTCGACCCGGGCGATCGGGATGGTGTCGTTCATCCGGTTGATGCAGCGCAGGAAGGTCGACTTGCCGCAGCCCGACGGCCCGATGAAGGCGGTGACGCTCTTCTCGGGGATGTCGATGGTGACGTCCTTCAGGGCATGCTTCTCACCATAGAAGACATTGACCCCACGGGCGCTGACCTTCGGCCGCTGCTCGACCGTGGTACCCGGCTTCTCGACCATGATGTCCATCATTCCTGCTCCCCCGGAGACTACGGGACGGCCGACCGGGTCACCAGCGGCGTTCGAACTTCTTTCTGAGCACGATGGCGAGCCCGTTCATGACGAACAGGAAGGCCAGCAGCACCAGGATCGCGGCGGCGGTCTTCGCCTGGAACGCCACCTCGGGCAGGTCGGACCAGAGGAAGATCTGCACCGGCAGCACGGTCGCTGCATCCGAGATGCTGTGCGGCACGTCGACGATGAAGGCGACCATGCCGATCATCAGGAGCGGCGCCGTCTCGCCGAGCGCATGGGCCATGCCGATGATCGTTCCGGTCAGAATGCCCGGCATGGCCAGCGGCAAGACGTGGTGGAAGATGGCCTGCTGCTTGGAGGCGCCCACCCCGAGCGCGGCCTCCCGGATCGAAGGCGGCACCGCCTTCAGGGCCGCCCGGCTCGCGATGATGATGGTCGGCAGGACCAGGAGCGCAAGGACCAGCCCACCGACGAGCGGGGCGGACCGCGGCAGGCCGAAGAAGTTCAGGAAGACCGCCAGGCCGAGAAGACCGAACACGATCGAGGGCACGGCCGCGAGATTGTTGATGTTGACCTCGATCAGCTCGGTCCACCGGTTCTTCGGCGCGAACTCCTCGAGGTAGATGGCGGCCCCGACGCCGAGCGGCAGGCAGATCACCAGGGTCACCAGCATGGTCATGGCCGAGCCGACGAGCGCGCCGAGGATGCCGGCCGATTCCGCCTCGCGGCTGTCGCCGGTGGTGAAGAATGACCAGTTGAATCCGGCCTCGACCAGCCCCTTGCCGCGCAAGAGTTCGAGCACCGCGATTTCTTTGTCGGTGATCTTGCGGACGCTCTCGCCGGCATCGATCTGAACGAGCTCCCAGGTTCTGGAGGCCGCCGACGCCGCTCCGGCGAGCGGCACGAGGACTTCGCCCTCGATCCGTTCGGGGGTGACCTTGCTCGCCTTGACGACGCCGCCGTCGACCCGGACGAGCGTGGAGCCCTGGAAGCCCGGTGCGGCAGGCGTGAACGATCCGGCCGGCCCTTGGAGCACGGCCGTGCCGCCGTCGACGGACAGAGTCAGCGCGGAAGTCCCCGCCGTCCGGCGCACGTTCGACGTGAAGCCCTTCAGGTAGAGATCGGCATCGTCGGAGACCAGCGCCGAGACCTTTACGGTCGTGCCGATGAGGGCCGGGTCGGCGCCGACCTTGCGGCGCAGGCCGTCCGCGGCACTGGACGACAGCATGCTGTTCAGGGTCTTACGGCCGGCGCGGTCGGAGAGCGCCGGCACCTGGGTGTAGAGCGCCTCACGCACGACCTTCGCGAAATCGCCCGCCTGCTTGAAGTCGTCCGGGTCGCGCCGGCCGCTCGGGTCGACGGTCTCGGCCGTCAGGGGGACGTCCAGGACCAGGGCGTGGGTCGTGAAGGCCGGAAGCGCCTTCAGAACGATGTCGGCCAGGAGAAGGACCAGGAACAGACCCGCGAAGGCGATCGCAACCACGCCGTAGGCCTTGAAGCGGGCCTCCGCGCGGTATCGGGCCTTGATCCGGGCGCGCGCCGCGTCGGAGGTGATGTCGACCGACCGGCCGGATGACAAGGAGAGATCAGTCATACTGTTCCCTGTACTTCTGGACGATCTTCAGCGCGATCACGTTGAGCGACAGCGTGAAAAAGAACAGGACGAAGCCGAGCGCGAAGGCGGAGAGCGTCTTGGCGCTGTCGAACTCCTGGTCGCCCACCAGAAGGGTCTTGATCTGCACGGTCACCGTCGTGACCGCCTCGAGCGGATTGAAGGTGAGGTTGGCAGCGAGGCCGGCGGCCATCACGACGATCATCGTCTCGCCGACCGCGCGGCTGATCGCCAGCATGATCGCCGACACGATCCCGGGCAGGGCCGCGGGCAGGACCACCTTGCGGATCGTCTCGGACCTGGTCGCGCCCATGGCGTAGGACCCGTCGCGCAGCGATTGCGGCACCGCATTGATGATGTCGTCGGAGAGAGACGAGACGAAGGGAATGATCATCACGCCCATGACGAGGCCGGCGGCCAGCGCCGACTCGGAGGCGACGTCGAGACCGAGGGAGACGCCGGCGCTGCGGATCATCGGCGCGACGGTCAGGGCCGCGAAGAAGCCGAAGACCACCGTCGGCACGCCGGCGAGGATCTCGAGGATCGGCTTGGCGGTGGCGCGGATCCGCGGCGAGGCGTACTCGGCCATGTAGATCGCGGAGAAGAGGCCGACCGGCACGGCGACACACATCGCGATCACCATGATCAGCGCCGTTCCGACGAACAGGGGGACGGCGCCGAAGGCCCCGGACTGGCCCACCTGGTCCGTACGGATCGCCGTCTGGGGCGACCACTGGAGCCCGAACAGGAAGTCGTACCAGGGATAGCGGGCGAAGAAGCGGAGGCTCTCGAACAGGACCGAGAAGACGATGCCGACCGTCGTCAGCACCGCGACCACCGAGCAGGCGATCATGATCCACAGGACCACGCGCTCGACGCGGTTACGGGCGCGGAAACGGACGTCGACCTGGTTCAGCGCCCACCAGAGGCCCACCCCGCCCAGCCCGAGCCCGACCGCCAGACGCGCCCAGTCGGAGACCGTGCTCCAAGACTTCATCGCGGCGGCCGCCGCGGCCACTTCCGGCCGCGCCTCGCCCGTGAAGGTTCCTGCATTGAGGTTGGCGATCTCGCGCAGGAGGGTGGCGCGGGCCAAGGGGTCTGACGGCTGCATGGCCGGTGGCAGGGAGCCGAGCGCGGCGGCCTCGATCAGTCCGGGCACGAGCGCGGACCAGAGCACCATGACGAGGATCATGGGGGCGGCGGCGGCGGCGACCACCCACCAGCCGTGATAGGAGGGAAGGGAGTGAAGCTTCGCGGTGCCGCCCGCCTGCAGGGAGAGCGCCCGCCCGCGCCCCATCACGAAGGAGGCCAGGACGAGCACGAGGAGCGCGGCCAAGTAAATCGTCGACATGCGGTCACCCCGCCCCCTCGGTTCGAGGGACGCCGGCCCGACCTGACGGTCGGGCCGGCCGGTTCAATCAGGCGATCAGAGGCCTTCCTTGCCGATGACCGCGAGTTCCTTGCCGACCTTGGTGGTCGCGGCGCGCTGGTCCTTCGGCAGCGGGATCAGGCCCTTGTCGGCCAGGTACCCGTCCTCGCCCATCGCCTTGTCGGACACGTACTCGGCCACGAACTCCTTGAGACCGGGGATCACGCCGACATGCTGCTTCTTGAC
This sequence comes from Prosthecomicrobium sp. N25, assembly GCF_037203705.1. NCBI lineage: Bacteria > Pseudomonadati > Pseudomonadota > Alphaproteobacteria > Hyphomicrobiales > Kaistiaceae > Prosthecomicrobium > Prosthecomicrobium sp. N25. The sequence goes on from NZ_JBBCAT010000001.1 coordinate 2,979,459, forward strand.
GTAGACGAAGAGCGAGCGGGAGACCGGATACTTGCCCGACGCGATCGCCTCGAAGGTCGGCTGCTGGCCGGCGACCGTCGCGCCCTTGATCTTGGCGGTGTTCTCCTCGAGGAAGGAGTAGCCGAAGATGCCGAAGGCCTCCGGGTTGGAGTCGAGCTTCTGGACGATCAGGTTGTCGTTCTCGCCCGCGTCGACATAGGCGCCGTCCTCGCGGATCGACTTCCAGGCCGTGTCGAAGGCCTTGGCGTCGGCCTTCTTGAGGGCGTCCATCGCCGGGATCTTGGCCGCGCCCGGCTCCATGACGAGCTCGAGGAAGGCGTCGCGCGTGCCCGAGGTCGGCGGCGGGCCGAGCACTTCGATCTTCTCGGCCGGCAGCGAGGGATCGATCTCGTTCCACATCTTGTAGGGGTTGGCGACCAGCTTGCCGTCCGGGCCCGGCACCTGCTTGGCGAGCGCCAGGAAGAGCTGGGACTGGTTGACCTTCAGGTCCGGCCCCTTCTTGGCGTTGGCGATCACGATGCCGTCGAAGCCGACCTTGATCTCGACGATCTCCTTGACGCCGTTCTTGTCGCAGTCCTCGAACTCGGAGGCCTTGATGCGGCGCGAGGCGTTGGTGGCGTCCGGGTGGCCCGCGCCGAGGCCGGCGCAGAAGAGCTTCATGCCGCCGCCCGTGCCGGTCGACTCGACCACCGGGGTCTTGAACTTGCCGCCCTTGCCGAACTGCTCGGCGACGGCGGTCGTGAAGGGATAGACGGTCGACGAGCCGACGATGCGGATCTGATCGCGGGTCTGGGCCTGTGCGGCGCCGGCGAGCGCGGCAGCGGCGAGGCCGAAGGCGGCGGCGGTCGCGAACCTGGTGATCGTCACGGGAGGTGTCTCCTCGGAATAAGGGGGTCCGGCCCCTCCTGCCGGAAGGGCCCGCCGGGCGCCGCGCCACCGGGAACCCGGCAGTCGCTGGACGATCGTCCGGCAAGCGCGGTTCTACAGGTCGACGGATTCACAATTGTGACAGTCCAAGTTCCTGTGCCAGCAAGGCTTTTGTCTCGGGACCTGGCGGGCGTGACACATCGCCTACGTTGCGGAGCGACCGGTTCCCGAGTGCGCCTGCCGGCCGACGGCGCAGGCGGACGTCGCAAGATGAACTTAGACCAATTATAAAGTATTGATCCTGCAAGGATTTTTCTTGCGGCGGCGGCTGCGCGCCCCTAGAAGCGGACCTCGGCCGCACCGAACCTTCCGTGTATCCGCCGGCCTGGAACCCTACCGATGAGCAAGTCCGCGCTGTTCGCCACGACCGTCCTTCTCGCGCTCGCCGCCGCGCCTGCGGTCAGGGCCCAGCAGGCGCCAGAGCCGAAGGCGATCCTGGAGACCTACGCCAGCATCGGGCAGGCGATGTTCGAGGATGCCCATGCGGCCGGACGGCAGCTCAAGGTGGCGGTCGACGCCCTCCTGGCGGAGCCCAGCGAGGCGAAGCTCGCCGCGGCACGCGCGGCCTGGAGGGCGGCGCGGCCTTGGTACCTGCACACGGAGCCCTTCCGCTTCGGCAACAAGATCGTCGACGAGTGGGAGGGACGGGTGAACGCCTGGCCGCTCGACGAGGGACTGATCGACTACGTCGACGTGGCCTCATACGGCGACAGCTCGGACGAGAACCCGCTCTACCGGGCGAACGTGATCGGCTCCCGGACGGTCCGGATCGGCAAGAAGCTCGTCGACGCGTCCAGGATCACCAAGGCGCTGCTAGCCAAGACCCTGCACGAGGCGGGGGGCGTCGAGGCGAACGTGGCGACCGGCTACCACGCCATCGAATTTCTGCTCTGGGGCCAGGACCTGAACGGCACCAGCCCAGGCGCGGGAGCCCGGCCGGCGACCGACTTCATGCTCAAGGGCTGCAGCAACCAGAACTGCGACCGGCGCCGCGACTACCTCGCCGCCGCGACCGACCTTCTCGTCGAAGACCTCGCCGAGATGGCGGCGGCCTGGAAGCCGGGCGGCAAGGCCCGCAAGGCGCTGGCGGCGCGCGGCACCGGCGGGCTCGCGGTCATCCCGACCGGCATCGGCTCCCTCTCGTATGGCGAGCTCGCCGGCGAGCGGATGAAGCTCGGCGTGCTGCTGCACGATCCCGAGGAGGAGCAGGACTGCTTCTCCGACAACACCCACAATGCCCATGTGGAGGACCAGGTCGGCATGATGGCGGTCTGGACCGGCCGCTACACCCGCCTCGACGGATCGGTCGTCTCCGGCCCGAGCCTCGCGGCCCTGGCGGCCGCCAAGGCGCCCGACAAGGCCGCCCGGCTGGAGGCGGCCATGAAGGCGGCCTACGACCGCCTCGACGCCATCCGGCAGAAGGGCGAGACGGGCGGCATGGCCTACGACCAGATGCTGGCGAGCGGCAATGCGGAGGGCAACAAGCTCGTCCTGGACGGGGTGGACGCGCTGGTGGCGCAGACCCGCGCCCTGGAGGCGGTGGTCGCCGACCTCGGCCTCACGATCGAGGTCGAGGACTCCAGGAGCCTGTCGGACCCGAGCGCGGTGACGCGGTGAGGCGGGCGGGCACGGGCCGGGGCGCCGGCCTCGACCGGCGAAGGGTCGTCGGGGGGCTGGCGGCCGCCGCCGGAGCGGTCGTGCTCGGGTCATCGGCCCAGAGCCGGCCGGCCTGGACGGCCGCGCCCCTGCCGCCGGCGGTCGAGCCCGGCGCGCCGGCGACCCACGACTGGACCTTCGAGGCGGCGGAGCGGGAGGTCGCCCTCCTCGGGGCCGACGCGCCGCCCGTGAAGGCCTGGACCTACACGCCGGAGCCCTTCCCGGTCCTGCGCGTCAGGCGGGGCGACCGGGTTCGCGCGCGCCTCGTCAACAGACTCTCCGAGCATGTCTCGATCCACTGGCACGGTCTGCGCATCCCGAACGCCATGGACGGGGTCCAGTACCTGACCCAGCCGCCCGTGCAGCCCGGCGGAAGCTTCACCTACGCCTTTTCGCCGCCGGACCCGGGCACCTTCTTCTTCCATCCCCATTGCAACGAATCCGGGCAAGTGGGTCGTGGCCTTGCGGGAATTCTGGTCGTGGAGGGCGACGAGCGGCGCAAGCCGGACCGGGAGCTCGTCGTCGCCGTCAAGGACTGGCGGCTCGGGCCGGACGGGCGCTTCCTGGACTTCGTCACCCCGGAAGGGGCGAGCCGGGCCGGCACCTTCGGTACCTTGCGCAGCGCGAACGGGCGGCGGAGCGTCACCGAGACCGTCCCGGCGGGCGCCGACCTGCGGGTCCGGCTCCTGAACCTCGACGCGACCCGGGTCATGGAAATCGGCATCGACGGCGCCGAGGCCGCGATCATCGCGGTCGACGGCCACGCCATCGCGCCGGTGGCCCTCGACGAGCGGGGGCTGGAGACCTGGCGGATGGGGCCGGCCATGCGGCTCGATCTCCTGGTCCGCACGCCGAAGCCGGGGGGCACGGCGCGGATCAGCGACTACTTCTCCGCCGAGCCCTGGACCGTGGCGACCCTCACGGCGACGGGCAAGCCGGTCCGCAAGGCGCCGCTCGACCCGGCCATTCTGACGCGGCCGGTCTTCCCCGAGCCGGACCTCGCGGGCGCCGAGCGCCTCGCCTACACGTTCACGGCGGCCTCCGACTCCATCGCGAGCTACGCGGAGGCGATCGGGGAGGACAGTGTCCGACGGGTCCTGATGGACTCCCTCTGCGTGCGCGACCGGACCTTCTGGGCCATCAACAAGCTCTCCTGGCCAAACGCCGCCGATCCGCGCCTGCCGCCCCCGATGGCGATGCTCGCCGCCGGGCGGACCTACCGGCTGGAGCTCGTCAACGCGACGCCGCACCCGCATCCGATCCACCTGCACGGGCACGTCTTCCGCGTCCTGACGTCCTCGATCGGCGGAAAGCCGGTCTACGCGGCCGACACGGTCCTGCTCTCGCCCAAGGAGCGGGTGGAGATCGCCTTCGTGGCCGCACCCGGGGACTGGATGTTCCATTGCCACATCCTGGAGCACCTGGAGACGGGCATGATGGGCTACTTCAGGGTCGTCTGATGCGCTGGGTCACAGCCGTCGCGCTGCTGGCGCTCGCCCTCCCCCGTCCGGCCGCCGCGGACGGCCTCGACGTGGCCATCGGCGAACGGCTCTTCCGGCGCGCCTGGGTGCCCGGAACGGCCTCGACGGGGGCGGCCGACGGCCTCGGCCCGCTCTACGCCGCGCGCTCCTGCGCGGCCTGCCACCGGGGCCTGGCCCGGGCCGCCACACGCGCGCCGGACGCGGCCGACCACGGCCTCGCCTTCCGCCTCGGCGACCGGAGCGGGGCGCCGGATCCCGGCCTCGGGCGGCAAATCCAGCCGATGGCGGCGGCTGGCGTGGCGCCGGAGCCCGTTCCCTCCGTCGCCTGGACGCGGGTCGACCTTCCCGCCGGCGCCGGCCGGGTCGCGACCGAGCGGCCCGTCGCCGCCGCCGGCGCGCCCGGCCTCTCGGTCTCGCTGCGCGCGGCCCCGGCCCTCGACCAGGTCGGACGCCTCGCCGCCATCCCGGCGGAGGCCGTCCTGCGGGTCGCGGCCGAGCAGGCGGCGGGCACGGAGGGCGTCGCCGGCCGGCCGCACCGCCTGGCCGACGGGCGTATCGGCCGCTTCGGCTGGAAGGCGACCGCCGCCACCCTGCCCGACCAGGTCGCGGACGCGTTCCGCCTCGATCTCGGCCTGTCGACCCGCCGGCATCCGGAGCCCTGGGGCGATTGCACGCCCGCCCAGACGGCCTGCCGGTCGGCCCCGCACGGCGCGCTGGCCGGCGAGACCGCCCCCGAAATCGACGAGGCGATCGTGCTCCGCCTCGCCGCCTTTCTGCAGGGGCGCGGCGATCCGGGCGCGGGCCGGCCGGAGCCGCGGGGCCCCGGGCCCGCGCTCTTTTCCCAGACGGGCTGCGCCACCTGCCACCGGCCGGATCTCCCCTCACGGGTCGGCGCGGCCTATACGGACCTGCTCCTCCACGACCTCGGCCCCGGCCTCGACGACGGGGTCGCGGACGGGGCGGCCCGACCGCAGGACTGGCGGACCGCGCCGCTCGCCGGCCTCGCCGCCGCCGAAAAGTCCGGCTTGATGCATGACGGCCGCGCGCGCACCCTCGAAGAGGCGGTCGCGTGGCACGGCGGCGAGGCGACCTCCGCCCGCGCTCGCTTCTTCGCCCTGCCGCGCGCGGAACGGCGGGCGCTCCTCGACTACCTCCGAAGCCTCTGAAGGGCCGATCCATGGCGACCACGGGTTCGATATCGACAGGCCGGAGCCGCGGGACGATGCCCGGGGCGTGGCGTGGCGCCGTGGCCGGCGCCGGAGTCCTCATGGCCCTGGCGTCCGCCGCCGTGCCGTCCGCCGCTCGCGGCGAGGGCGGGCCCGCGCCCGAAAAGCTGGTCGAGATCGCCGGCCGCCTGCGCGACGGCTTCGCGGTCCCGCGCTATACGGCGCTGGCGCAGGCCGCCGCGGCGGAGCGGACCGCCTGGGACGCCTATTGCGCCGGCCCGCGCAGGCCGGCCGGGGTGGACGGCCTGAAGGCCGCCTTCGGGTCGGTGGCCGACGCCTGGGCGGCCGTGGAGGTGCTCCGCTTCGGGCCGGTCGCGGAGGGCCAGCGCTACGAGCGGATCAACCACTGGCCCGAGCGCCGCAACGCGGTCACGCGCGGGCTCGCGGGGCTGCTCGCCGGGTCCGGCGAGGACGGGCTCGCCCCGGAGACCTTCGCGCAGGCGAGCGCGGCCGTGCAGGGCCTGGCGGCCCTCGAGCGGCTCCTCTTCGACGCCGAGGCCGCCGTGCAGCTCGCGGCGCAGACGCCGGCCGGCGTGCGCCGTTGCGCGGTCGGGCAGGCGATCGCGGCCAACCTCGCCGCGGTCGCGGAGGCGGTGCGCGCCGGCTGGGCCGAGCGCTCCGATGCCGCCGCGCGCGCCGAGACGCCCGATGCGGCCCGGGAGGTGCTGACGCGCGCCGCCACCGACGTGCTGACGCTCTACCGGGCGCTGCAGGAGCAGAAGATCGGCCTGCCGCTCGGCAAGTCGCCGGTGGAGGCGAAGCCCCAGGCCGCGGAGTTCGCGCGTTCGGGCCGGGCGGCGCGCACGATCGCGTCGAACCTCGAAAGCCTGGAGGCCCTCGCCGCGCTCCTGATCGATCCCGCGCTCGACTACCGGGCCGCGACCCTGGCGACCGCCGCCTCGGCACGCTCGATCGCTGAGACGATGCCCGGCGACATCGGTCCGCTCGCGGCCGGCGCCAAGACGCGCTCGCGGGTGGTGCTGCTGAAGTCCGCGGTCGAGTCGGCCCGCCAGCAGGCCGAGGAGGCTCTGCCGGCCGCCCTCGGAATCACGCTCGGGTTCAACTCGCTCGACGGGGACTGAGATGATCGACCGGCGCAGCCTCGTCGTCGCGCTCGGCGCGGCGATCGCGACGGGCGTCTCCGGCGGCGCGCGCGGCGCCGCGCCGCTCTATGCCGGCTGCCGGCTCGACCGGGGCGGGCGCGCGAGCCTCGCCCTCTTCGACCTGGAGGGACGGACGCTCTTCTCCACCGACCTGCCCGCCCGCGGCCACGACGTGGCCGTCTCGCCGGACGGCCGGCGGCTCGTCGCCTTCGCGCGCCGTCCGGGCACCTGGGCGGCCGTGATCGACGCGGCGACCGGCACGGTGGAACGGACGATCCTCGCCGCGCCGGGCCGGCATTTCTACGGGCACGGGGTCTTCTCGCCCGACGGGGCGCTCCTGACGGCGACCGAAAACGCCTTCGACCAGGGCGAGGGGCTCCTCGGCCTCTACGACGCCCGCGACGGCTTCCGCCGCATCGGCGAGGTGCCGAGCCGCGGCGTCGGCCCGCACGACCTGGCGCTCATCTTCGGCGGCGACGTCCTGGCGGTCGCCAACGGCGGTATCCGCACCCATCCGGAGACCGGGCGCGACATGCTGAACCTCGAGACCATGCGGCCGAACCTCGCCCTGCTCGGCCGCGACGGGGCGCTGCGGGACGCCTTCGAGCTGCCCGAGGCCTGGCGGCGGGCGAGCCTCCGGCACATCGCGGTCGGGCGCGACGGCACCATCGGCTTCGGCTGCCAGTACGAGGGTCCGGCCGAAGACGCGCCGGAACTCGTGGGCGTGGTAACCCCGGCCGGGCGCCTCGAGCTCCTGCCCGTTCCGGAGGACGCCAACCTGCGCTTCGACAACTATATCGGCTCCGTCGCCTTCGACGCCTCGGGGGAGATCCTGGCGGCGACCAGCCCGCGCGGCGGGGTGACGGGCTTCTGGGACGTGCCGGGCCGCCGCTTCCTGGGCCTGAGCGCGCTGCCGGACGTGTGCGGCGTCGCCCCGGCGCCGGCCCGGGCCGGCCTCTTCGTCCTGACCTCCGGCAACGCCGGCGTCCGCCTCGCCCTCGCCGGCACGGCCACGCCCGGCCGGCTCGGCGGGTCCGACCTGGACCGCTGGGTGTGGGACAATCACATGACGCGGCTCGGCTGAGCGGGATCCGGGCCCGGCGGCGCGCCTCAGACGAGCCCGGCGACGAGGTCCGCGATGGCCAGCGAGGAGGTCAGCCCGGGGCTCTCGATGCCGAAGAGATTGACCAGGCCCGGGATGCCGTGGTCCGCCGGGCCCTGGATGACGAAGTCCTGCGCGGGCGCGCCGGGCGGCACGATCTTGGGGCGGATGCCGGAATAGCCCGGGGCGAGCGCGTCGTCCGGGAGCCCGGGCCAGTAGCGCCGGATGGCGGCGTAGAAGGCCGCGCCGCGCGCCGGGTCGACGCGGTAGTCGACGTGGTCGACCCATTCGACGTCCGGGCCGAAGCGGGCGTTGCCGCCGAGATCCAGGGTCAGGTGCGTGCCGAGGCCGCCGGGGACCGGCACCGGGTAGATCAGCCGCGAGAAGGGGGATCGTCCGGTCAGGGTGAAGTAGTTGCCCTTGGCGAGCCAGGCCTGCGGCACGCGGGCGGGGTCGAGCCCGGCGAGGCGGCGGGCGAGCGCGGGCGCGTCGAGGCCGGCGGCGTTGACGAGGGTCCGGCACGCGAGCCGCATCGGCTCCGCCCCGCCGACGTCGAGCTCGAAGCCGTCGTCCCGGACGCGCGCGCCCTCGAGCGGGCTCAGGAACGCAAAGGCCGCGCCGGCGGCCTCGGCGTCGCCCTGCAGCGCGGCCATGTAGGCGTGGCTGTCGAGGATGCCGGTCGAGGGCGACAGCAGCGCGCCGACCACGTCGAGCGCGGGCTCCAGGGCCGACACCTCGACGCGCGACAGGGGGACGAGGTCGGGGACGCCGTTCGCGGCCGCCCGGGCGCGGATCGAGCCGAGTGTGGCGGCCTCCGCCTCGGTGGTCGCCACGATGAGCTTGCCGCAGCGCCTGTGCGGAAGGCCGCGCGCCTCCAGGTAGGCGTAGAGCTTCGCCCGGCCCTCGACGCAGAGCCGGGCCATCAGGCTGCCCTGCGGATAGTAGATGCCGGCGTGGATGACCTCGCTGTTGCGCGAGGAGGTCCCGGTACCGATCGCGTCGGCCTTCTCCAGCACGATCACCTCGCGCCCGGCCTCCGCCAGGGCCCGGGCGACCGCGAGACCCACCACGCCGGCTCCGGCGACCACGCAGTCGACGCGTTCCATCAGCCCCCGTCCTCGACCAGGAAGCGCCGCACCACCGCGAGGAAGACCTCGCCGAACTCGCGCAGCTTGGCCGCGCCGACTCCGTGCACCTCGCCCATCTCGGCGAGCGACTGCGGCCGGGAGCGGGCCATGTCGATCAGGGTCCGGTCGGCGAAGACCACGTAGGCCGGCACGTGACGCTCGCGCGCGATGGCGGTGCGCTCCGCCTTGAGGCGCTGCAGGAGCCGCTCGTCGGCCGGCGACAGATCGGCGGTGGCGGCCGCGGCCTTCTCGCGCCGGGTGGCGCGCTTCTCCGACCGCTCGGCGACGATGGCGTCGCGGCGCAGCTCCACCGTGCGCCGGCCCTTGAGGACGGCAACGCCCTCCTCGGTGATCATCCAGCGGCCGTGCTCGGTCATGTCGACGGTCGCCAGGCCCGCCGCGTAGAGCTGGCCGAAGATGGAGCGCCACTGCTCCCGCGTGAATTCCTTGCCGACCCCGAAGGTCGGGAGACGGTCATGGCCGTATTCGACGACCCTGTCGGTCCCGGCACCGAGGAGGATGTCGACCAGGTACTCGCGGCCGAATCTCTGCCCCGTGCGCATCATGGCCGAGAGCGCCTTCTGGGCCGCGACCGTGCCGTCCATGGCGACGACGCCGTCGACGCAGACGTCGCAGTTGCCGCAGGGTGCGGTCGTCTCGCCGAAATAGGCGAGCAGCGCCTGCCGGCGGCAGCGCGGGGCCTGGCAGAGCGCCACGAGGGCGTTGAGCCGCTGGTGCTCGACCCGCTTCTGCTCGTCGGAGGCCTGGCTGTCGTCGATCCAGCCGCGGTAGCGCTTCAAGTCCTCCCAGCCCCAGAGCGTCAGCGTCTCGGCGGGCAGCCCGTCGCGGCCCGCGCGGCCGATCTCCTGGTAATAGGCCTCGATGCTCTTCGGCATGTCGGCATGGGCGACGAAGCGGACGTCCGGCTTGTCGATGCCCATGCCGAAAGCGATCGTGGCGCAGACGACGACGCCGTCCTCCTGCAGGAAGGTGTCGAGCGCGCGGGCGCGGTCCTCCTTCTCCAGGCCGGCGTGGTAGGGGATCGCCCGGAAGCCCCGGCCGGCGAGGCTCGAGGCCATGTCCTCCGCCCGCGCCCGGGTGGAGGCGTAGACGATGCCGCTCTCGCCCTTGTGCTCGTCCAGGAAGGCGGCGATCTGCTTCGGGGTGGACGACTTCTGGGTGATCGCCAGCCGGATGTTGGGCCGGTCGAATCCGTGCACGAAGACCTGCGGCTCGCGGCGGAAGAGGCGGGCGACGATGTCGTCCCGGGTGGCTATGTCCGCCGTCGCGGTCAGGGCGATCACCTGCGGGCTGCCGAGCGCCTCCTGGATGTCCCCGAGCATCAGGTACTCTTTCCGGAAGTCGTGCCCCCACTGGGAGATGCAGTGCGCCTCGTCCACGGCGAGGAGCCCGATCCCGGCCGATCGGAGGAAGCCCTGGGTGTCGCTCATCGCGAGCCGCTCCGGCGCGACGTAGAGGAGCTTCAGCCGGCCGGCCCGGATCTCGTCGTAGATGGCCCGGTTCTCGCCCGGCGCGTTGGTGGAGTTCAGCGCTGCCGCCGCGATCCCGTTGGCGCGGAGCTGGGCCACCTGGTTGGCCATGAGCGCGATGAGCGGGGAGACGACCAGGGTCAGGCCGTCGCGCAGGATCGCCGGGAGCTGGTAGCAGAGCGACTTGCCGCTGCCGGTCGGCATCACCGCGAAGACGTCCGAGCCGCCGAGGACCGCCGCGAGGATCTCGTCCTGGCCCGCCCGGAAGTCCTGGAAGCCGAAGATCGAACGGAGCGCCGCGCGGGCGCGGTCGAGATCGGGCATGCGGGGATACTCGCCGACGGGGGTCGGCAGCACTGGTACCGGCCGGTGCCGGGAGGGTCAACGCCGGAATGCGGGCCGGTGCCGCACCTTCACGAAAGAACCACGGCTCGGGCGGAAACTCGACGGGACCGGGCGTAGTTGCGACCCTATGTAATAGGCCGCGGGCATGCCCGGGCTGGCCCGCAGGAGCATGCGAGCGAGGGGCACTCTCCATGAATATCAATTACATGGCCGAACTTCTTGCGACCGTGAGTGAACGCGCCTCGCGACTCGTGGGGTTGGGCCCCAAGCCGCGCCCGGCGCTGGCCCGGACCGACATCGCGGTGCTGGCGGCCGATCTCGTCTCCCATCGGGGCGAGGCTTCGGGCGTGGCGATCGCGGCGGAGATCCTGTCGCGCTACGCCGGACTCGCCCCGGAGGAGCGGATTCGCTTCCTGACCGGCCTCGTCGAGCGGTTCGGCCCGGACGAGGAGCGGGTCGCCCGGGCGGTCGAGGCCTGGCGTCGCGACCCGAGCCCGCTCGCGGTCAGCGAACTCCACATCGCCGCCGAACCGCTCCGCCAGGAGCTGCTGCGCCGGCTCAATCTCGCGCCGGGCGGTACCCTCGCCCTCGTGCGCCTGCGTGCCGACGTGCTCGAGTTGACGGCCGACGAGCCGGCGCTGAAGGTGCTCGACACCGACCTGGTGCACCTGTTTTCCTCCTGGTTCAACCGGGGCTTCCTGGTCGTGCGCCGGATCGACTGGTCGACGCCGGCCAACATCCTGGAGAAGCTCATCGCCTACGAGGCCGTGCACGAGATCGACGGCTGGGACGACCTGCGCCGCCGGATCGAGCCGACGGACCGCCGCTGCTACGCGTTCTTCCATCCGCAGCTCGCCGACGAGCCGCTGATCTTCGTCGAGGTCGCCCTGACGGCCGGCATCCCCGAGGCGGTCGCGCCGCTGCTCGCGCCGGACCGCGCGCCCCTGCCCGCCAAGGAGGCGACGACCGCGGTGTTCTACTCCATCTCGAACTGCCAGGCGGGGCTCGCCGGCATCTCCTTCGGCAGCTTCCTGATCAAGCAGGTCGTCGAGGAGTTGAAGCGCGACCTGCCGCAGCTCGCGATCTTCGTGACGCTTTCCCCGGCGCCCGGCTTCGCGCGCTGGCTGGACCAGGAGCGCAATTCGGACGAAAGCCCGCTGACTCCCGCCGAGCGCCAGGTCCTCGACGCGCTGGACAGTCCGGGCTGGCATCGCGATCCGGCCGTGGCGGGGCGGGTCGAACCGGTCCTGAAGGCGGCGGCCGCCCGCTACTACCTGGAGGCGCGGACGGACCGCGGCCGTCCGGTCGACCCGGTCGCCCGCTTCCACCTCGGCAACGGCGCGCGCCTCGAACGCATCGACCATCTCGGCGACGTCTCGGCCCGCGGCCTCGAGCAGGCCTACGGACTGATGGTCAACTATCTCTACGACCTCGATCGCATCGAGGAGAATCACGAGGCCTATGCGGAAAGGAAGGTCGTGGCGGCGAGTCCGGCCGTGCGGGCGCTCCTGAAACGCGAGTCCTCGCGCGAGCTCGCCTGACCGGCCCGGTCTCCGCAGGAATTCCTGACCGCGCGGTGACGGCTTTTGATTGGCGTCAATGCCTTGGCATGCCAGATTGGCGTCAATGGCGTCACGCGCGGGCGGTCCCCGCGATCCGGTTCGCCGTGGACGCGAACGAAGGGAGGAACCGATGAAAGCCAAGGACGTGATGACCACGGGCGTCGTGACGGTGAAGCCGGACACCAGTGTCTCCGCCATCGCCACCCTGCTCCTGGAACGCCACATCAGCGCCGTTCCGGTGGTGGACGACCTCGGCACCCTGCTCGGCATCGTGAGCGAGGGCGACCTGATCCGTCGCGCCGAGACGGGCACCGACCGCAAGCCGTCCTGGTGGCTGGAGCTTCTCCGGACGCCCGAGGACAAGGCGCTCGCCTATGTGAAGAGCCACGGCCGGCGCGCCGACGAGGTGATGACCCGCGACGTCGTCACGGTTGAGGAGGACACCTCTCTGCGCGACATCGCCCGGCTTCTCGAGGAACGCCGCATCAAGCGCGTGCCGGTGGTCAAGGGCGGGCACCTGGTCGGCATCGTCAGCCGCGCCGACCTCCTGCGCGGCCTCGTCACGGCCCAGCAGGCGGCCGAGGCGAGCGCGGACGACGAGGGCATCCGCCGCAGCATCCTGGAGAGGGTGCGGAGCGACGCGGGGGTCGTCGACACGCTCCTCAACGTCACGGTGGCGGCCGGCATCGTCCATCTCTGGGGTTCGGTCGACACGCCCGGCGAGCGTCGGGCCGTCCATGTGGTCGCCGAGAACACGCCCGGCGTGAAGGAGGTCGTCGACCATCTTCGCGTGCTGCGCGGGTGAACGCCGGGGCTCAGCGGAGGGCCCCGGGATGGCTGCCCCATGACATCCGCGCCGCGGGACCTTAATCCTGGCTTCGCAGGGCCGGTCGACTCGGGCCCAGGGAGCCCCGCATGCCGGACATCGTCACGCTGACCATCAACCCGGCCATCGACCTCTGGTCGGAGGCCGAGGTGATCCGGCCGACGCACAAGATCCGGACCTGGAACGACCTCTACGATCCGGGAGGCGGCGGCATCAACGTGGCGCGGGTGCTCACCAACCTCGGGGCCGACGTGGAGGCGATCGCGATCGCGGGCGGGGTCACGGGGGCGCTTCTCGGCGAGCTGATCGAGGAGGCCCGCGTCCGCTACCGGCTGGTGCATACGGACGGCCGGACGCGCATCAATCACGTGGTCTTCGAACGGCGCAGCGGCGCGGAATACCGCTTCGTGCTGGACGGCCCGCGCGTGTCGCCTGCCGAGATCGAGGCCTGCCTGCGGGCTGTCGCCGAGGTTCCGTGCCGCTACCTCGTGGCGAGCGGCAGCCTGCCCCCCGGCGTCCCGGCGACGGTCATGGCCGAGATCGGCCGCATCGCCGCCGCATCGGGGGCCCGCTACGTTGTGGACACCTCGGGCGAGGCCCTGCGGGCGGCGCTCGCCGGGGGCGGGGTCCACCTCGTCAAGCCGAGTCTCGGGGAACTCCAGGAGCTGGTCGGCGAGGACGTCAGCGACCCGGCGGCGCAGGATGCCGCGGCCATGCAGCTCGTCGAGACCGGCCGGGCCGACATGGTCGCCGTCACCCTCGGTCCGGACGGCGCCCTGCTGGCGAGCCGCGACGGGGTGCTGCGCAAGGCGGCCCTGCCGGTCGAGGTCCGCTCCACGGTGGGGGCCGGAGACAGTTTCCTCGGCGCCGTGATCTGGTCGCTCGCCCGCGGCGAGAGCCCCGCCGAGGCGCTCGCCTGGGGCGTCGCGGCGGGCGCGGCGGCGATCTCTCAGCCCGGAACCAAACTCTGCACCCGCGAGAACGTCGAACGCCTGCACGCGCCGGTACGTCCGGCCACTCCCTCCTGAAGGAGACAACGATGTCGGGCCCTTCGGATCACCTGCTCTTGGCCGGCCTTTCCCTCCTGGCCTTCTGGCTGACGGTCGAGTTCCTGGTCTGGGCCTCCCATCCCCGCCCGCCGCGCCGCCCCCGTGCCCCGAACCGCGCCCGCAACCGACGGGGCGTCGGCGAGACCTGACTGCGGCTCGCGGCGTCTCGACCCCTTGCGCGGACGTCGGTTCCGTCATGTCCCCGCACGCCCGGCCCTGGCCAGCCATGTCCACGCACATTCCCGGACAAGGCGCGGCGCTCTCCCCAGCCGGTCCGCACTTGCCTATTGTGCCGAAAGCCAAAGACCGACAGCCATCACGGAGCCTCCCATGCCCAACCTCCTCGTGAAGCCGAGCCGGACGAGCGGCCGGGTAGTCCATGTGACGCCCGAGAATGCCGGATGGACCTATGTGGGCTTCGACGTGGTCAAGCTGGCTCCGGGCGAGGCCCACGGGGCGGAGACGCGCGACCGGGAGGTGTGCCTCGTGCTCGTCTCCGGCAAGGCCCGGGTCCAGGCCGGCGATCTCGAGACGGGCACGATCGGCGAGCGCATGTCGCCCTTCGAGGGAAAGCCCTGGTCCGTCTACGTGCCGGCCGGCAGCCGCTGGCGGGTCACGGCGGAGACCGACCTGGTCCTCGGCATCTGCTCGGCGCCCGGCAGGCCCGACTCACGTCCGGCGCGTCTCATCGGACCCGACGCCTGCTCGCAGGAGACGCGCGGCAAGGGATCCAACATCCGACACGTCACCAACATCCTGCCGGAGACCGAGCCGGCCGACTCCCTGCTGGTCGTGGAGGTGATCACGCCCGGCGGCAACACGTCGAGCTATCCGCCGCACAAGCACGACCGCGACGCGCTGCCCGAGGAATCGCTCCTCGAGGAGACCTACTATCACCGCCTGAACCCGCCCCAGGGCTACGCCTTCCAGCGCGTCTACACGGACGACCGCTCTCTCGACGAGGCCATGGTCGTGGAGGACGGCGACGTCACGCTGGTGCCGAGGGGCTACCACCCCTGCGCCACCATCCACGGCTACGATCTGTATTACCTGAACGTCATGGCCGGCCCGAAGCGGACCTGGAAGTTCCACAACGCGCCCGAGCACGCCTGGCTGCTGAAGGCCTGACCGGGCGCCGCGGGCCTATTTCCGGAAGGCCTTCATCTTCTCCCGGAAGGCCCGCGCCCAGCCCTCGCGCACGACCTGCCGGCCGCGCCCGATGGCGAGGCCGTCCGCCGGCACGTCGGCGGTGACCACGCTGCCGGAGCCCACATAGGCCCCCGCCCCGATCCTCACAGGGGCGACCAGCGACGAATTGGAGCCCACGAAGGCGTTCGCGCCGATGTCGGTCCTGTACTTGCCGAAACCGTCGTAGTTGCAGGTGATGGTGCCGGCGCCGATATTGGCCTTCGCGCCCACGCGCGCGTCGCCGATATAGGCGAGGTGGTTGGCCTTGGCGCCCGCCTCGACGGTGGCGTTCTTGATCTCCACGAAGTTGCCGATATGGGCCTCCGGGCCGATGTCGGCCCCCGGGCGGAGCCGGGAATAGGGGCCGACGATCGCGGCGGCGCCGACGCGCGCGCCCTCCAGGTGAGAGAAGGCGCGGATGCGGGCGCCCGCCTCGACCGTCACGCCCGGGCCGAAGACCACGTTCGGCTCGATCACCACGTCCTGGCCGAGGACGGTGTCGTGGGAGAAGAAGACCGTCTCGGGCGCCGTCAGGGTGACCCCGGCCGCCATGGCGGCGCGGCGGCGGCGGTCCTGGAAGACGGCTTCCGCGCGGGCGAGCTGCGCCCGGTCGTTGACGCCCTGGAACTCCGGCTCGTCGCCTTCGACGACGGCGGCCGAGAGTCCCTGCGCGACGGCGATCTCCACCGCGTCGGTCAGGTAGTACTCGCCCTTGGCGTTGGCGTTGCCGACCCGGTCGAGCAGCTGCAGGGCCTTCAGCCCGCGGAAGCCCATGATGCCCGAATTGCACAGGGTCACGGCCCGCTCGGTCTCGCTCGCGTCCTTGTCCTCGCGGATCGCCACCAGCCGGTCGTTCTTCGTGAGCAGGCGGCCGTAGCCGGCCGGCTTCGGCGTGCGGAAGCCGAGGACGACCACGTCCGTCCCGGCGGCGAGCCGCGCCCGCACGGCGAGCAGGGTCTCGGGCGTGACCAGCGGCGTGTCGCCGTAGAGCACCACCACGTCGTCCGCGCCCGCCTCGATCGCCTTGCGGGCCTGCAGCACCGCATGGCCGGTGCCGAGCCGCTGCTCCTGCACGAAAACCTGGGCCCCGGGCGCCGCCTTCGCGACGGCGGCGGCCACCGCCTCCATGCGCGGGCCGACCACGACCGCGATCCGGTCGGCGCCGGCCGCCTGGGCCGCCGCGATGACATGGCCGACCATCGGCCGGCCGCCGATCTCGTGCAGCACCTTCGGGATCGCGGACTTCATCCGGGTCCCCTCGCCCGCGGCGAGCACGATCATCAGGCAGGAACGGGTCATGGGCAGCGAGTCTCCGGGCCAACGGACCGGGACTATAGCGGGCGGAGCGGGGGCTCCGGCAAGGCTTCGCTGAAAACGCGGTTTCCGGGGTGGCTAACCGCCGAGCACCTCGAGCCCCTGGCTCCAGAAGTCCGCCTCCAGCCGGCTCGCCTGGCCGAAGATCGAGGCGAGATCCTCGAAGCGAGCCTCGGTCATGGCGCGCGCGGCCAGCCGGTCGAGCGTCGCGCGGGCGGCGACGGCCACCTCGCGGTAGGGCTCGCCGGCATATTCGGCGATCCACTCGCGGTAGGGGTTCGACTCGGAGAGCGCCCCGGGCCGGGCCGCCAGCGCCGCCGCGATCTCCGCATAGCCGACCACGCAGGGCGCAAGCGCCACGTGCAGGTCGAGGAGGTCGCCGCGCAGGCCCGTGTCGAGGACATAGCGGGTGTAGGCGGTGGTGGCGCGGGCCTCGGGGGTGCGCTCCAGGTCCCGCGGCGAGAGGCCCCAGCGACCGCAGAGGCGGACGTGGAGGTCCATTTCCACGTCCAGGATCGCCTTCAGCCCCGCATGGGCCGCCCGCATGTCCTCGAGCGTCCGCCCCTTGTAGACGGCGAGCGCATAGGCGCGGGCGAACTGGACCAGGAACAGGTAGTCCTGGACGAGATAGCTCTGGAAGGCGGCGGCCGGCAGCGTCCCGGATCCGAGGCCTTCCACGAAGGGATGGGCGACATAGGCCCGCCAGTCGTCGGGACGGGCGGCGCGCAGGCGGTCGAAGAGGTCCATGCGGCGGGCTAGCCGACCGCGTCGATCTTGGCCGGCCTCAGCTCGACGGATTCGCCGCAGCCGCAGGCCGAGACCTGGTTCGGGTTCCGGAACACGAAGCCGGAGGAGAGCTTGGTCGTTTCGAAGTCCATGGTGGTGCCGAGCAGGAAGAGCGCGGCCTTGGGGTCGACGTAGACCTTGACCCCCTTCTCCTCGACCACGTCGTCCTTCGGGTCCGCCGTCTCCACATAGTCCATCGTGTAGGACATACCGGCGCAGCCGCCGTTCTTCACGCCGACCCTCAGTCCCGCGACCGCCTGGTCCGAGCCCGCCATGATCTCCTTCACGCGGTCGGCGGCGGCGTCCGTCAGAGAGATCACCTTCAGTCCGAACATCGGCTTCTCCCCGTCAGTACCAGTCGAGCGCGACGCGGGCTTCTTCCGACATGCGGGACTGGTCCCACGGCGGATCGAAGACCATGCGGACACGCACGTCGTTGACGCCCTGCACGGCGCTGACGGCGTTCTCGACCCAGCCCGGCATCTCGCCGGCGACCGGGCATCCCGGGGCCGTCAGGGTCATGTCGATGTCGACGTTGCGGTCGTCGTCGATGTCGATCTTGTAGATCAGCCCGAGTTCGTAGATGTCGGCCGGGATCTCGGGGTCGTATACGGTCTTCAGCGCGCCGACGATGTCGGCCGTCAGCCGCTCGAGCTCCTCCGCCGGAATGGCCGAATCCGCGGGCCCGACGATGACGGGCGCGGTCTCCTGGCGGTCGTCCACTCTCAAGTCCATGGCCTGATGCCCCTCGGTTCCGCCACGTCCGTCGTCATGCGAAGAAATCATGAGCCTTTTGAAGGGCTTCGGCAAGCCTGTCGACCTCGTCGAGCCGATTGTACATCCCGAAGGATGCACGGCATGTGGAGGTGACGCCGAAACGCTTCAAGAGCGGCTGGGCGCAATGGGTCCCCGCGCGCACCGCAACCCCGTAGCGGTCGAGGATGGTGGCGACGTCGTGGGCATGGGCGCCTTCCAGGTCGAAGGCCACGATGGCGCCCTTGCCGGGCGCATGGCCGTAGATCTTCACCCGGTTGATCGACCCGAGCCGCTCGTGCGCATAGGCCCTGAGGCTCTCCTCATGGGCGGAGATGCGGGCGCGGCCGACGGATTCGATATATTTCAGCGCCGCGCCGAGCCCGACGGCCTCGATGATCGGCGGCGTGCCGGCCTCGAAGCGGTGCGGCGGCTCGCCGTAGGTGACCCACTCCTGGGTCACGTCCCGGATCATCTCTCCGCCCCCGAGGAAAGGCGGCATCTCGGCGAGCAGCTCCCGACGGCCCCACAGGACGCCGATGCCGGTCGGACCGTAGAGCTTGTGGCCGGTTATGCCGTAGAAGTCCACGCCGAGATCCTGGACGTCGACCGGCATGTGGACCGCCGCCTGCGCACCGTCGACCAGCACCTTGGCGCCGACCGACTTCGCCACCCGGACGATGTCCTTGATGGGCGTCACCGTGCCCAACATGTTCGACATGTGGGTGACGGCCACCACCTTGGTGCGCGGCGTCACCAGCTTCTCGAAGTCTTCGAACAGGAAGTTGCCCGCGTCGTCGACCGGCACCCACTTGATGACGGCGCCCTTGCGCTCCCGCAGGAAGTGCCAGGGGACAATGTTGGAGTGGTGCTCCATCAGCGAGAGGACGATCTCGTCGCCCTCCCCGATCCCCTGCCCGAGCGAGTTGGCGACCAGGTTGATCGCCTCGGTCACCGACTTCGTGAAGATGATCTCGTCCGTCGAGGCGGCGCCCAGATAGGCCCGGACGATCTCGCGGGCCTCCTCGTAGGCCTCGGTCGCGGCATTGGCCAGGTAATGCAGGCCGCGATGCACGTTGGCGTATTCGGAGGTCATCACCTTGACCATCCGGTCGATCACCGCCTGTGGCTTCTGCGCGCTCGCCGCATTGTCGAGATAGACGAGGTCGCGGCCGTTCACCTTCATGGACAGGATGGGGAAGTCCCGCCGGATCGCGTCGACGTCGTAGGGGGTCGTATCAGCAGCGAACGTCACGTCCTGTCGCCTTTCGTCCCGGGGCCCGCACCGCCCCTCAACCGCACCCCCGGACGGACCCGCGCCATGCGGGCCCCGGTCCGGGGCTCGGGACTCGGGGCCGGCGTCAGCCGGCCCGCGTCGCACGGCGCTCCAGCCAATGCTCGACCTCCGCCGCCACCGCGTCCCGGACGGCCTCGTTCTCGATGGCGTCGAAGACCTCGCCCAGGAACGCCACGATCAGCAGCTTCTCGGCCTCTGACTCCGGGATGCCGCGGCTCATGAGATAGAATTTCAGGCGGTCGTCGATCTCGCCCGTGGTGGCGCCGTGGCCGCAGACCACGTCGTCGGCGAAGATCTCGAGCTCCGGCTTGTTCATCGCCTCGGCGGAATCGGACAGCAGGATGGCGTTCGACGACATCTTGCCGTCGGTCTTCTGGGCGTGCTGGCGCACGACGATCTTGCCCTGGAAGATCGACCGGGCCTCATCGTCCACCACCGCCTTGTAGAGCTCCCGGCTGGTGCCGTGCGGCACGGCGTGGTCGATCACCAGCGTCGTGTCGCCGTGCCGCCGGCCGTCCAGCAGCGTGGCGCCGCGGGTGGAGAGCGTCGCGTGCTCCCCCGCGAAGGTGAGGAAGAGCTGCGACCGGGCGACCGCCGCGCCGGCTCCGAGCGCGAAGTGCTCGAGCGCGGCCTTCTCGCCGAGCGTGACCACCAGGGTCGAGAAGTGAACCGCAGTCACGGCCTCGGTCTGCAGCTTGATCCAGGTCGCCTTTGCGCAGTCCTCGAGCCTGAGCTCCGTCACCGCGTTGGTGTGCATCGGCACGCCCTCGGGGCCCCGGAAGGTCTCCAGGAAGGTGACCTCCGCGTTCGGCTCGACCTCGATCACGTGCCGGAGTGCGACCGACGCGGCCGCGCCGGTTGAGACGTGAGCGATCTCGATAGGCTTCTTCGGCTTGGCCTTGGCGGATACGCGGATCACCATGCCGTCGCGCATCAGCCCGGTGTTGAGCGTCACGATCGGGTCGGCGCTGGCGGCCGCGGAGATCCCGAGCCGCTCGCCCAGGGTATGGCCGTGCGGCAGGAGGGTCGAGAGCGGGTGCGTCGAGACCCCGTCGAGACCGGCCACGTCCGACAGGAGCGGCTCGAAATGCCCGTTGACGAAGACGAGGCGGTGACGGTCGACGCCCGCGAGGGAGGCCGGAGCCGCGGCGACGGCGCGCGCCGTCTCCGGGTCGGCCGGCCGGGCGAGGGGCGGCACCCCGCGCAGGAGCGCGCGCAGGTCCGTGTACTTGTACTCCTCGACCCGCCGATGCGGCAGGCCGGCCTTCTCGAACCGGGCGAAGGCGGCGTCGCGGAGCTGCAGGATGGCGGAACTGTCGGCGCGCTCCGGCTTCTGCCGGTAGGCTTCGATCAGATCCTTCTCGGCCTGCGTCCGCAGGATCGCGGGCTGGACGGTCATGGCGGCGGCCTCCGGCATCAGGCGGCCTCGCCGACGTAATCGGCGTAGCCCTTGGCCTCGAGTTCCAGCGCCAGTTCCGGCCCGCCGGAGCGGACGATGCGGCCCCGCGAGAGGACATGCACGAAATCGGGCCGGATGTGGTCGAGCAGGCGCTGGTAGTGGGTGATCACCACGAAGGCCCGTTCGGGCGAGCGCAGCGCGTTCACCCCCTCGGAGACGACCTTGAGCGCGTCGATGTCGAGGCCGGAGTCGGTCTCGTCGAGGATGCAGAGCTTCGGCTGAAGGACCGCCATCTGCAGGATCTCGTTGCGCTTCTTCTCGCCGCCCGAGAAGCCGACGTTGACCGGCCGCTTCAGCATGTCCGGCGAGATCGCCAGCTGGCCGGCCTTCTCGCGGACGAGCCGCATGAAGTCGGGCGTGGAGATCTCGCCCTCGCCGCGCGCCTTGCGCTGGGCGTTCAGCGCCGCCTTCAGGAACGTCATGTTGGCGACGCCCGGGATCTCGACGGGATACTGGAAGGCGAGGAAGAGGCCGCGCGCCGCCCTCTCGTCGGCACCGAGGGCGAGCAGGTCCTCGCCGTCGAACGTGACCGTGCCCTCGGTCACCTCGTAGTCCTCCTTGCCGGCGAGCACATAGGAGAGCGTCGACTTGCCGGAGCCGTTCGGCCCCATGATGGCATGGACCTCTCCGGGGTTAACCTTGAGCGACAATCCCTGAAGGATTTCGCGGTCTTCGTCGGCGATCTTCGCGTGAAGGTTCTGGATCTCGAGCATGATGTCGTCTCTGTCCGTGGCGGCGCCGCTGGAGCGCTCTGCCGTTCTGTCCGGGGGATGGAGCGCCGGCCCGCGGCCCTCGTCGGGGCGGCCGGCGCGGAGGGTCAGCCGACCGAGCCTTCCAGGCTGATGCCGATCAGCTTCTGGGCCTCCACGGCGAACTCCATGGGGAGCTGCTGCAGGACGTCCCGAACGAAGCCGTTGACGATCAGGGCCACCGCCTCCTCCTCGGAGAGGCCGCGGCTCACGCAGTAGAAGAGCTGGTCCTCGGAGATCTTGGAGGTGGTCGCCTCGTGCTCCACCGTGGCGCTCGCGTTGCGGGTCTCGATGTAGGGCACCGTGTGGGCGCCGCAGTCGTGGCCGATCAGGAGCGAGTCGCAGTTGGTGAAGTTGCGCGCGTCGGTCGCCCGCTTGTTGATCGAGACGAGGCCCCGATAGGTGTTGTTGGAGCGCCCGGCCGAGATGCCCTTGGAGATGATCCGGCTCGACGTGTTCTTGCCCAGGTGGATCATCTTGGTGCCCGAATCGACCTGCTGGTAGCCGTTCGAGATGGCGATCGAGTAGAACTCGCCCTGGCTGCCGTCGCCGCGCAGGATGCAGCTCGGGTACTTCCAGGTGATGGCCGACCCGGTCTCCACCTGGGTCCAGGAGATCTTCGCCCGCGCCTCGCGGCAATCGCCGCGCTTGGTGACGAAGTTGTAGATCCCGCCCTTGCCGTCCTTGTCGCCCGGGTACCAGTTCTGCACCGTCGAGTACTTGATCTCCGCGTCCTCGAGCGCGACGAGCTCGACCACGGCGGCATGCAACTGGTTCTCGTCGCGCTGCGGGGCCGTGCAGCCTTCCAGGTACGAGACGTAGGCGCCCTTTTCGGCGATGATCAGCGTGCGCTCGAACTGGCCGGTATTCTTCTCGTTGATCCGGAAATAGGTCGAGAGCTCCATCGGGCAGCGCACGCCCGGGGGCACATACACGAAGGATCCGTCGGAGAAGACCGCGGAATTCAGCGTCGCGTAGTAGTTGTCCGTGACCGGGACGACGGAACCGAGGTACTTGCGCACCAGCTCCGGGTACTCGCGGATCGCCTCGGAGATCGAGCAGAAGATGACGCCAGCCTTCTTGAGTTCCTCGCGGAACGTGGTTACCACGGAGACAGAGTCGAACACCGCGTCGACCGCGATGCGCGCGCCCTGGACACCCGCCAGCACCTCCTGCTCCCTGAGCGGGATGCCGAGCTTCTCGTAGGTGCGCAAGAGCTCCGGGTCGACCTCGTCGAGCGACTTCGGACCCGCGGTGCCCTTCGGGGCCGCGTAGTAGTGGAGGTCCTGGAAGTCGATCTTCGGATAGTCCACCCGCGCCCAGGTGGGCTCTTCCATGGTCAGCCAGCGCCGATAGGCCTCCAGCCGCCATGCGAGCATCCACTCGGGCTCGCCCTTCTTGTCCGAGATGAAGCGGACGATGTCTTCGCTGAGGCCCTTCGGGGCCAGGTCGGACTCGATCTGAGTCTCGAAACCGTACTTGTACTGGTCTACGTCGATCGCGAGGACCTGTTCGACCGTCTCCTGGACTGCAGGCATTTTTCTCTCCCCCGACGCGGCTTCAAGGACCGCCGGTTCAAGACGATTCCACGGGACGAAGGGCGAGCCCTCCGCATGATGTGCTTACGCAGCGCGACCGCGATCGGTTTGGACCCGGGCGGCGAGCTTCCGCCAGACCGCCACGAAGCCTTCCAGGTCCTCGCGCGTCGTCGACCATCCGAGGCTGACCCGGAGTGCGTTGCGGACGAGGTCCGCGGGCACCGCCATGGCCTTCAGCACGTGCGACGCCGCCACCTTGCCCGAAGAGCAGGCCGAGCCGGAGGAGATCGCGACGCCTTCGAGATCGAACGCGATCACCGCCGTTTCAGCCGGCAGGCCCGGCAGGGCGACGGATGCGGTATTGGCGAGACGATCCGCGGTTTCCCCGAAGACCGTCACAGTGCCTGATATAGAGCGCAAGGCGCCGATGAGCCAGTCCCGCTCGGCGCGAACCTGCTCGATTCTTTCGAGATCCTGCCTTGCGGCGAGCGCCGCCGCGCCGAAGGCGGCGATCGCCGGGACCGCCTCGGTGCCGCCGCGGCGATTGGCCTCCTGCCCGCCGCCGGGGAGCAGCGGCAGGGGCCGCAGCTCGGCCTTGCGGGCGACCAGCGCCCCGGCGCCCTGGATCCCGCCGATCTTGTGCGCGGAAAGCGTCAGGACGTCGGCGTCGAGCTCCTCGATCGGCAGGCGCCCGGCGGCCTGGACCGCGTCGCAGACCAGGACGCCCCCTGCGGCCCGAACCAGCCGGGCGATCTCGCCGATCGGCTGCAGCACGCCGGTCTCGCTGTTGGCCGCCTGGACGGCGACCAGCGCCGGACCGGTCCCGGCGGCGAGCCGGGCCGCCAGGTCGTCGAGGCGCAGCACGCCATCGGGCCCGACCGGCACGACCTCGACCCGGTCGGCCGGGAATCGCCCGCCGCGCAGGACGGAGGGGTGCTCGGTCGCCGAGACCAGGAGGCGCTCCAGCCGCAGCGCCCGGGCGCCCGCGACCCAATCGGCGCTGAGCGCCGTGACGTTCGCCTCCGTGGCCGAGGCGGTGAAGACCACCTGCCCGGCCGGCACCCCCGCGAGCGCGGCGACAGCCACCCGCGCCGCCTCGACCCGGGCCCGCGCGGCCCGCCCCTCGGCATGCACCGACGACGGATTCCCGCCCGCGCGCATCGCCTCGAGCGCCGCCTGGACCGCCTCTTCGCGCGGCGGCGAGCCGGCATTGTGGTCGAGATAGATTCGCCTTGTCGCCATTTCCGCCGACTTCCTCGCGAGGACCGTGCCTCTGCTCGTCGAAACTCTTGAAACCGTCCCCCTCGATCATGATAACAGAGGACGATTGCAGGCCGGACAGCTTTCGTCCGGCCCTTTGCCACACCGGACCCGAGCGGACCCCGACCGAGAGCCGACCCGACGACCCGAGCCGCCCTCCCCGGCCCGCCGTCATCCGCCCCGCTCGCCGGGATCCCGAGACCATCGCAAGGACGACCGCACCCATGCCCGAAGTCATCTTCAACGGACCGGCCGGACGCATCGAAGGCCGATTCCAACCGGCCAAGGTGCGCAACGCCCCCATCGCGCTCATCCTGCATCCGCACCCGCAGTTCGGCGGCACGATGAACAACCAGGTCGTCTACCAGCTGTTCTATCTGTTTGCGAAGCGCGGTTTCGCGGTCCTGCGCTTCAATTTTCGCGGCGTCGGGCGCAGCCAGGGCGAATTCGACCACGGCGGCGGCGAGCTCTCCGACGCGGCCGCGGCGCTCGACTGGGCGCAGACCGTCCACCCGGACGCGCGTTCCTGCTGGATCGCCGGCTTCTCCTTCGGCGCCTGGATCGGCATGCAGCTCCTGATGCGCCGGCCCGAGATCGAGGGCTTCATCTCCATCGCACCGCCGGCCAACCTGCACGACTTCTCGTTCCTGGCCCCCTGCCCCTCCTCCGGCCTGATCATCCACGGCGACGTGGACAAGGTCGTGCCCCAGAAGGACGTCCAGGGCCTCGTCGACAAGCTGAAGACCCAGAAGGGAATCACGATCGACCAGAAGATCGTCGAGGGCGCCAACCACTTCTTCGAGAACAAGGTCGAGGAGCTGATGTCGGCCTGCGAGACCTACGTCGACAAGCGCCTCGCCCGCTCCGACGCCGCCTGAAGCCGCGCCCCGCATACGCCCGGGACGAGATCCACAGGCTCGCTTGACATCCCACCCAGGGGGCCTTAAACGACCCCCCATCGCCGCGGGCACCACCCTCGGCGAACGAAAATGCGGGGGCGTAGCTCAGTTGGTTAGAGCGCCGGCCTGTCACGCCGGAGGTCGCGGGTTCGAGCCCCGTCGCTCCCGCCAGTTTCGACGAAGAGGCCCGGGTTCGCCCGGGCTTTTTTCGTTTCGGCATCCCCCTCGGCGGGACGCCCCCGCCTCACATCGGCATGCAGGTGTCCGCGGAGAGCAGCGTCGTCAGGCTGGTGCCGATGTGGCTCATCATGGCGTAGCGGTAGAAGCCGCGGACCCGGACGCCGCAGCCCTCGGTGCCGACCGAGAAGTTCTCGGTGGTCGCGTTGAAGCCGTAGGTGGCCCCGACCGCATAGCGCTGGGTGTCGCGGACGGTGAGGCACGAGGGGCTCTTGATGCTGTAGCAGCGCGCCGCCTCCTCGACCGCGAATTGCAGCGACACACGGCTCCAGGCCATCAGGCCGAGGTCGACGAGCGCATAGAGGAACAGGGCGAAGACCGGGAAGGCCAGCGCCGTCTCCACGGCCGAGACGCCGCGCCGGTCGCGCGCCAGCCGGGTCATTGCAGCCGGACCAGGGGACGGGTCGTGAAGGTGAGGCCGTTCGGCAGCAACGGCGTCGCCAGCCACGGCGTGTAGCGGGCGGTCAGCGTCAGGGTCGCGTAGGTCCCGGCCGTGGCCCCGCCGCTGCAGGTCGACGAGCAGGCGATCTCCTGGACCCCGGTCGTCGCCGGGCAGCCGCAGAACTGGCGCGGCGCCGACGCCATGGTGATGCCCGACGCGCCCGCCGCTCCCTGGACGACCGCCGTGATCCGGGCCGCGTCGAAGCCGCCAACCACCGCGGACCGCAGGCCCGACTGCGCGGCATTCTGGACCTGGAGGCCGCGGAACAGCCCGAAGCCGAAATCGGTCGCCAGCAGCGCCAGCATGAAGAGGAGCGGCAGCACGAGCGACAGCTCGAGGATCGCCGCCCCGCGGCGGTCCGCCACCAGGCCGCGGCGCGCCGGAAGCCGGCCTGCCGACTTACTCCACCAGCCGCGCACCCGCGCCTCCGATCGTCCGCGTGCCTCGGCCCGAGCAGTTCAGCTCGAACTGGGCGTTGCCCGAAAAGGTGATCGTGTCCGCCACCAGCTGCGTGCAGCCGCCGCCCGCCCCGGCCCCGCCCGCATAATCGACCTTGCCGGTCGGCACGTAGATCGCGCCCTGGATCGACTGGGTCGAGCCGCCGTTGAACTTGAAGGTCGTGCCCACAGGCATGTTGCGGTCGGCGAAGACGGCGATGCCCGCGAGCGGACCCGAGGTCGGTGCTGACAGATTGACCGAAGCCCCGCCGGAGATGGCCGCCGTCGCATAGTTCGAGCCCGTCGACGAGGTGAAGACGAGCGTCACCCCGGTGCCCGTGATGGTGGCGCCGCCGTTCACCGTGAGGCTGCCCCGGTCGATGTAGTAGATCCCGGGCTCGAGCGTCGCCTCGGCATTGGCATTGAAGCTGAGGCCGTTGCAATAGACGCCCGGGCTCAGCGTCTTCTTGCCCTTCACGTCCAGGCTGTTCGCGGTGCAGCCGGTCCGCGGCGGGAAGGTCGCCGTCGCGTAGGGGTCGGGGCTGACGGCCGAACCGGTCCGCATGCCGTCCGTCGCCGTGATGGCCGAGGACCCGCTGATCCCGCCGACGGTGTCGACCGATTGCGCCCGCAAGGTCGCCGACCCGCCGACCACCAGCGCGCTGGCGGACGCGGAGTTGTCGTAGAGCCCGCACTGGCTGAGCCGCACGTCCGACGTGCCCTGGATCGTCACGGCGCCGGACGTCGTGCGGTTGAGGGCCAGGACGCAGCCGCCGCCTTCGATCGGCAGCGCGACCGAGCGGACCGAGGCGCGCACAGGCGTGGCGTTCCACAGGGCCGACACCCAGCGCGGCTCGTCCTGGACGATCGTCACCTCCACGGCGGTCGGCCGCGCCGCGTAGGCGCCCTGGGTCGGGGGCCGGCTCACCGTGACGACCGCGCCGCCCGTCCCGTCCACGAAGCCGATCGAGGCGGCGACCGCCTTGGCCTCCGCAAGCGCCGCCGCCGCCGAGGTCTTGCCCGCCGTGGCGCCGCTGACCGCCGCGAGATCCGAGGCGCCCTGCATGGTGCGCTTCGAGTAGAGCCACAGCCCCGCCTCGCAGGCGAAGCCGGTCAGCCCGATCCAGACCGGCACCATGATGGCCGCCACCACCGAATAGCCGCCGGTCTCGTCGGCCAGGACGGCCCGGAAGGTGGAGAGCGAGGCGGAATGAGATTGGGGCATCGACACGTCGGCAGGCACTGAGGAGGCTGCATAGTCCTGAATGAGACTGCGCCGTAACGCTCACGCCTGCAATGATTACCGAGGATCTCGGTTGCGAGCTTGTGAATACTTCAACATTTAACAAGTCGAGACGAGTGCGGCCGCCACCCCGACCGGCGATTTCGGCCCTGTCCGTGGCGGCCGCCCCGCGCCCCGCGCCGGGGCAGGATGCGCGGCCCGGACCTGACAGGCCGGGCCGGCCACGCTATATGTGCCCCGCGGCGCCCCCGCCGCCATGTCCCGACGGTGCCGCCTCCCGGCCCCGGCGGCGCTCGCCTGTTCCGACGAGGCTTCAGACCGATGTCCGGCACCCAGATCTCCTCCGACGGCCTGCCGCCCTCGCGCAAGAAGGCGCTCTTCCGCGCCTGGCATCGCGGGACGAAGGAAATGGACCTTCTCCTCGGCACCTTCGCGGACGCCCACCTGGCGACCCTGTCCGAGACGGACTTCGCGGAGTTCGAGCGGCTGATGGACGTGCCGGACCGCGATCTATTCGCCTGGATCATCGACCGCGAGGAGACGCCGGGCAACTACGACACGCCGCTCTTCCGGCAGGTCAAGGCCTTCCACACGCAGCCGGGCGGTCTCGTCATGCGTTGAGCCCCCGGCGCGCCCTCGCCGGCCGCTCGCCGAACCCACCCCCTTCGCGGCGCCCCGGCGCCCGCACGGATCTCGACGCATGAAGCCCCTCAAAGGCCTGTTCGACCGCCACCGCCACGTCACCGTCGCCAGCCTGCCCGACGGCCTGGAGGCCCTCGCGATCGGCGACCTCGCCCGCGCGCAAGGCGGACGCGGCGGCCGGCCGGGCCTCCTGGCGGTGGCGCGCGACGGCGCCCGCATGGCGAGCCTGGAGGCGGCCCTCGGCTTCTTCGCCCCAGACGTGAAGGTGATGACCTTCCCGGCCTGGGACTGCCTGCCCTACGACCGCGTCTCGCCCACCCCGGAAGTCGTCGCGCGGCGGATGAACACGCTGTCGCGCCTCGCCAAGCCCGAGGCGACCGACAAGCCGGTGGTCCTGCTGACCACCGTCAACGCCGTCGTCCAGCGCGTGCCCGAGCGCGCGCTCATCGCCGCCGAGACCTTCTCGGCCGTGCCCGGCAATCGGGTCGACATGGCGGACCTCGTCCGCTGGCTGGAGAACAACGGCTTCTCGCGCACGTCGACGGTTCGGGAAACCGGCGAATACGCCGTGCGCGGCGGCATCCTCGACCTCTACGCGCCTGGCGCCGAGGCCCCCGTCCGGCTCGACTTCTTCGGCGATACGCTGGAGTCGATCCGCCGCTTCGACGCCGAGACCCAGCGCACCACCGGCAGCCTGAAGCGCCTCGAATGGGTGCCCATGTCGGAGGTGACCATCGTCCCCGACACGGTGAGCCGCTTCCGCCGTGCCTACGTGGCCCGCTTCGGCGCGACCACCAAGGACGACGTCCTCTACCAGCACATCTCCGAGGGCCGCCGCTACGCCGGCATGGAGCACTGGCTGCCGCTCTTCCACGAGAAGCTGGAGACGCTCTTCGACCATGTCGGCGACGTGCCGCTCGTCCTGGAGAGCCACGTCGAGGAGAGCGTCGGCGAGCGGCTCGACCAGATCCGCGAGCACTACGAGGCCCGCCGCGAGGCGATGGGCGACGCGCGCGGCGGTGCGGTCCCCTACAAGCCGGTCGAGCCCGAGGCGCTCTACCTGACCGCGGCGGAGTGGCACGGCCGGCTGGAGGCCCGCAAGGTCGCCAACCTTTCCCCCTTCGCGGTTCCGGACAGTCCCGCGGTCCTCGACCTCGGCGGCCGCCAGGGGCGCAGCTTCCTGACCGAACGCCAGGCCGGGGACGTCAACGTCTTCGACGCGGCGGTCTCCCACGTGCGCGAACTCGGCAAGGCCGGGCGCCGGGTGATGATCGCCGCCTGGTCGGACGGGGCGCTCGATCGCCTGGCGCAGGTCCTCGGCGACCATGGCCTGACGGACCTGAAGCCGGTCAGGACCTTCCCCGAGATCCTGGCCCTGCCGAAGGGCGCGGTCGGCGTCGGGGTGCTCGGCATCGAGGCGGGCGTCGAGATCGACGACGTCGCCATCCTGGGCGAGCAGGACATCCTGGGCGACCGCCTCGTGCGGGCCAAGAAGCGTCGCGCCAAGGGCTCCGAGTTCCTGACGGAGGTGACCGGGCTCGCCGAGGGCGACATCGTCGTCCATGTCGACCACGGCATCGGCCGCTTCACGGGCCTGAAGACCATCACGGCCGCCGGCGCCCCGCACGACTGCCTGGAACTCGTCTATGCGGGCGGCGACAAGCTCTACCTGCCGGTCGAGAACATCGAGCTCCTGACCCGCTTCGGCTCCGACGACGCCGAGGTCCAGCTCGACAAGCTCGGCGGCGTCGCCTGGCAGGCCCGCAAGGCGAAGATGAAGAAGCGCATCCGCGAGATCGCGGACAGCCTCATCAAGACCGCCGCCGCCCGCCTCCTGCGACCCGCCCCGGTCCTCACCCCCGCCGAGGGCCTCGCCGACGAGTTCGCCGCCCGCTTCCCCTACGAGGAGACCGACGACCAGCTCGCCGCCATCGCGGCCGTGCACGAGGATCTCGCCGCCGGCCGGCCGATGGACCGCCTGGTCTGCGGCGACGTCGGCTTCGGCAAGACCGAGGTGGCGCTGCGCGCCGCCTTCACGGTCGCCGCCTCGGGCAAGCAGGTCGCCGTCGTGGTGCCGACCACGCTTCTCGCCCGCCAGCATTTCCGCACCTTCGAGGAGCGCTTCCGCGGCCTCCCCTTCCGGGTCGCCCAGCTCTCCCGTCTCGTCTCCGCCAAGGACGCCGACGCCACCCGCAAGGAGCTCGAGAGCGGCCACTGCGACATCGTCGTCGGCACCCATGCCCTGCTCGCCAAGGGCGTCAAGTTCCGCGACCTGGGGCTCCTGGTCGTCGACGAGGAGCAGCACTTCGGCGTCAAGCACAAGGAGCGCCTGAAGGAGCTCAAGGCCGACGTCCACGTCCTCACCCTGACCGCCACCCCGATCCCGCGCACGTTGCAGCTCGCCCTGACGGGCGTCCGCGAGCTCTCCGTCATCGCCACCCCGCCGATCGACCGGCTGACCGTGCGCACCTTCGTGTCGCCCTTCGACGCGCTGGTCGTCCGCGAGGCGCTCCTGCGCGAGCACTACCGTGGCGGCCAGTCCTTCTATGTCGTGCCGCGCGTCTCCGACCTCGCTGCGCGCAAGGAGTTCCTGGAGCAGACCGTGCCGGAGGTGAAGGTCTGCATCGCCCACGGCCAGATGCCGGCGACCGAGCTCGAGGACGTCATGACGGCCTTCTACGAGGGCAAGTACGACGTCCTTCTCTCCACGACCATCGTCGAGTCCGGCCTCGACATCCCGACCGCCAACACCCTCATCATCCACCGTGCCGACATGTTCGGCCTCGCCCAGCTCTACCAGCTGCGCGGCCGCGTCGGACGGTCGAAGGTCCGCGCCTATGCGCTCCTGACCGTCCCGGCCGACAAGACGCTGACCGCCGGGGCGGAGCGGCGGCTGAAGGTGCTCCAGTCTCTCGACAGCCTCGGGGCGGGCTTCCAGCTCGCCAGCCACGACCTCGACATCCGCGGCGCCGGGAACCTGCTCGGCGACGAGCAGTCCGGCCACATCAAGGAGGTCGGCTACGAGCTCTACCAGCAGATGCTCGAGGAGGCCGTCGCCTCGCTGAAGGCCGGCGACATCGAGGAGGTCCAGGAGGAGAAGTGGTCCCCGTCGATCACGGTCGGCACCCCCGTCCTCATCCCCGAAACCTACGTCGGCGACCTGCAGCTCCGCCTCGGCCTCTACCGGCGCCTGGCGGACCTGGAGACCACCGAGGCGATCGACGCCTTCGGGGCCGAGATGATCGACCGCTTCGGCCCCCTCCCCGAGGAGGTCGAGCACCTGCTCAAGATCGTCTTCATCAAGAGCCTCTGCCGGAAGGCCAACGTCGACAAGATCGACGCCGGCCCGAAGGGCGTCGTGATCTCGTTCCGGGAGAGCAAGTTCGCCAACGGCGCCGGCCTCGTCCGCTGGATCGCCGAGCAGGGCTCGCTGGCCAAGATCCGGCCCGACCAGAAGATCGTGCTGACCCGCGACTGGCCGCGCCCCGAAGACCGCCTCAAGGGCGCCGCCGTGGTTCTCGCCCAGCTCGTGCGCATCGCGGAAGGCAAGGACGTCGCCGCCCCCAGGACTCCCGACTCCCCGGCCGCCCCGCCCCAGGATCCCAAGCGCCTGCACCTGAAGCCGACGCCGCCCCCCGCCCCGCCCGCGGTCGTGCCCCGCGGCCGCTACCCGTCGCTGACGAGCCTCGGCAAAGGCAAGCGCGGGCGGTGACCGGCCTCGCCGGTCACGGTGCCCCGGGGAAGAGACGGCGGCCGGCGTAGTCCGGCGGGAGCTTCAGGAAACCGGGCGCCGACGGGTCGACGAGGCTCTCCGCAAAGCGGTCCCGCCACGTCTCCGGCTTCCGCGTCCCGATCCCGAAGACGTAGACGGCCTCGCCCTCGCCCCGCCCCCAGGACAGGTAGAGGGTCGTGAAGCCTTCCTCGTCGAACAGGCGGGCGAGCGCCTGGGGCGAGAAGCGCCAGAAGTCGCCGTAGTCGGTGTGCTGCGGCTGGATCCAGGGCACCACCAGGATCACGATGTCGGCGGACAGCGCGCAGAGATGCGCGAAGGCCGTGCGGAAATCCCAGACGTGCTCCAGCGTGGTGTGGTTGAAGACGACGTCGAAGCGCCGTTCCAGCGCGGGATCGAGCGGCTTTTCGAGATCGAGGAACAGCTCGTCCTCGCGACCCTGCAGCACGCCCTGTTCGGTCCCGTAGTTCGTGATCGTGTAGGAGCGCTTGCCCGGGAAATAGTCGGCGTAGCGCCGCCCTTCCTTGTCCTTGTCCTCCCAGGCGCTGACGTTGACCACGTCGCCGGAGAACAGGGGTGCTAAGCGCGCGAGCTCCCGGTTGGACCACCGGCGGGCGGCGGAGAAGCACCGGTCCTCCCAGCTTCGCCGGAAGCCCATGCGGGTCAAGGCCTTGCCGAGCCGCCGCCGAACACTCATCCCCTGCCCCCCTTGTGCCGCGAGCCCTGGCCGGCCGATGGCGTCTGCCCCGCACGCGGGTCTAGGGAGCCAATGTGATCATTGTCGGGCGGGGCATCGCCAGCGCCGCCATGCCCCGGACGGACGAGCGCGGCCCCTGGGGCGCCCTGCGAACGCGAAAGCCCCGCCCGGAGGGTCCGGACGGGGCTCGCAACGGTCGCAAGACGGAGGCGGATCAGCCGTTGACGGCGTCCTTGAGGCCCTTGCCGGCCCGGAACTTCGGCGCCTTCTGCGCCGGGATCTTGATGGTCTCGCCGGTGCGCGGATTGCGGCCCTCGGAGGCGGCGCGCGCGGCCACGTTGAAGTTGCCGAAGCCGGCGATCTTCACGTCGTCGCCCTTGGACAGCGCGGCGGAGATCGCATCGAAGGTCGCGTCCACCGCCTCACCGGCGGCGGCCTTGGTCAGGCCCGTTTTGGTGGCGACCTCGGCGATCAGCTCGTTCTTGTTCATGCCTCAAGTTCCTTCTTGGTCTGGCCGGCCGGGCCCGCCGGACCCGGTCCTGCTGATGAACCTCGCGGCCGGGCGCAACCCGGCCTCGCGGGGAGGCCTCCGGGCCTCGCGCGGCTCGATCCGGACCCGGAGCCCTCGCGCGTCTGACGCCAGGGCCCGCGCCGCGACTTCAACGATGCAGGACCGAGCCGGCCCGCACGAGTCGCCCTCGCGGATCATGGGCTAGCCAAAAGCCCGGAAAACGCGCGGTCCGCAAGGCTTTTTCGCGCAGAGCGGCCACTTTTTCGAGCATCGGTGCCGCCTTTCGGGTCCCGGTCGCGCCCGATCGCGGCCCCCATAAGAAAAACCCCGCAGCCTTGCGGCTGCGGGGCTTCGATGGTCTTCGCCGGGTCGGCGTTCAGTGGGCGGTCACGCCGGACGCGTCGTCGTCGGCCGCGACCGGCGCGGTCGCCGGTTCCTCCCACTCGATCGGCTCGGGCAGGCGGGACAGCGCATGCTTCAGGACCTCGTCCATCCGGCTGACCGGCACGATCTCGAGCCCGCTCTTCACGTTCTCGGGGATGTCGGCCAGATCCTTGGCGTTGTCCTCCGGGATCAGCACCTTCTTGAGGCCGCCGCGCAGCGCCGCGAGCAGCTTCTCCTTCAGGCCGCCGATCGGCAGCACCCGCCCGCGCAGGGTCACCTCGCCGGTCATGGCGATGTCCTTCGAGATCGGGATGCCGGTCATCACGGAGACCATGCAGGTCGCCATGGCGATGCCCGCGGAGGGCCCGTCCTTCGGGGTCGCGCCCTCGGGCACGTGGACGTGCACGTCGCGCTTGTCGAAGAGCGGCGGCTCGATGCCGAAGTCGAGGGCCCGGGAGCGGACGTACGAGGCCGCCGCCGAGATCGATTCCTTCATCACGTCCTTGAGGTTGCCCGTCACCGTCATCTTGCCCTTGCCGGGCATCATGACGGCTTCGATCGTCAGCAACTCTCCGCCGACCTCGGTCCAGGCGAGGCCCGTCACCGCGCCCACCTGGTCCTCGCGCTCCGCCTCGCCGTAGCGGAAGCGGGGCACGCCGAGGTAATCCTCGAGCACCTTCATGTCCACCAGGACCTTGTCGGTCTTCTTCAGCACCAGATCCTTCGTGGCCTTGCGGGCCAGCGTCATGATCTCGCGCTCGAAGTTGCGCACGCCCGCCTCGCGGGTGTAGCGGCGGAGGATCTGCTTCAGCGCCTCGGGCGTGATCTCGAACTCGCCGGCGCCGAGGCCGTGGTCCTTCATCGCCTTCGGGATCAGGTGACGGCGCGCGATCTCGGCCTTCTCGTCCTCCGTGTAGCCCGCGATCCGGATGATCTCCATCCGGTCCATGAGCGGCGCCGGGATGTTGAGCGTATTGGCCGTGGTCACGAACATCACGTCCGAGAGGTCGTACTCGACCTCCAGGTAGTGATCCATGAAGGACTGGTTCTGCTCGGGATCGAGCACCTCCAGCAGCGCCGCCGACGGATCGCCGCGGAAGTCCATGCCCATCTTGTCGATCTCGTCGAGCAGGAAGAGCGGGTTGGACTTCTTGGCCTTGCGCATCGACTGCAGGACCTTGCCCGGCATGGAGCCGATATAGGTCCGGCGGTGTCCGCGAATCTCCGCCTCGTCACGCACGCCGCCGAGCGACATGCGCACGAACTCGCGCCCGGTCGCCTTGGCGATCGACTTGCCGAGCGAGGTCTTGCCGACGCCCGGAGGGCCGACGAGGCAGAGGATCGGCCCCTTCAGCTTGTTGGCGCGGGCCTGCACGGCGAGATACTCGACGATGCGCTCCTTGACCTTGTCGAGGCCGAAGTGGTCGGTGTCGAGCACCTCCTGGGCATGGACCAGGTCCTGCTTCAGCTTCGACTTCTTGCCCCAGGGCAGGCCCAGGAGCCAGTCGAGGTAGTTGCGCACCACGGTCGCCTCGGCCGACATCGGCGACATCTGCCGGAGCTTCTTCAGCTCGTTGCCGGCCTTCTCGCGGGCTTCCTTGGAGAGCTTGGTCTTCTTGATGCGCTCCTCGAGCTCGGCCAGCTCGTCGCGGCCGTCCTCGCTGTCGCCCAGCTCCTTCTGGATCGCCTTGATCTGCTCGTTCAGGTAGTACTCGCGCTGCGTCTTCTCCATCTGGCGCTTGACGCGCGTGCGGATGCGCTTCTCGACCTGGAGCACGGAAATCTCCGACTCCATGAAGCCGAGCACCTTCTCGAGCCTCTGCGAGACCGAGACGATGGCGAGCAGTTCCTGCTTCTCGGGGATCTTCACCGCGAGATGCGAGGCGACCGTATCGGCGAGCTTGGAATAGTCCTCGATCTGCGTGACGGTGCCCAGGACCTCCGGAGAGACCTTCTTGTTGAGCTTCACGTAGTTCTCGAACTCGCTCACCACTGAACGGGCGAGCGCCTCCATCTCGACCTTGGAGCCGACCTCCTCGGGGAGCGGCTTCACCTGGGCCTCGTAGAGGTCCTGGCGATCGGAGAACTTGACGATTTCGGCGCGGCTCGCCCCCTCGACGAGCACCTTGACGGTGCCGTCCGGCAGCTTCAGAAGCTGCAGCACGGAGGCGAGCGTGCCGATGGTGTAGATGGCGTCGGTCGCCGGATCGTCGTCCCCCGCGTTGATCTGGGTGGCGAGCAGGATCTGCTTGTCGGCGCGCATCACCTCTTCGAGCGCGCGAATGGACTTCTCGCGGCCGACGAAGAGGGGAACGATCATGTGCGGGAAGACGACGATGTCCCGGAGCGGCAGCACCGGATAGACGTCGGCGGATCCCCCGGCAGTGCGGGGCTTCTCGGTCATTGCTCTCATGTCCTTTCTCGTCGCACCTCGTCCCGGGCACGTGTCGCGGCCCCGAGGGAGGGCGGACCCGCGACGGCCCGGTGCGACGGTCCGGAGGGGTCAGGATCCCCCGGGCGACGCCACCGCTCTCGGCCGATTGCTTCCCGTCCCGATGGGCTGGGCCCGCGAAGCAGTCTCCGACGACCGTATCAGGTAGGTATTAGGTGGCTATGGGCACGGGGGGTGTCAAGGAAAACGCCCGCGCCTCCCACGGATATTCCACGCGTGGTGAAAGGCTTTTCGAAGCAAGGACTTGGCAGTCTCCGGCGCGGCCGGGCCCGAGCCGCGGCGGCCGGCCCCGCTCCGGCGATCGCGAGGCAACGTTACCGGATTGGCACAGGTGGGCCACTGGATGGGCCGCGCGAGGCGCGGGCCCGTCCCGCCCGTCTCATGCGCCGTCGGCGGGTCGGGCGAGGCCGAACATGAAAACGCCCGCCGGTAGGGCGGGCGCTTTCGAATCGAACCGGCGCGAGAACCTCAGGCCGACGTCGCCGCCTCCTGGCGATCCTCGTAGATGTAGAGGGGCCGGGCCTTGCCGTCGACGACCTCCGAGGAGATGACGATCTCCTTGACGCCCTTGAGGCCGGGCAGGTCGAACATGGTGTCGAGCAGGATCCCTTCCAGGATCGAGCGCAGGCCGCGTGCGCCGGTCTTGCGCTCGATCGCCTTGCGGGCGACCGCCTTCAGCGCCTCCTCGTGGAACACGAGTTCGACGCCCTCCATCTCGAACAGCCGCTGGTACTGCCGGGCCAGAGCGTTCTTGGGCTCTGTAAGGATCTTGACCAGCGCCTCCTCGTCCAGGTCCTCGAGCGTCGCCACGATGGGCAGGCGTCCGATGAACTCCGGGATGAGGCCGAACTTCAGGAGGTCCTCCGGCTCGACCATCCGGAAGAGGGTGCCCGTGCGGCGCTCCTCCGGAGCGGCGACCCGGGCCTTGAAGCCGATCGAGGTGCCGCGGCCGCGCTCGGAGATGATCTTCTCCAGCCCCGCGAAGGCGCCACCGACCACGAACAGGATGTTGGTGGTGTCGACCTGCAGGAACTCCTGCTGCGGGTGCTTGCGGCCGCCCTGCGGCGGGACCGAGGCCACCGTGCCTTCCATGATCTTGAGCAGCGCCTGCTGGACGCCCTCGCCCGACACGTCGCGGGTGATCGAGGGATTGTCCGACTTGCGGCTGATCTTGTCGACCTCGTCGATGTAGACGATGCCGCGCTGCGCTCGCTCGACGTTGTAGTCGGCCGCCTGCAACAGCTTCAGGATGATGTTCTCGACGTCCTCGCCGACATAGCCGGCCTCGGTCAGGGTCGTGGCGTCCGCCATCGTGAAGGGGACATCCAGGATGCGGGCGAGCGTCTGCGCGAGCAGCGTCTTGCCCGAGC
Organism: Prosthecomicrobium sp. N25; assembly: GCF_037203705.1. NCBI lineage: Bacteria > Pseudomonadati > Pseudomonadota > Alphaproteobacteria > Hyphomicrobiales > Kaistiaceae > Prosthecomicrobium > Prosthecomicrobium sp. N25. The sequence continues at coordinate 3,016,741 of NZ_JBBCAT010000001.1, forward strand.
CGGTCGGCCCGATGAGCAGCACGTTCGACTTCGCCAGCTCCACGTCGTTGTTCTTCGACGCGTGGTTCAGGCGCTTGTAGTGGTTGTGGACCGCGACCGACAGGACCTTCTTGGCATGATCCTGGCCGATGACATAGTCGTCGAGAACCTTGCGGATCTCGCGCGGCGTCGGAATGCCGTCGCGGGACTTGACCAGCGAGGATTTGTTCTCCTCGCGGATGATGTCCATGCACAACTCGACGCATTCGTCGCAGATGAACACCGTCGGTCCGGCGATCAGCTTGCGCACCTCGTGTTGCGACTTGCCGCAGAACGAGCAGTAGAGAGTGTTCTTGGTGTCGCTTCCGGTGACCTTGCCGCTCATCATCGTCTCCGTCGGGTGGCGCCCGCCCCGGTCGTCGGGACCGCGGCGGAGCCACGCCTCTTACAGGAGCCTCGGCCCCGGCTCGCCGCCCCGCTGGGACGCTCCGCCTCGGCTCCGGCCGGAAGCCGGGCGGACCGGCTCCCCATCAATGTCTCGCGCCCCGGACGACCCCGCCCGAGCGGCGCTGGACGAAACCCCGAAGGATCTCGTCCGGATCGACCCGACCCCAAGCTCCAATGCAATCATGCTAGAGCCCGAAAGATCAAGGTTGTCTTAAGGCGAAACTCGCCTCGGTTACGCTTGGTCCCCGCAGCGGTACTGCGACGAATACGCTCGCCGCGGCAGGCCGCGGCGCCGGATCAGCCGGCGGACGCTTCCAGGGCGGCGCGACTGGAGATCACGCCATCGATCAGCCCGAACTCCTTGGCGCGGTCGGGCGTCATGAAATTGTCGCGCTCCAGGGCCGTTTCGACGGTCGCGGGATCCTGGCCGGTATGCTTGCCGTAGATCTCGTTCAGCCGCTTCTTGAGCGCCAGGATCTCCTGGGCGTGCAGCTGGATGTCGACCGCCTGGCCGCGGAAGCCCGCGGACGGCTGGTGCAGCATGATTCGGGCGTTCGGCAGGGCGAAGCGCGCCCCCTTCTCGCCGGCGGCGAGGAGCAGCGACGCCATCGAGGCCGCCTGGCCGATGCAGAGCGTGGACACCTGCGGCTTGATGAACTGCATCGTGTCGTAGATCGCGAGGCCCGCCGTCACCAACCCGCCGGGCGAGTTGATGTACATCGCGATCTCCTTGTTCGGGTTCTCCGCCTCGAGGAAGAGGAGCTGCGCGCAGACCAGCGTCGCCATGTAGTCCTCGATGGGACCCGTGATGAAGATGATCCGCTCCTTCAAGAGGCGCGAGTAGATGTCGTAGGCCCGCTCGCCCCGGTTGGTCGTCTCGACGACCATCGGCACGAGCATGTTCATGTAGGTGTCGACGGGGTCCCTCATGAGGTCCTCGGTCCTTTGCGGTTGACTGCCTCGCGCATCCGGCGCGGCCGGGCCGGCGGCGCCGGCCGATTCTCGATGGTCCCGCCGGCGCTCTCCGGACCGATCCGGAACGGCGGGCGCGCGCAGACGGGTCGTGTGCCGGTCACTCTTCGGACTTCTCCGGGCACTCCCGATGTCATCTCCGATACATATTGCAAGAAACCGGCCAGAGGAAGGGGCGCGGGCCGCCCCTCGACCTCGGCTCACGGTAACCTGAAAAGCTTACCAAGGGACGAGCGCCGGGAACCGAACGAAGAAGCCCGTCGCGCGGGACGGGCTTCGCTCACGTCAGATATCGGGTGGAGGAGGCCGGGGATCAAGCCTCCTCCGGCTCCTTGAACAACTCGTCCTTGGAGACGGTCCTGTCGCTCACCTTCGCCTGGCCGAGGATCCAGTCGACGACCTTGTCCTCGAAGAGCGGCGCGCGCAGCGTGGCGAGCGCCATCGGGTTCTTCGAGTAGTACTCGTAGACTTCCTTCTCCTGGCCCGGGAACTGGCGGACGCGCTCGACGAGGGCTCGGCTGACCTCCTCGTCGGTCACCTTCACGTCGTTCTTCTCGCCGACCTCGGAGAGGACGAGGCCGAGGCGCACGCGGCGCTCGGCGATCTTGCGGTAGTCCGCGCGGGCCGCCTCCTCGGTCGTGCTCTCGTCCTCGAAGGTCTTTCCGGCCTGGGCCATCTCGTCGGAGACCTGCTTCCAGATCTGCTCGAACTCACCCTCGACCAGCTTCCCGGGCAGCGTGAAGGTGTAGAGCGCGTCGAGCGTGTCGAGGAGCTTGCGCTTGACCTTGGCGCGCGACGCCGAGGCGAACTGATTCTGGATCTGCTCCTTGATCACCTCGCGGAGCTTCGCCACCGATTCGAGCCCGAGCTTCTGGGCCCACTCGTCGTCGACGACGAGCTCGCCGGGCGCCTGCACGGCCTTCACGGTGACCTCGAACTCCGCCGGCTTGCCGGCGAGATGCTTGGCCGGATACTCCTCCGGGAAGGAGACGTTGACTGTCTTGGCGTCCCCCGCCGAGGCGCCGACGAGCTGCTCCTCGAAGCCGGGGATGAACTGGCCCGAGCCGAGCGTCAGGTCGACGTCCGTGCCGGATCCGCCCTCGAAGGCCACGCCGTCGAGCTTGCCGACGAAGTCGATGGTGACGCGGTCGCCGGTGGCCGCCGGGCCCTCCTTGGCGACGAACGGCCGGTTGCCCTCCGCGATGCGGTTGACCTGCTCGTCGACCTCGGCCTCGGTCACCTCGGCGACCGGGCGCTCCAGCTCGATCGAGGACATGTCCTTCAGGTCGAACTCGGGGAGGAGCTCGTAGGACGCGGTGAAGACCAGGTCCGCCTCGCCGGAGACGACCTTCTCGGCCTCGGTCTCGTCGGCGAGCTTGACCTCGGGGTTGAGCGCCGGACGCTCCTTGCGCTCCTCGACCACGCTGCGGATCGTCTCGCCGATCACCGTGTCGATGATCTGCGCCATCTCCTGCCGCCCGACGAGGCGCTTCAGGTGGGCGACGGGCACCTTGCCGGGCCGGAAGCCGTTGATCCGGACACGATCCTTCATCTCGTTCAGCCGCGCGTCGAGACGGCTGGAGAGATCATGGGCCGGCACGACGAGCCTCAGCTCGCGCTTGAGGCCCTCGGAAAGAGTCTCGGTCACCTGCATGGGGGCGTAGTCCTGTTCGTTATCGGGGTACGGCGACGCGCCCCCTCCGGTGCCCGACCGGGAAGGCGCTCCGCCCACGTTTCGGGCGCCGTCATAGTCGGGACGCGCCGCATTGGGAAGCGAAATGTGGGATGCGGCCCGGAATTTCCAGGTCCGGACGGGCCGGGCGTCGGTTGCCGATCGCCCGCCCTCCGCCTATGGTGCGGCGCGATGCGGGTGTGGTGGAACTGGTAGACACAACGGATTTAGGTTCCGTCGCCGCGAGGCATGGGGGTTCGAGTCCCTTCACCCGCACCACCCCCCTCCTCCTTCCAGAGCCAGGCCGCCCCGCGCACGCCCGACGAATCCCCGTGGAGCGCCTTGACGATCGGCGTCTCGACCGTGTCGGCGAAGACGTAAGGGGCGACGAGGCCGGGAAGCACCCCGTAGAGCTCGTCGACATTCGACATGCCGCCGCCCAGCACGAAGACGTCCGGGTCGACAATGTCGATCAGGAGCGCGATGGAGCGGGCCAGCCGGTCGGCATAGATCGCGAAGGTTTGCCGCGCGGCCGCGTCGCCGGCCCGCATGCGCTCGACGATCTCGCGGCCCTTCAGCGCCGCCCCGGTGCGCTCCCGGTGCTCGCGCTCGAAGCCGACGCCGGAGCACATCATGTCCAGGCAGCCCGTCCGCCCGCACCAGCAGGCCGGACCCGGATACTCCTCCGGCCCCTTCGGCCAGGGCAGCGAATAATGCCCGATCTCGCCCGCGAGGCCCTGGAAGCCGGTATGCGGGCGGCCATCCAGGGCGATCCCCGAGCCGTGACCGGTGCCGAGGATGAGGCCGTGGACGACCCGCGCCCCCGCCCCCGCCCCGTCGACCGCCTCCGACACCGCGAAGCAATTGGCGTCGTTCTGCAACCTCACGGGCCGGCCGAGCGCGGCCTCCAGGTCGCGGCGCAGCGGACGGCCGTTGAGCCACCAGGAATTGGCGTTGCGGATGAGGCCCGTGCGCGGGTTCTCGCTGCCCGGCATGCCGATCCCGATGCTGCCGCGCCGCCCCGCCGCCTGCTCCACCGCGAGGACGAGGTCGCGCACGGCCACGATCGAGCCATCGTAGTCCTCGCGCGGCGTCGGGATGCGGCGGCGGAACAGCTCCGCCCCGGCCTCGTCGAGCCCGATCGCCTCGATCTTCGTGCCGCCCCAGTCGATCCCGATCAGCATCCGCCGCCTCTCCTCGCGCGCCTCGCAACAGGGCTACCGCATCGCCATCCGTGTCTCAACGGAGAGGCTGGCCGCGCCGATGGCTCTATATCAAGAAGACGAAGAAGGACCGCGACCTTGCCCGCCACACCCCCGCCCCGCCCCGCCGGAACGCCCGTACGCCTCGTCGAGCGCCGCCTGCCGCCCGATCTGGACGAGGCGCTTCTCGCCCGCCTGGTCGACGGCTTCTATGAACGCGTGCGCGGGGACGAGCGGCTGGGGCCCGTCTTCGACGCCGCCATACCTCCTGGGGCCTGGCCGGCCCATCTCGCCCGCATGCGCGCCTTCTGGGGTTCGGTCGCGCTGGGGGCCGGCGGCTACGACGGCCGCCCCGTGCCGAAGCACGTCGGCCTGCCCGGCATCGACGACGCCCTCTTCGCCCGCTGGCTCGCGCTCTTCCGCGCCACCGCGGAGGACCTCGCCAGCGCCGAGACGGCCGAGATCCTGGTCGAATACGCCGAGCGGATCGCCCACAGCCTGCGCCTCGCCGTCGCCTTCGCGGAAGGCCGCGACACGGTCGGGCTGGAGCGGCTCCGGGCCGGATAGGCCTCAGTCGCTGCCGCCGTAGTCGGGCTCGTCGTCCGCCGCCATCAGCGACCCGGGCGGCAGCGCCGCCTCCCGCGCTTCCCGGTAGAGATCGGCCAACGCCGGGCGCAGCTCGGGCGCGAGGTGCTCAGCGGTGAGCCCCGGGCCGGCCCGCCGCCCGCACTCCCCGTGCAGCCAAACCGCCGCCGCGGCCGCCTCGAAGCCGGGCAGCCCGCGCGCCAGGAGCCCGCCCGCAATTCCGGCGAGCACGTCCCCCGAGCCCGCCGTGGCGAGGTCGGGCGGCGCGTTGTCGTTGATGGCCGCCCGGCCGTCGGGTGCGGCCACGACGGTGTCGGCCCCCTTCAGGACGACCACCGCGCCCGAGCGCCGCGCCGCCGCCCGCGCCCGCTCCGTCTTCGGGCCCCCGGCGAGGTCGGGGAAGAGGCGGGCGAACTCGCCCTCGTGCGGGGTCAGGATCACCGGGCCGCCGCCGGACCGGATCAGGCCGAAAAGGGCCTCGGGATCCTCCGCGAAGCTCGTCAGCGCGTCGGCGTCGAGCACCGCGCCCCGCGCGCCCCCGAGCACGGCCCCGACGAGGCTGCGCGTCGCCTCCCCGACCCCGGCGGCCGGCCCGATCACAACCGCGTTCAGCCGGCGGTCCGCGAGGAGTCCGCGAAGCCCGTCGGCGCCCGCGATCTCGGCGATCATGACGGCGGTCAGGTGGGTCGCCGCGACCCGCGCCGCCGCCGGATCGGCCGCCAGCGTGACGAGGCCGGCCCCCGCCGCCAGCGCGGCGCCCGCCGCCAGCCGCGCCGCCCCGGTCCTGAGCGCCGGCCCGCTGACCACCACCGCATGCCCGCGCGCGTATTTGTGGTCGGCGAGGCCCGGTGCGGCCAGCCGGTCGCGCCACAGGGGCGGACGGTTGCGGAAGAGCCGCGGGCCGATCTCGCGGAGCGTCCAGGCCGGGATGCCGATGTCGGCGAGCGTGACCGTGCCCGCATGCACCCGCCCGGGCAGGAGCAGGTGGCCCGGCTTCAGCCGGAAGAAGGTGACCGACCCCTCGGCCCGGATCGCGGTGCCCAGGACCGCGCCCGTCGCCCCGTCGATGCCGGACGGCAGGTCGACCGCCAGGACCGGCCGGCGCGACCGGTTCACCGCGTCGACCACCGCCGCCGCCTCCCCGTCGAGCGGCCGCGCGAGCCCGGCCCCAAAGAGCGCATCCACCACGGCGCCCGCCCGGCCGAGCAGCCGCGGCGCGCTGCCCCCGTCGAGCGGCTCCACCGGGTCGCGCCAGGTCGCGGCCGCCAGCGCCGCGTCGCCGGCGAGCCGGGCGCGGTCCCCCAGCAGCGCCAGCGTCACCAGGTAGCCGCGCTCCTTCAGGACCCGGGCGGCGACGAAGCCGTCCCCGCCGTTGTTGCCCGGCCCGCAGAGCACCAGCACGCGGGTGCCGAGGGGATGACGGACCGAGACCGCGTCCGCCACCGCCCGTCCGGCCCGCTCCATAAGCGTGATGCCGGCGGTCCCGGCGTCGATCGCCAGCCGGTCGGCACGGCCCATTTCGGCGGGGGTGAGGAGCTCGATCATGGCGGCGTCCGGTTGGATCCGGCGGAAGAGTGGCGGCTGCGCCCGGCCTCCGCAAGGTCCGCGCGGCGGGCGCCTCCGCGTCTCTCGGGTCCGATTCGGTGGTTCGCCGCCGTCCGCGCCGCGGCGAGGCGCCGGATGTTCCCGCGGGCGGGCGCGACCGAGCGTCGCGGGCGTAGTTGTGCGCAGGCACGACGACCGGCGCGCCAGGGCACGGGAGCCTCTCGGCCCGTCGTGGCCCACCCCGGCGAGGCGCCCGCGCGTCGAGAGCCCGATGCTCAGCCGTTGGTCACCGAACTGGGCAAATCGTGTGCACAGATCTTGTGCATATGCCTAGTTTAACGGCTATTGCGTCCGTGCCGACAGGACACCAGAATGCCGGAAGGACCCGTCCTGCGCGATTTCTGGGCGTGTCGGAATATCGGTTCCCAATGGCACGCGGCGTGCTAATGACGGTCGCGGACCGGTGACGAGCCGGTCCCTCTCACATCTTCGGAGTGTCGGAGGCGATGAAGAAGATCGAGGCTATCATCAAGCCCTTCAAGCTGGACGAGGTGAAGGAGGCGCTCCAGGAGGTCGGACTCCAGGGCATCACCGTCACCGAGGCCAAGGGCTTCGGCCGGCAGAAGGGCCACACGGAACTCTACCGCGGCGCGGAATACGTCGTGGACTTCCTGCCGAAGGTGAAGGTCGAGATCGTGCTTCCCGACGAGATGGTCGAGAAGGCGGTCGATGCGATCCGCAAGGCCGCCCAGACCGGACGCATCGGCGACGGCAAGATCTTCGTCTCCAACATCGAGGAAGCCGTCCGCATCCGCACCGGTGAGACCGGGTTGGACGCGATCTGATCCCCTCAGCCCGCCTAGACCCCGGCAGTACCCCGCCTTTCGGGCCCGTCTTCCCGACCGCGGCAGCGCGCCCGCCCAGAAATCCAAGAAAGGGAACCGTCCCATGAAGACCGCCAAGGACGTCTTGCAATTCATCAAGGACAACGACGTCAAGTACGTTGATTTCCGCTTCACCGACCCGCGTGGCAAGTGGCAGCACGTCACCTTCGACGTGACCATGATCGACGAGGACATCTTCGCCGACGGCACCGCTTTCGACGGTTCCTCCATCGCCGGCTGGAAGGCCATCAACGAGTCCGACATGATGCTCATGCCGGATCCGGCCACCGCCTGCATCGACCCCTTCTTCGCGCAGACCACGCTCTCGATCGTCTGCGACATCCTCGAGCCCTCGACTGGCGAGCGCTACACCCGCGACCCGCGCGGCATCGCCAAGAAGGCCGAGGCCTACATGAAGTCGCTCGGCGTGGGCGACACCGTCTACGTCGGCCCCGAGGCCGAGTTCTTCATCTTCTCGGATGTGAAGTACTCCGCCACGCCGTACAAGACCGGCTTCCAGGTCGACGATCCGGAGCTGCCGATCAACACCGACACCGATTATGACGGCGGCAATCTCGGCCATCACGTCAAGACCAAGGGCGGCTACTTCCCGGTTCCGCCGATCGACTCGTGCCAGGACATCCGCGGCGAGATGCTCGCCATGATGGCCAAGATGGGCGTCACGGTCGAGAAGCACCATCACGAGGTGGCTTCGGCGCAGCACGAGCTGGGCATGAAGTTCAACACCCTCACCCTGATGGCCGACCAGATGCAGATCTACAAGTACTGCATCCATCAGGTCGCCCAGGCCTACGGCAAGACCGCGACCTTCATGCCGAAGCCGATCTTCGGCGACAACGGCTCGGGCATGCACGTCCACCAGTCGATCTGGAAGGGCGGCAAGCCGGTCTTCGCCGGCAACCAGTATGCCGACCTGTCGGAGACCTGCCTCTACTACATCGGCGGCATCCTGAAGCACGCCAAGGCGCTCAACGCCTTCACCAACCCGTCGACGAACTCCTACAAGCGTCTCGTCCCGGGCTACGAGGCCCCGGTCCTGCTCGCCTACTCGGCGCGCAACCGCTCGGCCTCCTGCCGCATCCCCTACACCACCTCGCCGAAGGCCAAGCGCGTGGAGGTCCGCTTCCCGGATCCGACCGCCAACCCCTACCTCGCCTTCGCGGCGATGCTGATGGCCGGCCTCGACGGCATCAACAACAAGATCCATCCCGGCCAGGCGATGGACAAGAACCTCTACGACCTGCCCCCGAAGGAGCTTAAGAAGATCCCGACGGTGTGCGGCTCGCTCCGCGAGGCCCTCGAGTCGCTCAAGAAGGACAACGCCTTCCTGACCGCCGGCGGCGTCTTCGACGCGGACTTCATCGAGAGCTACATCGAGCTCAAGTGGGAAGAGCTGATGCGCTACGAGATGACCCCGCATCCGGTCGAGTACGAGATGTACTACAGCGTCTGATCCGCGATCGGACGACGGCAGACGTCAGAAGGGGCGCCGGCGACGGCGCCCCTTTCGTTTTTCGGCAGCCGGCTGCGCTCACGCCCCGGCCGTCTCCGCCCCGCCCCGCCCCAGCGCCACCGCCTGCACGACCGCGAAGCCGAGCACGGCGGCGGCCTGCGCCAGCACGAAGGCGATGCCCAGCGCCGTCGGGTGCAGCACCGGGACGGCGAGGAGGCCGAGGCTGGCGGCGACCCAGGCGAGGTTCGCGCCCACCACGATCCAGACCCCGGCGCGCGGGATCGGCCGGCTCCGGGCGAGCCAGAGGAGCCCGGCCACGAAGGGCAGGAGCACGAGCCCCGCCTCCCGCAGCAGGGCTTCGGGCAGGCCCAGCCAGCCCGCGAGGGCGCCGCCGCCGAGGGCGAGCAGGAGCCCGGTCGCACCGCTCGCGGCGGCGTCGAGCAGCAGGGCGGTCTTCAGCAGTCGGTCGGTGGTCATCGTCGTGTCTCCTGTTTGGTGGGACGATGGCCCGATGCTGCCCGGCGGCGGGCGGCCGGTCGATTAAGCGGCAGGTAATTGGATCGCGGCCCGGCGGGGGCCTAGGATCGCCCCATGACCCGGATCCTCGCCCCCGCCCGTCGCCCCGTCGGCGACCTCCTGCGCGAATGGCGCCAGCGCCGCCGCCTCAGCCAGCTCGACTTCGCCCTGGACGTGGATATCTCGCAGAAGCACCTGAGCTTCATCGAGAGCGGGCGTTCCGCCCCGAGCCGCGACATGGTGCTGAGGCTCGCCGAGCGGCTCGACGTTCCGCTGCGGGTCCGCAACCTGATGCTCCTCGCCGCCGGCTACGCCCCGGTCTTCCCGGAACTGCCCCTCGACGATCCGGCGCTCGCCGCCGCGCGCGCGGCGATCGACATGGTCCTCGCCGGCCATGAGCCCCTGCCGGCGCTCGCCGTCGACCGCCGCTGGACCATGCTCGCCGCGAATGCCGCCGTCCCCCGCCTCATCGGCGCAATCCCGGACGCGACCTTGCTGCGCCCGCCCGTCAACGTCCTCCGCCTCAGCCTCCACCCCGGCGGCCTCGCCCCGCGAATCCTCAACCTCGGTGCCTGGCGTGCCCATCTCCTCGATCGCCTGCGCCGCGAGGTGGATGCGAGCGCCGACCCCCACCTCGTCGCCCTCCTGGAGGAGCTCCGCGCCTATCCGGCGGGGCCCAGCGAAGACGTCGGCCCCGCCGAGGATCCGTCCGGGCTCTTCGTGCCCCTCCGCCTCTTAACGCCCGCCGGCCCCCTGTCGCTTTTCTCCACCACCACCGTCTTCGGCACGCCCACGGAGATCACCCTCTCGGAGATCGCCATCGAGGCCTTCTTCCCGGCCGACGAGACGACGGCGAAGCGGCTCCGGCAGCTGGCGGATCCGCAAGCCCCGGCCGACCCTACGCCCTGACGGGCTCCGCCCTGCGCCCGGGCGACGCGTTGCGCGGCCGGCGGCGGGGCGGCCATACTCGCCCGAACAACGGAGCCGACGCGCCTCGGTTGCGCCCGGCCAAGGAGGAACCCCATGCACGACTTCTACGGCGAGACGCAGCGCGCGCTGCAGGACCGGTTCGATACGCGGCGGCTCGCCGACCGGCTCGACATGGCCATCATCCACGACACGGTGGAGCCCGACGAGAAGGCCTTCATCGAGAGCCGCGACCTCTTCTTCCTCTCCACCGTCGGGGCGGACGGCCAGCCGACCGTCTCCTACAAGGGCGGACCGGTCGGCTTCGTCCGGGTCGTCGACGACCGCACCCTCGCCTTCCCCAACTACGACGGCAACGGCATGTACCTGTCGATGGGCAACGCGGCGGCGACCGCCAAGGTCGGCCTGCTCTTCATCGACTTCGAACGCCCGCACCGCCTGCGGGCCCACGGCGTCGCCACCGTTTCGGCCGACGATCCCCTCCTCGGCAGCTTTCCCGGCGCCGATCTGGTGGTGCGGGTCGCGCTCACGTCGATCCACGTGAACTGCCCGCGCTACATCCACCCCCATGTCCGCAAGGAGACGTCCCGCTACGTCCCGCAGGCCGGCTGCGAGCAGCCGGTCCCCGGCTGGAAGCGCATCGACCTCCTCCAGGACGCCCTGCCGGGGCGCGATGCGGACGCGGCCGCGAAAGGCGGGGGCGTCATCACCAAGGACGAGTACGTGGCGCTCATGGTCGAGGGGAAGATCTGAGACCCGAGCAGGGGAACGGCGGGCGCCACCCGGGTGACGCCCGCCGTCTCCCGTCCGGCTCGACCTCGCGTCAGCCGGTCGTGACGGCGGTCTCGACGTCCGAGGGATCCACGTCGTGCGACAGGCCGGCGGCGAGCTTCTCGCGGTCGAGTTCACCTTCCCACCAGGCGACCACGATCGCCGCCACGCCGTTGCCGGTAAGGTTGGTGAGCGCCCGGCACTCGGACATGAACTTGTCGATGCCGAGCAGGATCGCCATGCCGGGGACGAGCGCGGGATTCACGACCGCCAGCGTGGCGGCGAGGGTGATGAAGCCGGCGCCGGTCACCCCGCTCGCGCCCTTGGAGGTCAGCATGGCAACGACCAGGATGGTCATCTGCTGGCCGAAGTCCAGGTGGACGCCCATGGCCTGAGCGATGAACAGCGTCGCGAGCGTCATGTAGATGTTGGTGCCGTCGAGGTTGAAGGAGTAGCCGGTCGGCACCACCAGGCCGACCACGGACTTCGAGCAGCCGAGCCGCTCGAGCTTCTCCATGAGCTGCGGCAGCGCACTCTCGGACGACGACGTGCCGAGCACGATCAGGAGCTCGTCCTTGATGTAGCCGAGGAACTTCAGGATCGAGAATCCGGCCACCCGGGCGATGAGGCCGAGCACCACGAAGACGAAGAGCGCGGCGGTCAGGTAGAAGGTGGCGATCAGGCCGGCGAGGCTGCCGAGCGCCTGCGGCCCGAACTTGCCCACCGTGTAGGCCATCGCCCCGAAGGCGCCGATCGGCGCGGCCTTCATCACGATGGCGATGACGCCGAAGACCGCATGCGCGACGTCGTCGATGAGTGCCCGGACCGTGTGGCCGCGCTCGCCCAGGATCATCAGCGCGAAGCCGAACAGGATGGCGAAGAGCAGGACCTGCAGGATGTCGCCCTTGGCGAAGGCGCCGACGACGCTGTCCGGGATGATGTTGAGGACGAAGTCGACCGACTTCATCTCGCCGGCCTGCTTGGTGTACTGCACCACCGCCGCGGCGTCCGGCGCCTTGCCGCCGAAGCCCGCCCCCGGCTGGATGATGTTGCCGACGAGCAGGCCGATGGCGAGCGCGAAGGTCGAGACGATCTCGAAGTAGAGCAGCGCCTTGACCCCGACCCGCCCGACCTTGCGGGCGTCCTGGATATGCGCGATGCCAGAGACGACCGTGCAGAAGATGACCGGCGCGATCACCATCTTGATCAGCTTGACGAAGCCGTCGCCCATCGCCTTGACCCAGTCGTTGGTGGCGAAGGCGGGGAAGAGCCAGCCGACCAGGGCCCCGAGAACGATCGCGGCGAGCACCTGGACGTAGAGAAGACGATAGAGCGGCTTGCGCTCGGAGACGTGTTCGACATGCGCGACGGCTGTCATGGCTGCTCCTCCCTTTTGAGATGGGCGAGCGAATACAGCCGAAACGCGCGACGGCTCAATTGTGGTTATCCGAAGATTCGGTTTTCCACATGGATATGACAGAAAGCTTACTATCAGACGACAGGACTTCGGTATCATCGACATCTTGAGCGTCGGCATGCCGGCGCCGCAAAGACTTCTGCCTTCAAATCATGGGCAGGCCGCGGGGCTTGCGCCCGCGCGGGAAGGCGGCGTCGATCCGCGCGATCTCGTCCGCCCCGAGCACGAGGTCGCCCGCCGCCGCGTTGTCCTCCGCATGGGCGAGGCGAGCCGCCTTCGGGATGGCGAAGACCGAGGCCCGGCGGGTCAGGAACGCGAGCGCCACCTGCCTCGCCGTGGCGCCGCGGGCGGCCGCGATCTCGGCGAGCACCCTGCCCCCGGGACTGGTCGGCGCCGGAAAGGGCTGGCCGAACGGCGTGTAGGCGGTCACCGCCACCCCGTTCGCCTCGCACCAGGGAACGACCGCGTGCTCGATGGCCCGCTCCTGCAAGTGGTAGAGCACCTGGTTGCAGGCGATCCGCCCCGGACCGGCGATCGCGAGCGCCTCGGCGAGATCCTCCTCGTCGAAGTTGGAGACCCCCCAGGACAGGATGCGGCCGTCCCGGACCAGGTCCTCGAAGGCCGCGATCGTCTCCTCGAGCGGCACGCGGCCGCGCCAATGGAGCAGGTAGCAGTCGATCCTGTCCGTCCCGAGCCGGCGCAGCGACCGCTCGCAGGCGGCCTTGGTGCCGGCCCGGGAGGCGTTCTGGGGCAGCACCTTGGTGACCAGGAATACCTCGTCGCGCCGCCCCTGGATGGCCTCGCCGACGAAGAGCTCGGCGTCCCCGTACATCTCCGCGGTGTCGATATGGGTCATGCCGAGGTCGAGACCGCGCCGCAGGGCCGCGACCCCGGCGCGCCGATCAGTGTCGTCGAGCTTCCAGGTCCCCTGCCCGATCACCGACACCGCGCGCCCTGCGCTCCCGAATGGCCTCGTCCGCATGGTCCGCCTCCCGTCCCCGCTCGTCCGACGGCAGAGCAGCGCGTCACCGCGTGCCCGTCAAGCCGACGGGGCCGAAACCCGGCCGGCGAGCGCACGTTCCCGCGACCGCCTTTCAGACCATGCGGAACCGAAAGCCGAGCTTCCGCATTGGACCGGTATCGTCCCAAGACGAGGAGTAGCAACCATGAAGAAGAGCATCATCCTCCTGACTGCCGGCACGCTCCTGGCCGCCTCTCCGGCCTTCGCCGCGCAGTACTACGTCGTGCAGGACTCCAGCACCAAGAAGTGCACCGTCGTGAGCGAGAAGCCGACCACCACGACCACCACGGTCGTCGGCGACGGCACCGTCTACACCACGCAGGAACAGGCCACCTCGGCCATGTCGAAGGTCAAGGTCTGCTCGAAGTAATCGCGGATCTCCGCAGATGTCAGGCCGGTCCCGGATGGCCCGGGGCCGGCCTTTCGCTTTTTCGCCGTCCGCAACAATTCGTGAGACCTTCGACAGCGATGGTGAGGAACCCCTGGTCCACCACCGGGTTCACCGGACAGACCCGAACAGGAGGCTCATGCCATGAACGACACTCTTGAAAGACCCGGCTACATCCCGAACGAATCCGACCTTCGCCGCTTCGACCTCATCGGCGGCGCCGTCGCCGTGCTGATGATCCTCGGCCCGCTGCTCGCGGGCGCCATGCACGGCTGATCCCGGACGGGGCGGTCGCCCGGCTCAGGGCCCGCCCCAGTCGAGCCGACACAGTTCGGCGGAGCGGCCGGCAAAGTTCCAGTTCCGGCCGAATCCGCGCATTCGGCTCTTCTCGGCCCGCGCCACGGTGATGTCCGGCGCGATCCAGTATTCGCTGTTGCTGACCACCACGTTCTCGCCGCGCGTCTTGCCGGCGATGGGCTTCACCACGCCGTCGACCACGTTCTCGATCCGGAAGATGCGGGTCTGGTCATCCACCTCGTAGGTGATCGGCGCCTGCCGGACCCCCAGAAAGTTGCCGACGAGAATCTTCAGGAGCCCGGTGGTCCCCCCGGCCTTGCCGGTGAAGATCCGCGTCAAGGCCTTCACCTGGTAGATGTCGGCCGCGTGGTCGACGAAGACGCCGGCCGTCCAGTTGCCCCGGCTCATAAGCCCCGGGATCTCCATGACCAGACCGACCTTGAGCCCGGAGAGGTCCACCTCGCCCATGTGGCCGCGGTCGATGCGGATGCCTGCCCAGGTCTGGCAGTAGCCCTCCGTCGGCGGATGCTGCCCAAGCGACAGCACGCAGGGGCAGAAGACCGTGCAGTTGCACGAGAGCACCAGTTCGCCGTCGAGCTTCCAGGGTTCCTCGGCCACGCGCGCCTCCCCGCCTCACACCATCTCCAGGAGCCGCGCCCCGACCGGCGAGGCGAGCAGCAGCGCCGCGCCCCAGAGGATCAGCGCCGCGCCGATCGCCCGGCTCAGCCAGAGGATCGAGACCGTCTTCTCGACCGCCATCGCCACCCCGATCACCGCGATCCAGACGACGTTCATGACGCCGACCGCGAACATGACCGTCATCAGGGCCCAGCAGCAGCCGAAGCAGAAGAGCCCCTGCTCGAGCCCGAGACGATAGACGCCCGCCGCCCGCTCCGTCCACCGCGCGAAGAAGAAGGGCATCGGCGACCGGCAGCGCACGAGGCAGGCGTGCTTCATCGGCGTGAACTGGTAGAGCCCGGCGGCGATCAGCGTCGTGCCGGCGAGGACGAGGCTCGCCGGCGCCATCGCGGGCGTCAGCGCGCGCAAGGCGGTCAGGCCCCATTGGGCCAGCGTGGCGAGCGCCGAGAAGCCGACCCAGACCGTCAGGTAGCCGGCCGCGAGCACCAGGACCGACACGGCGCGCTCGCCCTTCCGGGCGGCCGCCTCGGCGATGTCCGCATAGGTGCCGAGCATGGGGGCGGCGGTCGGGAGCATCATGGCGAGCGCCATCATGACCCACATGAGGAACACGACCGCCAGGTCCCGCGGCCCCCAGGCGCCCGCGCCCGGCATGCCGAAATGCGCCCCGTCGGGCGAACAGAGGACGGCGATCGACGCGCGCACGCTTTCCGGCAGGCCGGCGAGCCCGTTCAGCCCGTTCAGGATGCCCATGCCCGGCCCGAGGGTCGCCATGTCGGTCGAGGCGAGCATGGAGCCGACCACGGCGGCGAGCCAGGCCCAGCCGAGCGCGGCCCCGGTCGCCACGGTGGCGATCATGACCGTGCGCGGCCGTCGCGCGAGCCAGGCGAGGCTGCGGTCGGGGGCGGCGAGATGGGGATGTCCGTCGAGGCTCATGGGTCCGCGTCAGTGTCGGCCGATCCGGGGCGGCGAGGCAAGCGTTGCGGGAGAGATGCCATGGAATTGTGTCCTGCGATTTGACTTGGGCCCGGTGCATCGGCGACGGCCCCGCCCTATACCGGACGCATCGACAGCCGGAGCCGAAGCGATGACCGACGCCCTCCCCGCCCCGTCCGCCCCGTTCGACGTCGCCGTGGTCGGCGCCGGGCCGTCGGGCCTCGCCGCGGCCCTGCATCTCGCGCGCTCGGGGTTCCGGACCGTCTCCATCGCGCCGAAGAGCCCGCCCGAGGACCAGCGCACGACAGCCCTGCTCGGCAGTTCGGTCGGGCTCCTGCAGCACCTCGGCGTCTGGGACGCGCTCGCGGCACGCGGCGCGGCGCTGCGCACCATGCGGCTCGTCGACGTCACCGGCCGGCTCGTCCGGGCCCCCGAGGTCGCCTTCCACGCCCGCGAGATCGAGCGCGACTCCTTCGGCGTCAACGTCATGAACCGGGACATCACCGACGTCCTGTCGACCGCCGCCGCCGAAACGCCCGGCCTGACGCGCCTCGAAGGCACGGTCGAGACCGTCACGATCGGCGAGCGGCTGGTCCGCCTGGAAACCGGCGCCGGTGCGGTCGTGGAGGCCCGGGTCGCGGTCGCCGCGGACGGGCGGCGGTCGCGTCTGCGCGAGGCGGCCGGCATCGGCATCGACACCTGGACCTACCCGCAGTCGGCGCTGGTCCTCAACGCCGCGACCGAGGCGGCCCACGACGAGATCTCGACCGAGTTCCACGGACCCAACGGCCCCTATGTGCTGGTGCCCCTGCCCGGCCGCATGGTCTCCATCGTCCTGATCGAGAAGCCCGAGGCCGCCGAGGCCCTGAACGCCCTCTCCGACGAGGACCTCGGGCGCGAGCTGGAGCGCCGCGCGCACTCGCTCCTGGGCCGCATGACGGTGGTCGGGCCGCGGCAGGTCTATCCGCTGTCCGGGCTGACCGCCAAGGCCTTCGGGCGGAACCGGGTGGCGCTGGTCGGCGAGACGGCCCACGTCTTCCCGCCCGTCGGCGCGCAAGGGCTGAACCTCAGCCTGCGCGATGTCGGCCACCTCGCCGAGGCGCTCGTCCGGGCGCGCCGGTCCGGCCAGGACATCGGCGGCGCGGAGACGCTCGCCGCCTACGACCGCATGCGCCGGCCGGACGTCAAGTCGCGCACCCTCGGCGTCGACATCGCCGACCGGGCACTGCTCTCCGACCTCCTGCCCGCCCAGATCGCCCGCAGCCTCGGCCTCGCGCTCGCCGACCGGATCGCCCCGCTGCGCCGCCTGATCATGCGGGAGGGCCTGGCGCCGAGCTTCCTGACCCCACGCGTCATGCGCCCCGAGCGGCCGCGGCGCGCCGTCGAGCCCTGAACGGCCCGCCCGGCATGCCTCCCCTGCCCGGCCTCCGGTTGACCCGACCGGGGCCGGCGCGGGACAGTCGCGCCCAGGAGACGACCGGCCCCGCCAGAGGGCCGGCCAGGGAGGCGATGTGATGAACCTGCACAAGATGCTGCTCGCCCGGAAGGCGGCCGGCCGTCCGGTGACCGTCGGCCTGATCGGGGCCGGCAAGTTCGGCACCATGTTCCTGTCGCAGGTCCGAGTGACCGACGGCATGCACCTCGTCGGCGTCGCCGACCTGAGCGTGCCGCGCGCCCGGGCGCAGCTCGCCGCCGCGGGCTGGCCCGAGGAGCAGGTCTCCGCCGCCTCGCTGTCCGACGCCGCCGCCACCGGCCGCACCCATGTGGGCGACGACGCCGAGGCCCTGATCGCCTGCCCGGCCGTGGAGGTCGTCATCGAGGCGACCGGCGACCCCAAGACCGGGATCCGCCTGTGCCTGAAGGCGATCGAGAACGGCAAGCACATCGTGATGGTCAACGTCGAGGCCGACGCGCTCGCCGGCCCCCTCCTCGCCCGCCGGGCCGAGCAGGCCGGCGTCGTCTATTCCCTCGCCTGGGGCGACCAGCCGGCGCTCATCTGCGAGCACGTCGACAGCATCCGCGCCTGCGGCTTCCGGGTCGTGGCCGCCGGCAAGGGCACCCGCTACCACCCGACCTACCACCATTCGACGCCCGACACGGTCTGGGACATTCTCGACCGCTACCTCAAGATCACCGACCGGTCGTCGATCAATCCGAAGATGTTCAACAGCTTCGTGGACGGGACGAAGTCGGGCATCGAGATGACCGCCGTCTGCAACGCGACCGGCCTGCGGTCCCAGAGCGAGGGCCTCTCCTTCCCCCCCGCGACCCGCTTCGAGCATGCCGAGGTGTGCAAGCCACGGTCGGAGGGCGGCGTGCTCGAGTTCGCGGGGGTGACCGAAGTGACGTCGTCGGTCTACCGGGACGGCACGGACGTTCCCCATCACCTGGCGCTCGGCACCTACGTGGTCTTCGAGGCCGAGAGCGACTACGCCCGGCGCTGCTTTCGCGAGTACCACATCCTGCCCGACTCCTCGGGCCGCTACGCCGCGCTCTACCGCCCGACCCACATGATCGGCCTGGAGCTCGGGCTTTCGGTCGCCTCGGTGGCCCTGCGGCGCGAGCCGACCGGCGCCCCGACGGCCTTCGTGTCCGACGTCGTCGCCACGGCCAAGCGCGACCTGAAGGCGGGCGAGATCCTCGACGGCGAAGGCGGCTTCTGCGTCTGGGGCAAGCAGACCCCGGCGCGCCGGTCCCTCGACGAGGGCTACCTCCCGCTCGGCCTCGCCCAGCACGTCCGGCTCGTCAAGGACGTGGCCGAAGGCGAACGGCTGCGCTGGACGGACGTGGAGGTGGACGCCGCCGACCTCGCCGTGCGCACCCGCCGGGAGATGGAGGCGACCTTCGGTCCCGATGCGGTGTGACGGTCCGCCGGGCGTCAGGATGGGCTGCGCCGACCCGCCTGCCAGTGTACGCCGGCGCCCGGAACAGGTCGGCATCCGGGGCCGTTGCAGGACCTCTGCCGGGAGGTTCGCATGGGTTCGGACGGCATCACGCATGGTCCCCTGGACCCCGGGACGGTGCATCTCTGCGTCGACATGCAGCGCATCTTCGCCCCGGGCTCGCTCTGGTCGACGCCCTGGATGGAGCGCGTCTTGCCGCGCGTGACGGCGCTCGCGGAGCGCCATGCTGCGCAAACCCTGTTCACCCGCTTCATCCCGCCGGAGCGCCCCGAGGACCGGCCCGGCGCCTGGCAGCGCTACTACCGCCGCTGGCGAGAGGCGACGCGCGAGCATCTCGACCCCGCCCTCCTGGAACTGGTCGAGCCGCTCGCCCGGCTCGCGCCGCCGGCGGAGACGATCGACAAGCCGACCTACTCCGCCTTCGCGGCCGGCGCGCTGCCGCAGCGCCTCGCCGCCCGGGAGGTCCACACCCTGGTCGTCACCGGCGCCGAGACGGACGTCTGCGTGCTGGCGACCGTGCTCGGCGCCGTCGACCGCGGTTACCGGGTGATCGTCGTCTCGGACGCGATCTGCAGCTCCTCGGACGCCGGCCACGACGCGCTGATGACCATGTACCGCGGCCGCTACGCCCTGCAGATCGAGGTGGCGACCACCGAGGAGATCCTCTCCGCCTGGTCCTGACCGCCCGGCCGCGCCCTCAATGGTAGCCCTCGCCGGACCTGAGCCGTCCCCGGAAGGTCCAGTAGACGAAGACCGAGTAGCCGAGCACCACCGGCAGCAGCAGGAGCGTGCCGACGAGCGAGAAGATCTGCGATTCCGGGGCGGCCGCCGCCTGCCAGATCGTCACCGTGTCGGGCACCACGTAGGGCCAGGACGACACCGCGAGCCCGGCGAAGCAGAGGAGGAAGATGCCGATCGTGCCGAGGAAGGGCAGGACCGTGCCGCCCGACCGGATCGACGCCCAGACGAGCAGGACCAGCCCGGCCGCCAGGGTCGGCAGCGGCCACAGCCAGCGCAGGGTCTCGGCCGCGAACCAGCGCTCCGAAACCCGCGGGGACGCGAAGGGCGTCCACAGGCTCACCGCCGCCACGAAGGCCGCGAGCCCGACGAGGAGCCACGGCGCCAGCCGGCGCGCATGGTCGGCGACCTCGCCCTCGACCCGCATCATCAGCCATCCGGCCCCGATCATGGCGTAGCCGGCGACGAGCCCGAGCCCGCAGAGCACCGAGAAGGGGGTCAGCCAGTCGAGGGAGCCGCCGGCGAACTGCCCGTCGGCGACGCGGATGCCCTGCACGAGCCCGCCGAGCACCAGCCCCTGCGCGAAGGCGGCGAGGATCGATCCGCCCGCGAAGGCCACGTCCCAGATGCCGTGGTTCGGCTTCGCCACCCACCGGTACTCGAAGGCGACGCCCCGGAAGATGAGCGCCAGAAGCATGACGATGACCGGCTCGTAGAGGGCCGGCAGGATGATCGAATAGGCGAGCGGGAAGGCGACGAAGAGCCCGCCGCCGCCCAGCACCAGCCAGGTCTCGTTGCCGTCCCAGAAAGGGGCGACCGAGTTCATGATGGTATCCCGCTCGCGCTCGCCGCGCGCCGTCGCGAACAGGATGCCGACGCCGAGGTCGAAGCCGTCGAGGATCACGTAGAGGGCGACCGCCGTCCCGATGAGCGCGATCCAGACGACCGGGAGAAGCTCCATGCCGCTCATGTCTCACTCCTCGCGGTCGCGGCCCGCACGGCGTCCACGGACGCCGACAGGGGGCTCGAGGGCACGCCCGGCTCCGCGTGGGTCACGTCGGGCGTCGGCCCGGCGTGGATCAGCCGGTTCACGTAGAGGATGCCGGCCGTGAAGACGAAGCCGTAGACCACGACGAAGAGCGCCAGCGACACCGCCACGCGCATGGGCTCGATCGGCGAGGCCGCGTCCGCGGTGCGCAGGAGGCCGGTCGCGAGCCAGGGCTGCCGGCCGATCTCGGTGACCATCCAGCCGGCGATGATGGCCAAAAAGCCCATCGGCCAGGACCACGCGGCAGCGGTCAGGAACCCGGTCGCCGCGTCCAGCCGGCCGCGCAGCCAGTGCCAGCCGCCCCAGGCCGCGAGCGCGACCATCAGGACGCCGAGGCCGACCATGAGGCGGAACGAGAAGAACACCGGCCAGACCGGCGGCCGGTCCGCCGGGGCGAAGTCCTTCAGGCCCTTGAAGAGCCCGTTCCAGTCGTGGGTGACGATGACGCTCGCGAGGCGCGGGATGCCGATCGCGTAGTCGTTGCGCTCCTCCGCGGCGTTGGGCAGCGCGAAGAGGAGGAGGTCGGCGGGATGCGACCCGTCCCAGTGCCCCTCGATGGCGGCGAGCTTCGCGGGCTGGTGATCGCGCGTGGCGAGACCGTGCAGGTCTCCGATGACGATCTGCAGGGGCGCCAGGACCAGGGCCATGCCGAGCCCCATGCGGAGCATGATCCGGCTCTCGTCGATGAAGCGGGAGGCGAGGAGATGCCGCGCCCCGACCGCCATCACCACGATGGAGGTGGTCAGGTAGGCCGCCGTCACCATGTGGGCGAGCCGGTAGGGGAAGGTCGGGTTGAAGATCGCCGCGATCCAGTCGACCGGGTAGGCGATCCCGTCGCGGACCGCGTGCCCGGCCGGAAATTGCATCCAGCTGTTCGCCGAGAGGATCCAGAAGGCGGAGAGCAGGGTCCCAACCGCGACCGCCGTCGCGCTCGCCGCCATCATGCCGGGCGACACCCGATCCCATCCGAACAGCATGATGCCCAGGAAGGTCGCCTCCAGGAAGAAGGCGGTCAGCACCTCGTAGCCGATGAGCGGTCCGACCACGTTGCCGACCACCAGCGAGAAGCGGCTCCAGTTGGTGCCGAACTGGTAGGAGAGCACGATCCCGGACACGACCCCCATGGCGAAAGAGACCGCGAAGATCTTCGTCCAGTAGCGCGCGAGCCGCAGGAAGATCGGATCGCCCGTCCGGAGATGGCGCAGGTGAAGCGTCGCCACAAAGGCCGAGAGCCCGATCGTGAAGGCCGGAAAGACGATGTGGAACGTGATCGTGAAGGCGAACTGGACCCGCGAGAGCCACACGCCGTCGAACCAGTCCGTCATGCCGCTGCTCCCAGGGCTGCCCCGCGCCCGAACCGTCGAGCTTGCGATCGGTTCGGTCCGTAATAGCCCGGAGGCGTGCCGTCTGTGATCTCGTCACCGACCCCGGCCGCTTCCGCCCGCCCCCCGTCGCGGCTAGATTGCCGACCCCGGCGAGCGGCGCGAGGCATCCCGTGACGGCGAGACTGACCCATATCGACGAAACCGGCGCGGCCAACATGGTCGACGTCGGCGACAAGGCGGTGACGCGGCGCGTGGCCGTCGCCGAGGGGCGGGTGCGCATGAAGCCCGAAACCCTGGCGATGATCCGCGCCGGCCAGGCCAAGAAGGGCGACGTGGTGGCGACGGCGCGAATCGCCGGCATCATGGCGGCGAAGCGGACCCACGAGCTGATCCCGCTCTGCCACCCCCTGCTCCTCACCAAGGCGGCCGTCGAGATCGAGCCCGACGAGGCTCTGCCCGGCCTCGTCGTGCGCGCGACGGTGCATGTCGGCGGTCAGACGGGGGTCGAGATGGAAGCCCTGACGGCTGCCACCGTCGCGTGCCTGACCATCTACGACATGGCCAAGGCGGTCGACCGCGGCATGATCGTCGAGGGCGTCCGGGTGCTCGAGAAGTCGGGCGGCAAGTCCGGCGACTGGCGGGCGGAGTGACGGCCATGGCGGTGTCCGGATCCCCGCTCCTGTCGGTCGAGGAGGCGCGGGCGCGCATGCTGGCCGGCGTGGTGCCGGTCGGCGCCGAGTCGGTCGCGCTCGCCGAGGCGGAAGGCCGGGTCCTCGCCGAGGACCTGACCGCCACCCGTACGCAGCCGCCCTTCCCGGCCTCGGCCATGGACGGCTACGCCCTCCGCGCGGCCGACATCGCCGCCGTCCCGGCGCGCCTGCGCGTGATCGGAACGGCGCCGGCCGGCCGCGCCTTCGAGGGCCGCCTCGGTGCCGGCGAGGCCCTGCGCATCTTCACCGGCGCGCCCGTGCCCGAAGGCGCCGACACGGTGCTCATCCAGGAGAACGCGGAGGTTGCCGCGGACGGCACCATCCTGGCGCTCGACGCCACCCCGCGCGGCCGCAACGTCCGGCCCGTGGGGCTCGACTTCCAGGCCGGCGAACGCCTGATCGACGCCGGCACGCGGCTCGACTGGCGGGCGGTCTCGCTCGCCGCGGCCATGAACCACCCGGTCCTCCAGGTGCGCCGTCGCCCGCGCGTCGCCGTCCTGGCGACCGGGGACGAACTCGTCCGCCCCGGCGAGACGCCCGGCCCGGACCAGATCGTGGCGTCCAACAATTTCGGGGTCGCCGCGATGGTGAGCGCGCTCGGCGGGGAGCCCGTCGACCTCGGCATCGCGCCCGACGACGAGGCCGCCATCGGGGCACGCATCGCCGCCGCCCTCGAGACGCGGGCCGACGTACTGGTCACCCTCGGCGGCGCCTCGGTCGGGGACCTCGACCTGGTCGGCCGGACCCTCGGCGACGCCGGCATGGAGCTCGCCTTCTGGAAGATCGCCATGCGGCCCGGCAAGCCGCTCATGGCCGGCCGCCTCGGGCCCATGCGCGTCCTCGGCCTGCCCGGCAACCCGGTCTCGAGCCTCGTCTGCGCGATCCTGTTCCTGAAACCCCTCCTGCGCGCCCTCCTGGGCGTCGCCCCCCTGCTCGACCCGGAGGTCGACGCCGTGGCGGCGGTCGACCTGGCCGCCAACGACCATCGGCAGGACTACCTGCGCGCCGAAATCGAAAGCCGGGACGAAAGCGGACTGCCCCGGGTGCGCCCCTTCCCCGTCCAGGACTCCTCCATGCTGACCCGCCTCGCCCGGGCGGACTGCCTGGTCCTGCGCGCCCCGAACGCCCCGCCGCTCCCCGCCGGCGGCCGGTGCCGAATCATCCCCCTCTCCTGACCGTCTCAGCCCGCTCCGGCGCCGGACCGCCGCGGCCCGTTCCGCAGCGTTCGGGTTCGTTCCCGGCCGCATATTCTTCGTTCCCGGTCCGTTTTAACGGAAAATTGACGCTTGTAGAACATGGAGAGAACGTGTAGCTTCAGTTCGCGCTTTGTACACGTCACAGGCTTCATCCAGGTTTTCGTGGAGACGACCCCCGTCCCCCATAGGAGATCCGGACGCCCGAGCGGCAGAGTGGCGACGAAGGATTCGAACCACCAAACCGAACCCGAGGGGCGACAGGACCCATGCTCACCCGCAAGCAACTCGAGCTCCTGATGTTCATCCACGAACGCCTGAAGGAAACGGGCGTGCCTCCCTCCTTCGACGAGATGAAGGACGCGCTGGACCTCAAGTCGAAGTCCGGCATCCACCGGCTGATCACAGCGCTCGAGGAGCGCGGCTTCATCCGCCGCCTGCCGAACCGCGCCCGTGCGCTCGAGGTGGTGCGGCTCCCCGACTCGGTCGCGCCGAGCCTCGCGGCAGCCCGCAACGGCAAGGCCTTCGCGCCTTCCGTGATCGAGGGAAGCCTCGGCAGGCAACGCCCGGTCGGCTCCGGCGACGACAAGAACGGCGCGGTCTCCATCCCGGTGATGGGGCGCATCGCCGCCGGCACCCCGATCTCGGCGATCCAGAACTACACCCACGCGATCCCCGTCCCGGCGGACCTCATCGCCGGCGGCGAGCACTTCGCCCTGGAGGTGCGCGGGGACTCCATGATCGAGGCCGGCATTCTCGACGGCGACACCGTGGTCATCAAGCGTGCCGACGGCGCCGACACCGGCGACATCGTGGTGGCGCTGGTGGACGACGAGGAGGCGACGCTGAAGCGCCTGCGCAAGCGGGGGGCGTCGATCGCCCTGGAGGCCGCCAATCCGGCCTACGAGACCCGCATCTTCGGACCCGATCGCGTCAAGATCCAGGGCAAGCTCGTCGGCCTCATCCGCCGCTACTGACCGGATCGGCCACGCGGCCCTCCGATTGCCGGAATTCCTCAGTCCGACACGCCCGGGTCGCGGCCGTCTCCGTCGTCGTCCGGCAGCAGGGACGGCGCCCCGGAGGGTGCCGGCCGAAGGGCGGTGCCGGCCCGGCCGGGACGGTGCCCGTCGGCTGCGGGACCGGCCGGTTGCGTCACACGACCGGTCACCGGCGCGGGCGCCCCCGCCGGCTCGGCCGTACGCGAACCGGTGGTGGCCGGAGCGGGCGGCGGCGGGCGGGCGTTCCAGGGCCGGGTCCGGCCCGCGACAGCGGGCTGAAGCGAAGCCGGCAAGGGCGCCACCGCCGAGGGCGTCCCCGGCACGGAAGGGCCCTGCGCTCCGGCCGGCGGGCCGTTGGCCGGACGGGCGGGCCAGCCGAGCGCGAGGCCGCCGGTCTCCGCCAGGACGGCGCGGTCGACGACGACGGTCAGCGCCCGGCAGCCGGGCGGGGCGTCCAGGCGGGTGACCACGATCGCGGCCCGGCGGCAGTCCTCGTCGAAGGCACGCGGATCACGGACGACGGCAAGAACGCGGGGCCGCGTCCCGGGGGAGGCCACATGGATCGCGCAGCCGAACGGATCGCACTGCCAGCCCGCCGCCAGGGCGGGGTCGCGGACGGCGCGCGGGTCGGCGTCTGCGGCGAGCCAGACCTGCGCGGCGAATCGCGCCCGCGCCGCGTCGAGCACCGCCAGGCGCCCGTCGCCACCCCTCACGGCGATCGGCTCGGCATCCGCGCCGACGAGAATGTCCGGAGCCTGCGCGAAGGGAGCGACCGCCACAGCGGCTGCCGCCGGAACGAGGCCGAGGAGACGCCAGCGACGGGTCCAAAGCGTCAGCCAGAGGATCGCCGCGACGGCGAGCGGCAGGGCCGCCGGATGGATGCGCCCGATCAGCCCCTCGCCGCCCGGCAGGCCGGCGACCTCGCTCGCGACCGCCAGCATGGCCTCGATCCCCATCCCCATGAGGACGAGGGGCCAGGACTCCAGGCCGAACGGCATGGCCAGCATGGCCAGGAGCGCCATCGGCATCACGATCGTGCCGACGACCGGCAGCACCAGCATGTTGGCGAGGACGCCGTAGGGCGCCGCGCGGTGGAACTCCGCCGCCACGACGGGAGCCGTCGCGAGGCCGGCCACGACCGACGAGAAGGCGAGCCCCGTCACGTGCGCGGCGAGCCAGCGCAGGAGCCGACCGGCCGGGCCGGCCAGCGGGTTCACCAGGCGGGTCGGGTCGCGCGGGCGGTCGCGCCAGACCTCGTAGGCGGCCACGAGCGCGAGCACCGCCAGGAACGACATCAGGAACCCGGGCTCGGCCACCGCATGGGGTTCGAAGGCCAGGATCGCCAGCGCCGAGACCGCGACCGTGCGCTGAGTCAGGGCGGGTCGGTCCGCCAGGACGGCCAGCAGGCCGACCGCGAACATGATGTAGGACCGGTCCGTCGCCACGCCGCCGCCGGAGATCAGCAGGTAGCCGGTGACGGCCGCGAAGGCCGCGACCGCGGCCACCTTCTTCACCGGGATGCGCAGCGCCAGTCCGGGGACGAGCGCCAGCAGCAGGCGGACGGCAGCGAGCACCGTGCCGCCGACCAGGACCATGTGCAGGCCCGAGATCGAGATGATGTGCGAGAGCCCCGAGGCGCGCATGGCCTCCTGGTCTGCCTCCGGGACGGCGCGGCTCTCGCCCACGATCAGGGCGGCCGCCATCGCGCCCGCCCGCCCCGGCAGGGCCTGCCGGATCCGCTCGGCGATGTCGTGGCGCAGTGTCGCGACCCCGGCGGCGAGGCGCAACGCGCCGGGCGGCGGCCCGAGATCCTGGCGCTCCACCCGGCCGAGGACGAAGCCCGAGGCCCCGCGCCCCTCGAAATAGGCCCGCCGGGCGAAGTCGTAGCCGCCCGGCAGCACGGGGCCGTCGGGCGGCCGAAGCCGGGCGAGGAAGCGCACCCCCTCCCCGATCCGCGCCCCGCCGTCGCGCCCCCGGGCGGCCGTCGCGGCAATCCGCTTCGGCCATTCCGCCGGCGCCGGCCCGCGGGTCTCCATGGATTGCACCGCGACCAAGAGGCGCGTGCCGCCGTTCGCCGTCCCCTCCGCCTCCTCGACCCAGCCCGTGACCGTGACGGTCCGCTCGCGGTCGAGCCGCGGCGCCGCGACGGCCAGGCTCTCCAGCTTGCCGGCAAAGAGCCCCGCAGCGGCCATCGCGGCGAGCACCAGGACGCGCGCGTCGCGCCCGCGCTGCCGCGCCGTCAGGGCGGCAGCCGCGAACCCGACCGCCACGATGGCCAGGGCCCAGGCCTGCGGCTCCTGCGGCAGCTTCAGGTAGCCGAGGGCGCCGAGCCCGAAGGCGACCACCGCCCAGGGAAACCCGGCTCCCCTGTCGAGTTCGGCCGCCAGCGTGTCGGCGATCCGCTCGCGCAGGAGAGAGGCCTCCAGCGCGATCCGGCGCGCGCCTCCCGGGACCGCGAACGCGGCAACGGACCTCCGCCGCCGGCTCCGCACGGAACCGGCGTCCTCTCTCCCGTCTGTATCCACCGGCGAGCCCCCCGGCTCCCCGCGGAAGCCCTCCACGCGGCCCCCTTGCTTACTTTTCGGCGAACCCATGCTACAGGAACCGCCCTCATCGTGACCACCGGCCCGGGCCCGACCCGGCCGAAGACCCGGACCTCCCATGGCTGATCCCGTCGTCACCCGCTTCGCCCCGTCGCCGACTGGCTTTCTCCACATCGGCGGCGCGCGCACGGCGCTGTTCAACTGGCTCTTCGCGCGCCACACGGGCGGCAAGATGCTGCTGCGCATCGAGGACACGGACCGGGAGCGCTCCACCGAGGCGGCCATCGAGGCGATCCTGGACGGCCTGCGCTGGCTCGGGCTGGACTGGGACGGCGAACTGACCTTCCAGTTCGCACGCATGCACCGCCACGCCGAGGTCGCCCACGAGCTCCTGGCGCGCGGCATGGCCTATCGCTGCTACGCCTCTCAGGCCGAGCTCGAAGAGATGCGCGAGACCGCCATGAAGGAGGGCCGCCCGCCCCGCTACGACGGCCGCTGGCGTAACCGGTCGCCCGAGGAGGCGCCGGCGGGCGTCAAGCCGGTGATCCGCTTGCGCGCGCCCCAGGAGGGCGAGACCGTCATCGACGACGTGGTGCAGGGCCGCGTGGTCTTCCGCAACGACGTGCTCGACGACTTCGTGCTGCTGCGCTCCGACGGGACGCCGACCTACATGCTGGCGGTGGTCGTCGACGACCACGACATGAGCGTCACCCACATCATCCGGGGCGACGACCACCTGACCAACGCTGCGCGGCAGACCCAGATCTACCGCGCGATGGGCTGGGACGTGCCGTCCATGGCCCACATTCCGCTGATCCACGGGCCGGACGGCGCGAAGCTCTCCAAGCGCCACGGCGCGCTCGGCGTGGACGCCTACCGGGCCATGGGCTACCTGCCGGAGGCCATGCGGAACTACCTTTCGCGCCTCGGCTGGAGCCACGGCGACGACGAGATCTTCTCGACCGCGGAGGCGGTCGGCTGGTTCGACCCGAAGGACATCAACAAGGGCGCGGCCCGCTTCGACTTCGCCAAGCTGGAACACCTGAACGGCATCTGGATCCGGCGCACCGACGACGACGAACTTGTCCGCCTCGCGCTCGATCTCCTGCCCCACATCCCGAACGGCGCCGAGTTCGCGCGCCTGGCGTCGGAGCCGGGGCTCGGCCAGTTCCGGGCCGCCATGCCGGGGCTGAAGGAGCGCGCCCGGACGCTCCTGGAACTTCTCGATGGCGCCCGCTTCCTCATCGCCGACCGGCCGCTCGCGCTCGACGACAAGGCAACGGCGCTCCTCGACGAGGCTGGCCGGCGCACGCTCGCCGGGCTCGCGGCGCGACTGGAAGGCCTGAACGCCTGGACGGTGGAGACGACGGAGGCCGCGGTCCGCGCCTTCGCGGAGGCGGAGGGGCTGAAGCTCGGCAAGGCGGCGCAGCCGCTGCGCGCCGCGCTGACCGGACGCTCGACCTCGCCGGGCATCTTCGACGTTCTGGCCGTTCTCGGCCGCGAGGAGAGCCTTGCCCGCATCAGGGAGCAGGTCCGCGACTGAGTCCTGCCGCAGCGCACAATTCGAGTGCGCCCGCCGAGGATTTGGGCTAGCTTTTCTTGCGGCACCGCATCATCCCTTCGGCGTGCTTGTGGCGCCACAGCAAATGGGCTACGGGTCCGTCTGACGGGTTTCGGCATTCCCCTCCGCGGCTGATCGTCGCGGTTAGGGAGTGATGCTAACGCCTTGAGCCGCCACACCGATGCCTCCTCGCTCCACCATTCCGGGGGTAGCCGAATGACCGACAAGATCGCCCGACTTTCGATCGGCAACGAGAGCCTGACCTTCCCCGTGAAGGACGGGAGCATAGGACCGAGCGTGATCGACATCTCGAAGCTCTACGGGGGCTCGAAGATGTTCACCTACGACCCCGGCTTCACCTCGACCGCCTCGTGCGAGTCGAAGATCACCTACATCGACGGCGACGAGGGTGTGCTGCTCTACCGCGGCTATCCGATCGAGCAGCTGGCCGAGCACACCGACTTCCTCGAGACCTGCTACCTGCTGCTCTACGGCGAGCTCCCGACCGACGCCGAGAAGACGGACTTCGTCTCGCGCGTGACGCACCACACCATGGTGCACGAGCAGATGAGCCGGTTCTTCACCGGCTTCCGACGCGACGCCCACCCGATGGCCGTCATGGTCGGTACCGTCGGCGCGCTCTCGGCCTTCTACCACGACTCCCTCGACATCACCGATCCGCACCAGCGGATGGTCGCCTCGATCCGCATGATCGCCAAGATGCCGACGATCGCCGCCATGGCGTTCAAGTATTCGATCGGCCAGCCGTTCATGTATCCGAAGAACGACCTGGACTACACGTCCAACTTCCTCCGCATGTGCTTCGCCATTCCCTGCGAGGAGTACAAGGTCGACCCGGTCCTCTCCAAGGCCCTCGACCGTATCTTCATCCTGCACGCCGATCACGAGCAGAACGCGTCCACCTCGACCGTCCGGCTCGCCGGCTCCTCGGGCGCCAATCCCTTCGCCTGCATCGCCGCCGGCATCGCTTGCCTGTGGGGCCCGGCCCATGGCGGCGCCAACGAGGCGGCGCTCGACATGCTGACCGAGATCGGCACGCCGGACCGCATCCCGCACTATGTCGCCCGCGCCAAGGACAAGAATGATCCGTTCCGCTTGATGGGCTTCGGCCACCGGGTCTACAAAAACTACGACCCGCGCGCCAAGATCATGCAGCGCACCTGCCACGACGTGCTGAAGGTCATGGGCCACACCGACGACCCGCTGCTGCAGGTCGCCATGGAGCTCGAGCGGATCGCGCTTCACGACGAGTACTTCATCGAGAAGAAGCTTTATCCGAACATCGACTTCTATTCGGGCATCACGCTGAAGGCGATGGGCTTCCCGACCTCGATGTTCACCGTCCTCTTCGCGCTCGCCCGCACCGTCGGCTGGATCGCGCAGTGGAAGGAGATGATCGAGGACCCGTCCCAGAAGATCGGCCGGCCGCGCCAGCTCTACACCGGCGCCGCCCGGCGGGATTTCGTGCCGCTCGACAATCGGGGCTGACCCCCTCGCGGTCGGACTTGCCGGGGGCGCCAGGGGCGCCCCCGTTTTCGTGCCGGCGCCGGCCCGCAGCGGACCCTGCCCTACCCGGGTTGCCGGCGCGCGGCCTGAAGGACGGCCGCCGCGGCCGCGTCCGCGGGCTTCTGCCCGTCCGGCAGGCGCATGAGGTCGTCGAGACGGTCGAAGAGCGCGAGCTGGCTGTCCCGTGCGGGGCCGCCCCGCAGGAGCTCGGCCACGGCGCCCGCCAGGGCCGCCGGCGTCGCCGCCTCGTCGATGAACTCCGGCACCGCCGCCTCCCCGGCGATCAGGTTCGGCAGCACCACCGAGCGCACCCGGATCACCCCCTCCAGGCCCTTGGGAACACGAACCAGCCGCTTGGCGCGCCGGCCGAGCCAGTCGAGCCGGTAGGCGACGACCGTCGGCACGCGGGCGAGCGCCAGCTCCAGCGTCACCGTTCCCGAAGCCGCCAGGGCCACCTCCGCATCGCCGAACGCCGCGCGCTTGGCGGCCTCACCGGTCACGATCCGGGGTCGAACCGGCCAGGCGGCCGCCAGCCGCTCGATCTCGCCGAGCAGGTGCGGTACGGCCGGAAGCGTCGCCTCCACCGGCCCGACTTCGGTGCGGAGCCGGTCGATCACCGCCCCGAACAGGGGCATGAGGCGGCCGACCTCCGTGCGGCGGCTCCCGGGCAGCACGACGAGTTGGCGAATGGCGGGGACCTCGGCCTGCCCGCCAGACCGCTCCGCCCGGATCCCGGCCAGGCTTTCGAGCGCCGGATGGCCGACATAGACGGTCGGCGGCCCGCCGAGGATGCGGTGCACCTCCGGCTCGAAGGGCAGCACGGCCAGGAGCCGGTCGCAGAAGGCGGCGAGCTTGCGCGCCCGCCCTGGCCGCCAGGCCCAGACCGTCGGCGAGACGTAGACGACGATCGGCAGGTCCGGCCGCACCGCCCGCACCCGCCGCGCCACGCGCCGGCAGAAATCCGGACTGTCGATCAGCACGAGCACGTCCGGCCGGGCCGCCAGGACGGCCGCCGCGGTTTCGGCGATGCGCCGCAGAAGCAGCGGCAGGCGCGCGAGCACCGGGCCGATGCCCATGACGGCGATGTCGGACATGGGGAAGAGGCTGGCGAGGCCCGCGGCCGCCATGGCCGGGCCGCCGACCCCCTCGAAGCGGGGCGAGGGCACCGCCCGCCGCAGGCCGGCCATCAGGCTTGCGCCGAGCTGGTCGCCCGAGGACTCGCCCGCGACCAGGAAGACCTTCAGAGCCTCGGCCATGATCAGCCTCCCGGCGCGCGTTCCGCCTCGTCGGGGAGCGCGAAGCCGAGCACGAACAGGCCGAGCCGGTCCGCCACCTCCGCCAGGATGTCCTGGTCGACGATCAGCGTGCGGCCCGCCTCCACGGCAACGCCGGCGAGGCCGGCCGCGGCCGCGTTGCGGATGGTCGCCGGGCCGATCGCGGGCAGGTCGAGCCGGGCGTCCTGCTGGGGCTTCATGCATTTGACGAGCACGCCGGCCGCCCCGCGCACCCCCTGACCCCGCCGCGCCCGCGCGACGTCCTCCAGGAGCGCATCGGTGCCGCGCGCATCCTCTCGCCCGATCACCGCCCCGCCCGAGGCGACCACCGCCTGGCCGAGGTCGGAACGCCCGAGCGCCTTGGCGGCGCGGTAGCCGACGAGCACGTCGGCGAGGTCCTCGTCGGTCGGCCGGTAGCGGCCGAGCAGACCCGAGCGGGCGAGCAGCCCGGGCGCCACGTCGGCCGGCGAGACGATCCGGAAGCCGCGCCTCTCGATGATTCGGGCGATCTTGCGCAGCACGCTGTCGTCGCCGTCGCGGAGCATCGACCAGTGGCGCACCACCTCGACCACGCCGGTGAAGTCGACCTCCCGCCAGGTCGGCATGCGCCGGTCCGCGAAGGTGCCGAGAAGCAGGATGTCCTGCGCGCCGAAGGTCCTCATCAGCCTGAAGAGCTCGCCGAGCTGGCCGCGCTTGAGCCAGGCATGGGGGAAATCCTCGATCTCCCGGGAGGCCTCGCCCTCGACGCCGGCGATCATCACCTCGCGGCCCTGCGCCATCGCCTGCTCGGCGGCGATCAGCGGGAAGTCCCCGCCGCCGGCCAGGATGACCAGCGGCCCGGCCTTCGATGACGGCTCCGTCGCGGCCATCGCCGAAGTCACCCCTCGCGGCCGGCGCGCGGCATGCAGAGCGCCCGGTCGCCGCCACCCCGGATGAAGTCGACCACCTCCATGACCAGCGGCTCGGCGGCGAACATGGCGGCCACGTCCGCGACCCTCTCCATCAGCGTCCCCTCGTCGGAAAAGAGCATCCGGTAGGCGGCGCGCAGCCGGTGGATGTTCTCCCTCTCGAAGCCGCGCCGGCGCAGGCCGACGATGTTGAGGCCGCCGAGGCGGGCGCGGTCACCGATCGCGGAGCCGTAGGGGATCAGGTCGTTCTCCAGGCCGGACAGGCCGCCCAGGAACGAATGCGGTCCGACGCGCACCCACTGGTGCACCGCCGAGAGGCCGCCCAGGATGGCGAAGTCGCCGACGGTCACATGGCCGGCGAGGGTCGCGTTGTTGACCAGGATGACGTTGTTGCCGACCCGGCAGTCGTGCGCCACATGGGCGCCCACCATGATGAGGCAGTTCTCCCCGATCGAGGTCAGCATGCCGCCTCCCTCGGTGCCCGGGTTGATGGTGACCTGCTCGCGGATGACCGTGTTGCGGCCGATCACCACACGGCTCGGCTCGCCCCGGTACTTCAGGTCCTGCGGCGGATGGCCGATCGACGCGAAGGGGTAGATCTTGCAGCCCGGGCCGATTTCGGTGCGGCCGGCGAGGCTCGCGTGGCTGACCACCTCGACCCCGTCGCCGAGCACGACCTCCGGACCGATGACCGAGAAGGGGCCGATCACGACCTCCTCGCCCAGCCGGGCGCCGTCCTCGACGACGGCGGAAGGGTGGATCCGGGCAGCCATCTCAGTCCTTCACCAGCATGGCGCTCACCTCCGCCTCGGCAACGAGCGTATCGCCGACCTTGGCCTCCCCCCGATACCACCACATGTTCGCGCGGTTCTTGAGCTTGGTCATGTGGTATTCGACACGATCGCCGGGGACGACCGGCTTGCGGAACTTCGCCTTGTCGATGGTCATGAAGTAGACGACGCTCGGCCGCCCGCCGCCGAGCGCGGCGGCCACGCACATGGCGCCGGCGGTCTGCGCCATGCCCTCGATGAGGAGCACGCCCGGAAAGACCGGCCGCCCCGGGAAATGGCCCTGAAACTGCGGTTCGTTGAAGGTGACGTTCTTGATGCCGACGCCGGACCGGTCTCCGTCCATGTCGACGATGCGGTCGACCATGAGGAACGGGTAGCGGTGCGGCAGCAGCTCGAGCACCTTCAGGATGTCCGCGGCTTCCAATGTGACGGTCGCTTCGCTCATCGACGTCCTAGCCTTCTTCTTGCTCTTGCCCGCCGGCGGCCGCCTTGCCGCTCCTCTCGGCGAGGCGCTTCAGGGTGGCGATCTCGCGCGCCCACAGCGCGATCGAACGGGCCGGCGACCCGCCGACGCGGGCGCGCGGCGCGACGTCCCGCATGACACCCGCCTGGGCGCCGACCTGTGCGCCGGCGCCGATCCGAAGATGTCCGGCGATCCCGACCTGACCGGCGAGGACCACGAAATCCTCCAGGGTGGTCGAGCCGCTCACGCCGACCTGGCTAACGATCACGCAATGCCGACCGACCACCACGTTGTGGGCGATCTGGACCAGATTGTCGATCTTCGTGCCCTCGCCGATGATCGTGTCCCGGTTGGCACCGCGGTCGATCGTCGTGTTGGCGCCGATCTCGACGTCGTCCTGCACGACGACCCGCCCGATCTGCGGCACCTTCTGGTGCCCGCGTGGACCCATGGCGAAGCCGAAGCCGTCCTGGCCGATGCGCACGCCGCCATGGATCACCACGCGGTTCCCGATCAGGGCATGGATGATGGTCGCATTCGCCCCCACGTGGCCGTTCCGTCCGATGCGCACGTCGTGGCCGATGACCGTGTTGGCGCCGATCACCGTGCCGGTCCCGATCTCGGCCCGGGCCCCGATCACGGCCCCGGGCTCGATCGTGGCACCGGGCTCGATCCGCGCCGAGGGGTGCACGCGCGCCTCCGCCGAGATCCCGCCCGGCTCGCCGCCATAGGGCCCCTCCAGCCGGAAGGCGGCGGGAAACAGGCGCGCGAGCACGGTCGCGAAGGCCCGGTAGGGTTCGGCCGTCTCGATCGCGGCCACCTCGCGCGGAACGCGGCCGACGAATCGCGGATGCACGAGGCAGGCGGTGGCATGCGTCGCCGCGAGCTGGCCGAGATACTTCTGATTGTCCAGGAAGGCGAGGTCCCCGGATCCCGCCGTGTCGAGCGGCGCGACCCCGGTCACGGTCACGTAGCCGAGGGCCGGATCGACGAGCCGCCCGCCGCACCAGGCGGCGATCTCCTCCAGGGCGACCGGGCGCGGCACTGCGAAGAATCGGGGATCGGACATGACGGCCCTGCGGACTAGGGACTCCGCCGGCGACCCGACGGCCCTTCTGGGATGGCCGTACCACGCCGGCCCCGAAACGAAAAGGCCGCCGCGGGAAGCGGCGGCCTTGGAGATCCGGTGCGGGCCGGACGATCAGAACTGGGTGCCGCCGCTGAAGCGGAACACCTGCTCCTGGTCGCCCTTCGCCTTGGTGAGCGCGAAGCCGAAGTCCG
Organism: Prosthecomicrobium sp. N25; assembly: GCF_037203705.1. NCBI lineage: Bacteria > Pseudomonadati > Pseudomonadota > Alphaproteobacteria > Hyphomicrobiales > Kaistiaceae > Prosthecomicrobium > Prosthecomicrobium sp. N25. The sequence goes on from NZ_JBBCAT010000001.1 coordinate 3,051,676, forward strand.
CCCGCAGCGGGCCGAAGGGCGACCGCCACAGAAGGCTGAAGCCGGCCGACGAGCGGATCGCCGCGGTGTCCGTGTAGCTGAACCGGCCCACGATCTTGCCCTTCGAGTCACGGATCGGACGACCTTCCCGCGGAAGGTTGTCGTCGAGATTGAAGAGCGTGCCGGCGTCGGCGAAGACGCCGGTGTAAAGGCCGAACTCCTCAGGCGTGAAGGGGAACGGCCTCATCATCTCCGCCGTAGCCGCCACGTAGGTGCGGCCGCCCAGCGCCTCGTTGATCCGGTAGGAGTTCTTGTGGCCGCCGGGGGTGATCCGCGTGATGTCGCGCGGGCCGATGCCGGCCGCCGCGAAGCCGCGGATGGTCTCGCCGCCGAGGAAGAAGTTGTTGATCAGGTCGACCGGCTCGCCGACGCCTTCGATATGGCCGCCGCGCAGGCGGAGCATGCCGATGAGGCCCCAGTCCGCGTAGATCTCGCGGTAGTAGCGCGAGTCGAACGTGGCCCGGACATAGCTGACGTCGCCGCCGAGGCCCGCGAAGTCGGTCTGGAACTTGACGTAGATGCCGTCCCGCGGGAACTGGATGTTGTCGAGCGAGTTGTAGACCACGTTCGCCGACGGCATCGACGTGACGGTGTAGCGGTGGCAGTTCGAGCCGCCCGGGCAGGGATTGAAGATCGTGGCGTTCTTCTTGCCCCCGGCGATGAACTGCTTGTAGGCCAGCGAGGCCTCGCCGTCGCGGTAGTCCTGGTTGACCTGTGAGCGGGACAGCATGATGTCCTGCGACATGATCGAGTAGCTGGTGCCGAGCGTCAGGTTGTCGGTGATCGGGAAGCCGAAGCGCACGGTCGCGCCCTGGGCGTCCTCCGAATAGGCCCGGTAGAAATTGTCCTCGTAGTGGGTCGTGTACAGGTCGATGCCGGCCGACAGCCGGTAACCGAGGAAGTACGGCTCCGTGAACGAGAAGCTATAGCCCTTCTGGTACTCGCCGAACTGCGCCGCCACCTTGATGAACTGGCCGCGGCCGAGGAAATTGCGCTCGCTCAGCGACACGTCGCCGATGATGCCCTCGGCCGTCGAGTAGCCGGCACCGAAGCCGAGCTCGCCGGTCGACTGCTCCTCCACGTCCACGTTCAGCACGACGCGGTCGGGCGAACTGCCCGGCTCGGTGGTGAGCTTGACGGACTTGAAGAAGCCGAGCCGGTTCAGCCGGCGCTCCGCCTGGGTCACGTAGGTGCGGTTGAAGGCGTCGCCCTCGGCGATGTCGATCTCGCGCCGGACGACGTAGTCCCGCGTGCGGCTGTTGCCGCGCACGTTGATCCGCTCCACGTAGGCGCGCGGACCCTCGTCGATGTAGTAGGTGATCGCGATGGTCTTGTTGCCGTAGTCGCGGACCGCGCGCGGGCGGACCTGCGCGAAGGCGTAGCCGAGCTTGGAGGCTTCGGCCACGATGGCTTCCATAGACTTCTCGATCTCCTCGGCATTGTAGGTGCCGCCGGGCGAGGTGCGCACGACGCTGCGCAGCCGGGCCGGGTCCAGCTCCGGCAGCGTCGACTGCACGTCGATCTGGCCGAAGGTGTAGAGCTCGCCCTCGTCGACCGTGAAGGTCACGAAGAAGATGTTGCGCTCGCGGTCGAGGTCGGCGCTCGCCGAGAGGATCCGGAAGTCGGCATAGCCGTTCTTGGTGTAGTGCTTGCGGATCGCCTCCTGGTCCTGCGTCAGGCGATCCGGGTCATAGGTGTCGGTGGTCCGGATGAAGCCGAGCAGGCCGGTCTCGCGGGTCTTGATGACGTCGCGCAGGCGGCCGTCCGAGAAGGCGTTGTTGCCCACGAAGGTGATGCGCGAGACGGCCGTCTTGTCGCCCTCGTCGAATTCGAAGACGAGATCGACCCGATTGTCCGAGAGCTCGATGATCTTGGGCTCGATGGTGGCCCGGAAGCGGCCGTTGCGGCGGTAGGCCTCGAGCAGGCGCTGGACGTCGCTCTGCACCTTGGAGCGGGACAGGAAGCCGCGCACCTTCGATTCCACGACCGACTTCAGCTGCTCGTCCGTGAGCCGCTTGTTGCCCTCGAAGGAGATGCGGTTGATGAGCGGGCTCTCCTTGACGGTGACGATGACCTGGCCGCCGCTCGGCTGGATCTGCACGTCGGAGAAGAGGCCGGTCCCGTAGAGCGCCTTGAGGCTCTCGTCGATGTCCTGGGCCGTCATGGCGCGGCCCCGGTTGGTCATGTAGGAGCGAACCGTCTCGGCCTCGACGCGCTGGTTGCCGCGCACCACGATCGAGGATTGCGCCTTGGCGATGCTGACGCCGATGAAGTCGAAGCCGGTGCCTCCGACGGGTACGAGTGACACGAAGGCCGCGACGACCACGGTCTTCTTGATCCCTGTCGAGAACGCTCGCATCGATTCGAAGTCCTGTTCTTCTTGCGAGGCCCGGCGGCCCAGACCCTTACGCAGTCGATGGATTCCCACCGTCGTTCCCTCGTGTTGTACAGGCTTTTGGGGCCCGTTCAAGCCGACCCGGTCCGCCGTTCTGGCGTATCCGGACCGACCGTTGCTCATCAGCCACGCCGCAGCCGGACCTGCCGCATTGCATGCGAAAGCCCGTCCAAACCTTTGGTGCCACGAAGGAAGACCGGCATGCTCACGCCCCCCAGCCGAGCTTCGTGGCGAAGTGGATGACGTCGTTCCAGTTGGCGACCAGCATCAGCATGAGGACCAGGGCGAGGCCGACCCGGAAGCCGAAGTCCTGCGCCCGCTCGCTGAGCGGCCGGCCACGCACGGCCTCGATGGCGTAGAAGACCAGATGGCCGCCGTCGAGAACGGGAATCGGCAGCAGATTCAGGAGGCCGATCGAGGTCGAGATGTAGGCGAGCCAGACCACCAGCGCGACGAAGCCGAGCTTCGCGGTCTCGCCCGAGGCCTGGGCGATGCGGCCGATGCCGCTGATCTGGTCGAGATACTCGCGCCCCGTGAACAGGCGGCCGAAGAACCCCATGGTCTGCTCGACGATCATCCAGTTCTGCGCCACGCCCTCGCGCAGCGCCCCGGGGATCGAGTAGGTCTGCTGGATCCTGTGCGCCGGGTCGAGGCTCGCCCGGATGCCGAGCATGCCGCGCCGCTGGACGCCGAGGCTCGTGTCGAGCGCCGTCATCCGGGGCACCAGCACGATGTCCATCGGCTTGCCGTCCCGCGCGATGCGGACGTCGAGCTTCTCGCCCGCGCTGCCCGCGACCACCCGGATGATGTCCGAGAAGCTGCCGATCGCCGTGCCGTTGATCGCCTCGATCCGGTCGCCCGGCAGGATCCCGGCTTCCGCCGCGACTCCGCCCTGCGTGACCTCGCCGACCACCGGCAGCAGGACCTGACGCCCCTCGCTGGCGTAGACGGCGGTGAAGATCACGGTCGCCAGGATAAAGTTGGCGAGCGGGCCGGCGGCCACGATGGCGGCGCGCTTGGAGATGCTCTGGCCCTGGAAGCTGACCGCCCGCTCGGCTTCGGACATCGCCGCCAGCCGGTCGCGGTCGGGCGTCGAGGCCGCGCTCTCGTCGCCCTCGAACTTCACGTAGCCGCCGAGCGGGATCGCGGCGATCCGCCAGCGGGTGCCGTGCCGGTCGTACCAGCCGACGAGTTCGGGCCCGAATCCGATCGAGAAGGCGCGCACCTTGACGCCGCACCAGCGCGCCACCTGGAAGTGGCCGAGCTCGTGGACGAAGACCACGATGGTGAGGACGAAGAGAAAGGGGACGCCGTAGCTGACGGTCGTCCAGAGGGCGTTGATCAGTCCGCCGAAAAGGTCCATTTCATCCTCTCCCGGCGGGCATCCTGACCGCCAGTGGTTACTCAATTGCTCATCGGACAGTTCGTATTCGGCTCAAGGATTACGGACTTGGTTAACGAAATCTGGACTGTCCGGTCCGGCGCGGGCGCGACGTCCCGCCGCTCGTGAGTGCTTTAGCTCGCGTTTGCGGCAAGACCGCGGAGTTCCGCCTCGGCAAGCGCACGCGCCTCGCGGTCCAGCGCCAGGACGTCGTCGAGGCTCCCCGGGTCGGCGGTGAGCCCGCGCGCCTCGGCCGCCTCGAGGGTCGCGCCGACCATCCGGGCGATGTCGAGGAAGCCGATCCGGCCGGCCAGGAAGCCCGCCACCGCGATCTCGTCGGCCGCGTTGAGCACCGCCGGGGCGCCCCCTCCCGCCTCGAGCGCCGCATAGGCGAGCCGCAGCGCCGGAAAGCGCTCAAAATCCGGCTTCTCGAAGGTGAGCGTGCCGAGCGCGGCGAGGTCGAGCCGGGCGGTCGGGGCCGGCCCGCGCTCCGGCCAGTGCAGGCAGTGGGCGAGCGGCGTGCGCATGTCGGGCGAGCCGAGGCCGGCGATCATCGAGCCGTCCCGGTAGGCGACGATGCCGTGGACGATCGACTGCGGATGAACCAGCACCTCGATGCGTTCGCCCGGCAGGCGGAAGAGGTGATGCGCCTCGATGACCTCGAGACCCTTGTTCATCATCGTGGCGGAATCGATGGTGATGCGCGAGCCCATCGACCAGTTCGGATGCTTCAGCGCCTCCGCCGGGGTGGCCCGCCGCATGGCCTCGAGGCTCGCCGTCCGGAACGGGCCGCCCGAGGCGGTCACCACGATCTTCTCCACCGCCCCCGCATTGGCTGCCTCGAAGCATTGGAAGATCGCGTTGTGCTCCGAATCGACCGGCAGCAGGCGCACCCCCCGCCGGGCGACCGCGTCCATGAACAGCCGGCCGGCGGCCACGAGGCATTCCTTGGTGGCGAGTGCGACGGTCCGCCCCGCCTCCACGGCCGCGAAGGTCGGCGCGAGCCCGGCGGCGCCCACGATGGCGCCGATCACCATGTCGGCCGGCGCCGCGGCCGCCTCCAGCACGGCCGCGGGACCGGCGGCCGTGTCGATGCCGGTGCCCGCCAGGGCCTCGGCGAGCGGCCGGTGGAGGGCCGGATCGGCCAGCACGGCGCGCTCCGGCCGGAAGCGCAGGGCCGCCGCGACGAGGCCGTCGAGGTCGGAGCGGGCCACCAGGGTAACGGCGGCGAAGCGGTCCGGATCGCGGGCGACCAGGTCGAGTGCCGAGCGACCGACCGAGCCAGTCGCCCCGAGGATCGTCAGCCGCCGGGGCTCTACCATGCGACGAGACCCTCCGCCGGCGCCAGAAAGCCGGCGCGCAGCGCGCCGATCAGCACGGCCAGCACGGCGGCCGCCACCAGCCCGTCGATGCGGTCCAGGATGCCGCCGTGGCCCGGGATGACATGGCCGGAATCCTTGACCCCGAATCGCCGCTTCAGCGCGCTCTCGAAGAGGTCCCCGCCCTGGCTCGCCACCGACAGGAGCGCCGCCACCGCCATCACGGGGGCGATGCTGCCGCCCCGCCCCCAGGCCACCGTGGCCGCGCCGAGCATGACCGCCGCGGCGAGCCCGCCGAGCGCCCCGGACCAGGTCTTCTTCGGCGACACCGCCGGCCAGAGCTTCGGCCCGCCCAGGGCCCGGCCGGAGAAGTAGGCGGCGATGTCGGTACCCCAGACGACCGCGAAGAGGAACAGCATGGCGAGCAGGCCGAGGGCATCCGAGCCGCGCAGCAGCACCATGGCGAGCCCGGGAAGGAGCGCGTAGAGCGGCCCGAGGATGAGCCACCCGCGGCGCTCGGGATCGGATGTCAGCGACGCCCGGCCCCCCACCAGGATCCATGCCACCCCGCCGGTCAGGATGGCGCGGACCGGCGCGCCCATGGCCATGAGGACGACCGAGAGCGCGATCAGCCCGCAGGCGACCACCACCACCTTGTCGGCCGCCCGCCCCGTCACGATGGCGTTCCACTCCGCGAAGGCGAGCGCCGACACGCAGGCGACGAGCAGCCCGAAGGCGATCCCGCCGGCGATCGTCGCCCCGATCGCGACCGGGGCCATGAGGAGGGCGGAGAGGATGCGGAGCGAGAGTTCGCTCGCCCCGGGCGACGGCGGCGGGGACGGCGGGGGCGGGGTCGAGGGTCCCGGGCCGTCGCTCATGGCGCCGACCGCGCTTCGACGCCGCCGAAGCGCCGCTCGCGGGCCTGGTACTCGGCCACCGCCCGGTCGAATTCGGCCTCGTCGAAGTCCGGCCAGCAGGTCGCCGGGAAGACGTATTCCGCGTAGGCGGACTGCCAGAGCAGGAAGTTGGAGATCCGCTTCTCCCCGCTCGTGCGGATAACGAGGTCGGGGTCGGGAATGCCGGCCGTGTCCAGGTGGCGCGCGATCGTCTCCTCGCCGATCTCGGACGGGTCGATCGCGCCCGCCTTGACGGCCTCGGCGATGCGCCGCATGGCGCGGACGATCTCCTGCCGGGCGCCGTAGTTGAAGGCGATGACGAGGGCGAGGCCAGTGTTCCCGGCGGTCAGGGTCTCGGCCTCCTCGAGCAGGGCGCGGATGTCCGGCCACAGCCCGTCCCGCTCGCCGACCACCCGGATGCGGACGTTGTTGGCGTGCAACTCGGCCAGGTCGCGCCGGATGAAGAAGCGCAGAAGGCCCATGAGGTAGGTCACCTCGTCGGGCGGCCGGCGCCAGTTCTCGGAGGAGAAGGAGTAGAGGGTCAGGACCTCGAGGCCGATGTGGCCGGCATGGCGGACGATCCGGCGGACGGTGTCGAGCCCCTTCCGGTGACCTTCGGTGCGCGCCAGCCCGCGGGCCGTGGCCCAGCGGCCGTTGCCGTCCATGATGATGGCCACGTGGCGCGGCAATCCGGCCGTCCCCGCGAGGGGTCGCTGGTCGGGCGAGGCCTCCAGGGTCGGCATCGGGATTCAGACCTTCATGATGTCCTGCTCCTTGACCGACAGCATCTTGTCGATCTCGGCGATGGTCTCGTCGGTCTGCTTCTGGACGCGGTCCGCGAAGCGGGCCTCCTCGTCCTCGGGCATGCCGTCCTTGGCCGCCTTCTTCAGGCTGTCCATGCCGTCGCGTCGCACGTGCCGGACGGCCACGCGCGCCTGCTCGGCATATTTGTGGGCGACCTTGACGAGCTCCTTGCGACGCTCGGCGTTGAGTTCGGGGATCGGGATGCGCATGGTCGCGCCCTCGACGATCGGATTGAGGCCCAGGTTGGCCTCGCGGATCGCCTTGTCGACCGCGCTGACCATGCCGCGGTCCCACACCGAGACCACCAGCATGCGCGATTCCGGCACCGAAACGGAGGCGACCTGGTTCAGCGTCATGCGCGAGCCGTAGGCCTCGACGGTGATCGGCTCGAGGAGGTTCGTCGAGGCCCGGCCCGTTCGCAGGCCCGCCAGCTCGTCCTTGAACACGTGCACGGCTTGCGACATGCGGTGCTTGATGTCGTCCATGTCGAACTTGTGCGCTGCCATGGGAATCACCTCAAGTTTGCGGCCGGTTCTCGTGGCCGAGCCGGCCTTGTCATTGTGGCGAGGTTCGGGCCCGCTCAGCCGGCCACCACGGTGGCCCTGCCCCGCCCGGAGAGAACGTCGATCAGCGCCCCGGGCTCCCGGATCGAGAAGACGATTATCGGAATCGCATTGTCCCGGGCAAGTGCGAATGCCGCCGTGTCGAGGACCTTGAGGTCCCGCGCGATCGCCTCCTCGAAGCGGAGCGCCTCGTAGCGGCGCGCAGACGGGTCCTTCTTGGGGTCGGCGGTGTAGATCCCATCCACATTCGTCGCCTTCAGGATGGCGTCGCAGCCCATCTCGGCGGCGCGTAGCGCGGCGGTCGTGTCCGTGGTGAAGAAGGGGCAGCCCGTGCCGCCTGGGAAGAGCACCATCCGGTCCTCGGCGAGCCGCGCCCGGGCGTCCCGCTGGGTGAAGGTGTCGCAGACGCTCGGCACCGGCATGCCGGAAAGCGCCGCGGCCCTGATCCCGCGCGCCGCCAGCGCCTCGCGCATCGCCAGCGCGTTCATCACGGTCGCCAGCATGCCCATGTGGTCGCCGGTGACCCGGTCGGTCCCCTGCTGCTGCAGCCAGGCGCCGCGGAAGAGATTGCCGCCGCCGATCACCACGCCGATCTCGGCCCCGAGCGCGTGCGCGGCGACGAGATCGTCGGCGATGCGCCCGACCACGTCCGGGTCGATGCCCATCGCCTGGCTGCCCGCGAGCGCCTCGCCGGAAAGCTTCACCAGGACGCGTTTCCAGCGAAGGTCGGCCATGGCTGTCTCCTCGGTCACGGGCGGTCGGGGGCGTGCATACAGGAGCGGCGCCGGGATGTCATCCCGGCGCCGCTCACATTCAAACCTCGTAGAAAATCACTTCGTTCCGGCCGCGGCGGCCACTTCAGCCGCGAAGTCGGACTCGGTCTTGGCGATGCCCTCGCCGATGACGTAGCGCACGAAGGCGGTCACCTTGATGGGCGCGCCGACGTCCTTCTCGGCGGCCTTCAGGGCGGCCTCGACGGTGAGGTCCGGGTTCACCACGAAGTGCTGCTTGAGGAGCGTGACCTCCTCGTAGAACTTGCGGATACGCCCTTCGACCATCTTCTCGACCACCGCCGCGGGCTTGCCCGACTGGGCGGCCTGCTCGGCGAAGATGGCGCGCTCGCGCTCCACGATGGCCGGGTCGACCTCTTCGGTCAGGACCGCGACCGGGGTCGGGTCGTGCGCCGCGATGTGCATCGCGACCTGCCGGCCGAGGCCGTTCAGCATCGCCTTGTCGCCGGTCGACTCCAGGCCGACGATGACGCCGATCTTGCCGAGGCCGTCCGCCACCGCGTTGTGGACGTAGTGGGCAACCACGCCGTCGCTCACCTGCAGGTAGGCGGTGCGGCGCAGCTGCATGTTCTCGCCGATGGTGGCGACCGCGTCGGTCAGCCGCTCCGCGACGGTCTTGCCGCTGCCCGGATAGGGGAGGCCCGAGAGCGTCTCGACGTTGCCGCCGGCATCGAGGCCGAGGGCCGCGATCGTGGCGACCAGGGTCTGGAACTGCTCGTTGCGCGCGACGAAGTCGGTCTCGGAGTTGACCTCGACCAGGGCCGCGCGGGTGCCGCCCGCGCCGACGCCGATGAGGCCCTCCGCGGCCGTGCGGCCGGACTTCTTGGCGGCCTTGGACAGGCCCTTCTTGCGCAGCCAGTCGACCGCGGCCTCCATGTCGCCGCCGGTCTCGGTCAGCGCGGCCTTGCAGTCCATCATGCCCGCGCCGGTCTGGTCGCGGAGCTCCTTCACCTGGGAAGCCGAAATCGTCATGGGTCGTCTCTCGGTCATGTCGCGTCCGCGCCCGGGGGCCACGGTGCGATCCTGGAAGTGTCTCTGGCGCCGGCGGTCCGCGCCCCGCTCCCAAGCGAACGGGGCGGCCGCGGCGCTCGCGCGCCGGCCGCCTCCGATCAGTGGAGCCCCGCCGTGACGGGACCGTGACGGTCCCCGCCGGCTGGGTCGGGCAATCGCGGAACCGTCCGTCGCCGAACGGCGGAGGGCCCGGGAACTCCCGGACCCGGCGCGCAATCAGGCCGCGGCGTCCTCGGCCGAAACCGCCGGCTCTTCCGGCGGGGCTTCGGAGGCGCCGACGTCGACGCCGAGGTCGCCCTGGGCGCGGCCGATGCCGTCGATCGCCGCACGGGCGATCAGGTCGCAGTAGAGCGCGATGGCGCGGCCGGCGTCGTCGTTGCCGGGGATCGGGAAGGCGATGCCGTCCGGATCGCAGTTGGAATCCAGGATCGCCGCGACCGGAATGCCGAGGCGCTTGGCCTCCTGGATCGCGATGGCCTCGCGGTTCGTGTCGATCACGAAGATGAGGTCCGGCAGGCCGCCCATGTCCTTGATGCCGCCGAGCGCCTTCTCGAGCTTCTCGCGCTCGCGGTCGAGAGTCAGGCGCTCCTTCTTGGTGAGGCCGGTGACCTCGGCGCCGAGCATCTCCTCGAGCTTGCGCAGGCGCTGGATCGACTGCGAGATCGTCTTCCAGTTGGTCAGCATGCCGCCGAGCCAGCGGCTGTTGACGAAGTACTGGGCCGACCGGCGCGCCGAATCCGCGACCGCTTCCTGGGCCTGGCGCTTGGTGCCGACGATCAGCACGCGGCCGCCGCGGGCGACGGTGTCCGAGATCGACTTCAGCGCCTGGTGCAGCATCGGCACCGTCTGGGCAAGGTCGATGATGTGGATGTTGTTGCGGACGCCGAAGATGAACGGCGCCATCTTCGGGTTCCAGCGGTGCTTCTGATGGCCGAAGTGGACGCCGGCCTCGAGCAGCTGGCGCATGGTGTAGTCGGGCAGCGACATGCCTGCCGTCTCCTTCTTTCCGGTTCGTGCCTCCGCGGGGCGTATCGCGTTCCCTGCCCGCCCCTCGTCGGAACGCGCAGAAAACACCGGAAGGCCGGCCGCACCGGGGAACCGTCCCCGATCGTCCGCCCGACCCCGCGTGTGGAATGGCGCGGGTTATAGGGGCGCGGCGGCGGGAATGCAAGCGGAGCCGCCGTCTTTCGCCGGTTTCGGGCCCGGCCCGAGGGACCTGCCGGAAACATGGACTTGCCCGGCGGCTCGCCCTCGACTATCAGACCGCCCCTTTGCCGCAGCGCCGGGAGTGCGACATGGCCGACATGCAGGGCGCCCTCGGGGTGGACTTCGGCACCACCAACACGGTCCTCGCCGCCGCCGGCCCGGACGGCCCGACCGTACTCCCGTTCGACACCGGCGAGGGCCCGCTGACCGCGTTCCGGTCGGTCCTGTGCTTCTGGCAGGCGATGATCGAGGGCCGCGCCGAGCGGCGGGTCGAGACCGGGCCCTGGGCCCTCGACCGCTACGTGGCGGACCCGCACGATTGCCGCTTTCTGCAGAGTTTCAAGAGCTTCGCGGCGAGCCGCTCCTTCACGGACACGATGGTGTACGGCCGGCGGCTCACCTTCGAGGCCCTGCTCGCAACCTTCCTGGAGAGCCTCGCCGGCCACTACGGCGGCCGGATCCCGACCGGGGCCCGCGTCGTGGTCGGCCGGCCCGTCACCTTCGTGGGCGGCGCCCCCGACGAGGCGCTGGCGCTGGCGCGCTACGAGGCGGGCTTCCAGGCGGCGGGCTTCGACGAGATCCACTTCGTCTACGAGCCGGTCGCGGCCGCCTATTTCTTCGCCGAGCGCCTGGCGGCCGACGCGACCGTGCTGGTCGCCGACTTCGGCGGCGGCACCAGCGACTTCTCGGTCCTGCGCTTCGAGCGGCGCGGCGGCCGCCTCCACGCCGCCCCGCTCGGCGCCGCCGGCGTCGGCATCGCGGGCGACAGCTTCGACAGCCGCATCGTCGAGCATCTGGTCGGCCCGCGCATCGGCCGCGGCTCCGCCTACCGCTCCTTCGGCAAGGTGCTGCCGCTCCCGGTCCACTACTTCGCGGACTTCGCCCAGTGGCACACCCTGTCGCTTCTCAAGTCGCCCGCGACCTTACGCGAGCTGAGGGAACTCGCCCGCACGGCGACCGACCCGGAGGCCCTGGAGCGCTTCCTGACGCTCATCGAGGAGGATCTCGGCTACGCCCTCTACCGGGCGGTGGCGCGCACCAAGCTCGCGTTGTCCGACGCCGACCGCGCGACCTTCGACTTCGCCGCGGAAGGCATCGCGATCCGGGCCGAGGTCCGCCGCGCCGACTTCGAGGCCTGGATCGCCGGCGACCTCGCCCGGATCGCCGCCGCCGTCGACGCGGCCCTCGACCGGGCCGGCACGCCGGCCGCCGCCATCGACCGCGTGTTCCTGACCGGCGGCACCTCCTACGTGCCCGCCGTCCGCCGGCTCTTCGCCGAGCGCTTCGGGACGGAGCGGATGGAGTCCGGCAACGAATTCGATTCGATCGCCGCCGGCCTCGCCCTCATCGCCCGCGAGCCGGATCTCGAGGCCTGGACGGCCCCGCGCCCGGCCTGACGCCTCACTTGGCGTCCTTGGCCACCTGCATCTTCACGATCACGTCGGGATTGGCGACCGTGCCGTTCTGCGCCTTCTCGCCCTTCTTGATCTTGTCGACGAACTCCATGCCCTGCACGACCTCGCCGAACACGGTGTACTGGCCGTTCAGCCAGCTCGAATCCGCGAAGGTGATGAAGAACTGCGAGTTGGCGCTGTTCGGGCTCTGCGACCGCGCCATGCCGAGCACCCCGCGCTTGAACGGGGTCGGGGTGAACTCGGCGTTGAGCGCCGGCAGGGTCGAGCCGCCGGTGCCGTCGCCCTTCGGGTCGCCGGTCTGGGCCATGAAGCCGTCGATCACCCGGTGGAACTTCAGGCCGTCGTAGAAGCCCTGCCGGGTCAGGGTCTTGATCCGCTCCACGTGCTTCGGCGCGAGGTCCGGCCGGAGCTTGATGACGACGCGGCCGTCCTTCAGGTCCAGGTAGAGGGTGTTCTCCGGGTCGGTCGCCCCTTGCGCGGACGCAGGCACGAGGCCGGCGAGCCCGATCGGGGCGGCGAGGAGGGCGGCGAGGAGGGTCCGGCGCAGCATGGTCGTCCTTGTCGGATGGAGGGGCGGCTTCAGCGGCCCGTGCGGGCCGCCAGACGGGCCGCGACGCCCGCCGGCACGAAGGCCGAGACGTCGCCGCCCATCGCGGCGATCTGCCGGACCAGCGTGGCGGTGATGTGGCGGACGGCGGGCGAGGCCGGCAGGAAGACGGTGCGGATCGCAGGCGCCATGATGCCGTTCATGCCGGCCATCTGCATCTCGTAGTCGAGGTCCGTGCCGTCGCGCAGGCCCCGGATCAGGATCGTCGCGCCCTCATCGCGCGCCGCCGTCACCACGAGGCCCTTGAAGGCGATGACCGAGACCCGGCCCTGGTCGGCGCCGATCCCGGCGACCGCCTCGCGGATCATCGCCTCGCGCTCGGCGAAGTCGAACAGCGGCGCCTTGGCGGGGTGGACCCCGATGGCGACCGCCACGGAATCGGCGAGGTCGAGCGCCTGGGCCAGGATGTCGACGTGGCCGTTCGTGACGGGGTCGAAGGAGCCGGGATAGAGGGCCTTGCGGGTCATGAGTCTCAGTAGCGCGGCCTTCCCCGCCCCGCAAGGCATGCCGCCCGGCCCCGACTTGTTTCGTCCCGCCCCCGGATTGTTGCGTCCCGCCCCGCGGGTGTTGCGGCCTCGAAACCCGATTTCGCGAAGGACGTAAAACGGACGACACGGGAGGCCCCTATCGTCGTCGACATCAGAGATGAAGACGAGATGAACACCCCGCACCGAGACCGTTCACGACGGGCGTGATTAGGTCGGTGCCATCGAGACGCCACGGAGCCTGAGATGAGCCTCCTCAAGACCCTTCCCACGATCGCCGCCCTGGCCTGGATCGCCGGTCCGATCGTCCTCGGCGCCAGCGCCGAGACGCCGGTCGCCGCCGAGACCCCCGCGATCGTCAAGTCTGACCGCATCGCCGACGCCTTCGCGCTGTTCGACAGCGGCAAGGCCGGCCCCGAGACGGTCCGCACGATCACCGTGGAGACCCGCGACGAGGCCAACCAGACCTCGACCCTGACCCGCATCCCCGTCGTGGAGACCGCCAGCCGGTGACACGACCACCCTTTGGAGGCCGGGGCGGCACCCCACCCGCACCCCTGACCATCGCCGCCTCGGTCTCCAAGACCCCTGGAAGTCCCGCCCGCTGACCCCGGGCGTCCTTGGATCCCCCCTTCGTGGCTAGCCATCCAGCCACCACCTCGGCCGCGCTCCCTGACGAGCGCGGCCTTTTTCTTTGTGCAGCCGCTCGCCGCCGCGCCGCCTCCGCCCTACCTGCCGGCCGATGAACGCCCCGACCCGAGCCTGCACGATCCGCCTCCTCGGCCCCGGCGACCTCGAACACGTCGAGGCCCTGCTGACCGTCTTCGGCGAGGCTTTCGGCGAGCCCGAGACCTACGGCGCGGCCCGGCCGGACGCGGCCTATCTCCGGCGGCTGCTCGCGCGCGATTCGGTCATCGTCTTCGTCGCGCTGGCGGAAGGCGCCGTCGTCGGCGGCCTCGTCGCCTACGAGCTGCCGAAGATCGAGCAGGCGCGCAGCGAAATCTATCTCTACGACCTCGCGGTCGCCGAGCCCTTCCGCCGGCAGGGGATCGCCACGGCCCTGATCGAAGCTTTGCGGACCGAGGCGGCCGCCCGGGGCGCCTGGGTGATCTTCGTGCAGGCCGACTACGTCGACCCGCCCGCGATCGCGCTTTACGAGAAGCTCGGCACCCGCGAGGAGGTGCTGCACTTCGACATCCCGGTGCCCGGGCCGAAGCGCGGGCCCTGACCGCCCGGCCTCAGCCGCGCCAGCGCGCGAGCGCCAGCATGGCCCCGCCCGCCACCAGCCCCCAGAGCGCGCCGCCGATGCCGAGGAACGACACGCCCGAGGCCGTCACCACGAATGTGACGATCGCGGCCTCGAGCCGCTTCGGGTCCGCGACCGCCCCGGTCAGCGCCGCGCCCAGCGAGCCGAGGAGCGCCAGCCCCGCCACGGCCTGGATCAGGATCGGCGGCGAAGCGCCGAGGAACGCCGTCGCCGCGACCGCCGTCAGCCCGAAGCCGAGATAGGCGCAGGCCGCCACCGCCGCCGCCCACCAGCGCCGGCGCGGGTCCGAATCGGCGTCGGGCCCGGCGCAGAGCGCGGCCGTGATGGCGGCGAGGTTCAGGGCGTGGCCGCCGAAGGGGGCGACCAGGATGCTGGCGAGGCCGGTCGCCCGGAACAGGAGCCCCGGGTCCGGCCGGTAGCCGTTGACGGCCAGGATCGCGATGCCGGGGATGTTCTGCGACGCCATGGTGACGATGAAGAGCGGGATCGCGATCGCGGTCACGGCCTGGAGCGTCAGCGTCGGGGTGACCAGGATCGGATGCGGCGCAAGCGGCCCGAGGTCCGCGAGGGTCACCCGGGTGGTCGCCGCGATCAGCACGGCGGCGACGAGGACGGCGGCCGGGACGGCGAGGAGCCGGTTCACCCGCGCCACCACCGCCCAGGCGAGCACGATCGGCAGGCCGAGCGCCGCGTTCTCGGCGACGGCACGGACCGGCGCCGTGCACAGCCCGAAGAGCACGCCGCCCAGCATGGCGCTGGCGAGCGGGGTCGGGATCGCCGAGACCGCCCGCCCGAGCGGCTTCCACGTGCCGGCGAGCACGATCAGCACGCCCGAGACCAGGAAGCCCCCGACCGCCGCCGGAAACCCGCCCGCCACCGCCCCGGTCGCGACCAGGAGCGCCGCCCCCGGCGTCGACCAGGCGACCGACACCGGCATCCTGAGCCGCCAGGAGAGCATCAGCGCGAAAACCGCCTTGCCGATCAGCAGCGCCATCAACCCCGAAGCCGCCTCCGCCTGCGTCGCCCCCACCGCCATCAACCCCTGTACGGCGACCGCGAAGGAGCTCGCGAACCCCACGAAGGCGGCCAGCAGGCCGGCGGAGACGGCGGCGAGGGAGGGAAACGGGCTCGGCGGCGAGGCGGCGGCGCTTTCGGACATGGTCCTGCTTCTAGGCCAATCCGGGCGCGCCGTTAAGGTCGGGCTGCTGCGCCGTCAGAGGCTGGACGGATCGGGGGCCCAGGCCCGCTCACACCGACGGCTCAGCCGCCTCCGCGCGGTCCCGTTCCCGCTTGCGCCGCCGGTTCTCCGCACGCTGCTTCTCCCAGGCGCGGCCCTCGGTCCATTCGATCCACCAGCGGCGCGGGGCGGAGACCTCGGCGGGCCAAGTCTTGAAGGCACACCAGCCGGGGAACTGGGCCTTGACGGGGCGCAGGCCGGGGAAGAAGCGGGAGAGGCGGTTCTGCCACCACGGGGCGTCGTGCAGGCTCAGGTGGGCGTTGCGGCCGTCGAGCAGGGTCGCCCGGGCGGGCTTCATGTCGATGACGTGGATCTGGTGGCGGCCGAGCCGGGCGAGCTCGGCCAGCACCGCGTCGAGCTCGTCGTCCGGGATGTGCTCGAGCACGTCGCAGCTCATGGCGAGCTCGAACGTCTTCTCCGGGACCTTGTCGATCCCGGCGACCGCCGGGTCGAAGCGTGCCACCTCCGGGCAGCCGACCTTGGCGGCCACCCGGCTGGAGATCTCGCTGCGGCCCGCCCCGTAGTCGATCAGCGACGCCGGCCTGAGGGCCATGATGTGCGGCAGGATCGTCGCCATGTGGCGGCCGCCGAAGCCGTACTGGGTGGCATGCAGGTGCCGGTAGTCCTCGACGTACTTGCGTTCCATCACGACCTCGATGCGGACAGGGCCGGCGGACGCGGCCGGATCGGCGGCTGACGCGCCGCCGAGGACGGGCGGGGCTCAGCCCTCGCCGCCGCCGTCGTCCCCGGGACCGTCCTCGCCGTCGCCCTCGCCGGGGCCGCCGTCGCCGGGGCCGTCCGGACCCTGGCCGCCGGCTTCGATCTCGGCGTCGTCCTCGTCCTCGCGCACCCGCTCCACGGAGACGACCTTCTCGTCGGCCGCCGTGTTGAACACGATGACGCCCTGGGTGGAGCGGCCGGCGATGCGGATGCCCTCGACCGGGCAGCGGATGAGCTGGCCGGCATCGGTGACCAGCATGATCTGGTCGCCATGGTCGATGGGGAAGCTCGCCACCAGCGGACCGTTGCGCGGCGTGACCGCCATGGCGACGATGCCCTTTCCGCCCCGGCCCGTGATCCGGTACTCGAAGGACGAGGTCCGCTTGCCGTAGCCGTTCTCGGAGACGGTCAGGATGAACTGCTCGGCCGCGCTCATCTCGACATAGCGGCGCTCGCCGAGCACCAGGGCGCCGTTGGTCTCCTCGCCCTCGCCGTCCGACCCGTTCGCGTCCGCTTCGGTTTCCCCGCGCAGCGCCCGGCTCCGCTTCAGATAGGCGAGCCGCTCGTCCGACGAGGCCTCGAAGTGGCGGATGATCGTCATCGAAATCACCCGGTCCTCGTCGGCGAGCGCGATGCCGCGCACGCCCATCGAGTCGCGGCCCTTGAAGACGCGGACGTCGGTGACGGGGAAGCGGATGCACTGGCCGAGCGCCGTGGTGATCAGCACGTCGTCGGTCTCGGTCGCCGTCTCGACGGAGACGATGCCCTCGCCCTCCTCGAGCTTCATGGCGATCTTGCCGTTCCGGTTCACCTGGACGAAGTCGGAGAGCTTGTTGCGCCGGATGGTGCCCTTGGTGGTGGCGAACATCACGTCGCGGCTTTCCCAGGTCGATTCGTCCTCCGGCAGGGGCAGGATCGAGGTGATCCGCTCGCCCTCGGACAAGGGCAGGATGTTGATCAGCGCCTTGCCGCGCGCCTGCGGGGCCGCGAGCGGCAGCCGCCAGACCTTGGTCTTGTAGGCGATGCCCTTCGAGGAGAAGAACAGGATCGGCACGTGGGTGTTGGCCACGAAGAGGCGGGTGACGAAATCCTCGTCCTTCATGGCGACGCCCGAGCGGCCCTTGCCGCCGCGCCGCTGCGCCCGGTAGGTGGACAGCGGCACGCGCTTGATCCAGCCGGCATGCGTGACGGTGACGACCATGTCCTCGCGTTGGATCAGGTCCTCGTCGTCGACCTCACCGTCGAGCTCGAGGATCTCGGTGCGGCGCGGCGTGGCGAACTCGGCCCGGATGGCGCCGAGCTCGTCCTTGATGATGGTCAGGATGCGGGCACGCGAGCGCAGGATGTCGAGATAGTCCTCGATCTCGCGGGCGAGCTTCTCCAGTTCCTCGGCGATCTCGTCGCGGCCCAGCGCGGTCAGGCGGGCGAGGCGCAGCTCGAGGATCGCGCGCGCCTGCTCGTCGGAGAGCCGGTAGGTCGTCCCGTCCGGGTTCAGCGTGTGGCGCGGGTCGGCGATCAGCGCGATCAGCGGCGCCATGTCCTTGGCGGGCCAGTCGCGGCCCATCAGCCCGGCCTTGGCGGTCGCCGGGTCGGGCGCATAGCGGATGAGGCGGATCACCTCGTCGATGTTGGCAACCGCGATGGCGAGGCCGACCAGCACATGGGCGCGGTCGCGCGCCTTGTTGAGCAGGAAGCGCGTGCGCCGTCCGATGACCTCCTCGCGGAACGCCACGAAGGCCTGCAGCATGTCGCGGACGGTCATCAGCTCCGGCTTGCCGCCGTTCAGCGCCACCATATTGGCGCCGAAGGTCGATTGCAGGGCCGTGAACTTGTAGATCTGGTTCAGCACGACTTCGGGGACCGCGTCCCGTCGCACCTCGATCACCACCCGGTAGCCGTCCCGGTCGGACTCGTCGCGCACCTCCGCGATGCCCTCGATGCGCTTCTCGCGCACGAGCTCGCCGATGCGCTCGACCATCGAGGCCTTGTTCACCTGATACGGGATCTCGTTGATGATGATGGCCTCGCGGCCGCCCCGCACGGTCTCGAACTTGACCCGGCCGCGCATCGTGATGGAGCCGCGGCCCGTGTGGTAGGCGGAGCGGATGCCGGACCGGCCGAGGATGATGCCGCCGGTCGGGAAGTCGGGCCCGGGGATGATCTCGATCAGGTCGTCGATGCCCATGTCGGGCCGGTCGATCAGCGCGATGGCGGCGTCGATGACCTCGCCGAGATTGTGCGGCGGGATGTTGGTCGCCATGCCGACCGCGATGCCGCCGGCGCCGTTCACGAGCAGGTTCGGGAAGCGCGCCGGCAGGACGGTCGGCTCGCGCTCCGAATTGTCGTAGTTCGGCTGGAAGTCGACCGTGTCCTTGTCGAGGTCCTCGAGCAGGCTGTGGGCGATCTTCTTGAGGCGGACCTCGGTGTACCGCATGGCCGCCGGCTGGTCGCCGTCGACCGAGCCGAAGTTGCCCTGGCCGTCGACCAGGGGCACCCGCATGGCGAAGTCCTGCGCCATGCGCACGAGCGCGTCGTAGACCGACTGGTCGCCGTGCGGGTGGTACTTGCCGATCACGTCGCCGACGACGCGGGCCGACTTGCGGTACGCCTTGTTCCAGTCGTAGCCGTTCTCGTGCATCGAATAAAGGATGCGGCGATGCACCGGCTTCAGGCCGTCGCGCACGTCCGGCAGGGCGCGGCTCACGATCACGCTCATGGCGTAGTCGAGATAACTGCGCCGCATCTCGTCGGCGATGTTGATCGGCTTGATGTCCGACGGCGGTGTCCCGCCGGCGCCCGGCTTGTCGTTGTCGGCCAAGTCTCGTCTCTTCACTCGGGCGGCGCTGCCGCCGGGGTCGGGGGCCCCTCTATAGGCGATTCCGTGCGCGGGCGCCAATTCGCAGGGACGTCACTCTGGATTCCGGGCGCGCCCGCACGTGCCTGCGCGCGAGGAGGGTGAACCGGACCCGCGTGGCGCATTCATGGCGAGTTCAGGGCGGATGCGGCTCGATCGGGGGAGCCTGCGTGCTCTCGTCCGGGACCGATCCATGCCCCTCGCCCTCCGCCCCCTGCTCGCCCGCTGCCTCGCCGGCGGGGCCGCGTGCCTCGTCGTCGCCGCGGCCGTTCCGGCCGGGGCCGAGACCGCGCCGAAGCGCGTGGCCCTCGTCCTCGGCAACGGCGCCTACAAGGCCCAGCCCGCCCTGCCCGGCGCGGTCGCGGACGCCCAGGCGGTCGCAGCCGCGGTGCGCCGGCTGGGCTTCGAGGTGATCGAGGCGACGGACCTCGACCGGCGGCGGACCGAGGAGACCCTGGCGCGCTTCTACCGCGCCGTCGACGGCGCCGAGGTCGCCTTCGTGTACTACAGCGGCCACGCCCTCCAGGTCGGCGGGCGCAACCTTCTGCTCCCCGTCGACGCGGCGCTGGCCGGCCCCTACGACCTCGATTTCGAGACCGTGCCGCTCGCGGGCCTCATGGACTATCTGGCCGCCCACGCGCGGCGTCGGATGCTGGTGATCGACGCCGCCCGGGCGAACCGCGCCGTGGGCCGCGGCTTCGTCTCCGGCTCGGGAGAGATGGTCACGGCCGGCGAGGGCCTCGCGCCCCTTCCGGCGGGCGAGAACACCCTGGCGCTCGCCGCCGCCGCGCCGGGCCGGCTGGCGACCGCTCCGGCCGGGCCGGGCGGCGGCTCGGCCCTGACGGCGGCGCTCCTCGCGGAGATCGGCACCGCGGACCGGGGCGCGGCCGACATCCTCGCGCGCGTCGCCGAGGGCGTGCGGGCCCGGACGGGCGGTCGCGACGAACCGGCCCTCACCGGCACGTTGCCCCCCGCCGTCAGGCTGGCCGAACGGCGCGCCCTCGAGGGTTTCAAGCCGGTCTACCGCGTGCTGGCGCGCCGCGGCGAGCCGCTCACCCCCATGGACATGCCCGTCCCGGCCGCGCCGGGCGACCCGAGCCTCGCCCTCGTCTTCGAGCGCATGCCCGCCACGGGCGAGATCGTGCGGCTCACGCGCGAGGCGGCGGCCGGCGGGCCCGTGTGGCCCGGCGACCGGATCCGGCGCGACGACTCCCCCGGCCTCGGCTTCCGCCAGCAGGCCGCCCCGCCGGAGCGGCGGCTGGACGCCGCCTTCCGCGTCGAGGGCGCGCTGACCCGGCCCGCCCAGGGGCGCATCGAGATCGAACTCACCGACGATGAGGCCGCCGTCGAGGCGTCGCGCCGACGCCGCACCGAGGAGGCGTCGGCCGCCGCCGCCGCCATCGACGACTTCGCCCGCCGCAACCCCGCCGTCGTGATCGACGTGCCGGTCGGCGTCGGCCCGCGGCCGATCCCCGTCGAGGTGCCCCTCGCCGGGACCGGGCGGGGCGAGGCGGAGGCGGGCGACGGCCCGCGCGCCGGGGTCGACCGCACCCCCGAGGCCGGCCGGCTCGCCGTCGGCGGCGTGCAGGTGGCTGCGAACGGGGCCTTCCCGCTCTCCGGCGTCGGCCAGCTCACCTTCGAGGCCCCGGTCGGCGCGGAGGGGAGCACCTCCACCATGACGCTCGCCGCGGCGGGCGGCGGACGCAGCGCCCGCGCCGAGGTAACCATCCGGGCGACCGTCACCGACTGCGACCGCCTGGCCGGCGACCGGCTCGACCGCCAGGGCATCGCCGGCGGCGTCTTTCCCAACGAGATCGACCCGCAGCAGGCCGTGGCCGCCTGCCGGGCCGACATCGCCCGCTACGGCGAGATCCCCCGCTTCCGCCTGCAGCTCGGCCGCGCCCTCTTCGCCTCCCGGGACGCCGCCTCCGCGCGGCTCGAGTTCCAGCGCGCCGCCGACCTCGGCCATGCGCGCGCCTACTACTACCTCGGCTACCTGGAAGGCGTCGGCGCCGGGGGCACGATCGACAACGCCGCCGCCAACGCGCTCTTCCGCAAGGGCGCCGACCTCGGCGACGTCTACGCCACCTACTCGATCGGCAAGTCGACCTTCTACGGCCGCGGCCTGCCCAGGGACCCGAAGCGCGGGCTCGAGCTGCTGATGGCCTCCACGGAGGGCGGCCACACCTACGGGATGAACGAGCTCGGCGCCATCTTCGAGCGCGGCGACGGCGTGAAGCGCGACCTGGAGCGCGCGCGGCGCTGGTACGAGGCCGCGGCGGCGCTCGGCGACACCTACGGGCTCCACAACCTCGGGCTCCTGTACCTGAACGGAAAAGGCGTGCCGAAGGACCTCCGCAAGGCCCGGGAGCTCTTCGAGAAGGCGGCCGCACAGGGCCACGCGGCGGCCACCAACGAGCTCGGCCGCCTCTTCTTCAACGGCTGGGGCGTGCCGAAGGACGTCCGCGCCGCGGCCGACCACTACCGCCGCGCCGCCGAGCTCGGCGAGCCCTACGCGGCCTATAGCTACGCCTGGATCCTCGGCACCGGCGCGCTCGGCGGCGGGGCCGACGAGGCCGGCGCGGCGCGCTACCTGGCCCTGTCGGTCGCCGTGCAGATCCAGCCCCGCCACGACATCGCCCGCGACGCAAGAACCTCCCTCGCCCGCCTCCCCGCCCGGGCCCGGCTCGCCGCCCTCGCCGAGGCGGTCCGCCGTTTGGACCCGGAGGCGGCCGGCCGGATCGGCGCCTCCCGGGCGGAACTCGACAGGCTGGTCGAGCGCCTGTCGCGGGCGGGCGTCGACCTCGCCGCCGGTGCGGACCTCGACGAGGTCCTGATCGGCGCGACCCGCGCGGCCTGGCTCAAGGACCGGCCCCGGCTCGACACCTTCTGAAGACGCCGTTCAGGGCGGGTTCAGCGCGGGGGCCGTAACGTCAGGAGAACGGCCGGGCGCGACGCCCCGCCACTCCCATCCGGATACCGACCGAAAGCGCCGGGCGCGAATGCGCGCCCGAACGGATCCTCATGCGCTGCCCCCGGGCCGCGCGGCCAACCGACGAGGAGTTCGATCCATGGCAAAGCGTCTCATCGCGGCAGCCCTCGGCGGCGTCGCCCTCGCGGCCGCCGCCCCTGCCGAGGCCAGGCCCTTCGGGATCGTGGTCGGCTTCGGGCACGGCTGGCACGGGCCGGCCTGGCACGAGCCGGTCTACGTCCCCCAGGTCTACGCGCCGCCCGTCTACGAGCCCGAATGGATCGAGGAGGATGACGACGAGGCCGTCCCGGTCCGCCCGCGCCGCACCTGGTCGAAGCCCGCCGGCAAGGCGAAACCGCGGATCGTGCGGACCGAGACGTCCAGGCATGCGCCCCGCCACGTCGTGCGCGACGCGGACACGCCGCCGCGCGGCACCCGGTCGGCCGCGCGCGGCGGCTCGGACGGACCCGGCCCCGGCGGCAGCGGCGGCCCGGGCGGTCCGGTCTCGCCCGCCTCCCGCGACGGCGGCGGCGCTCCGCGCTTCGCGGCGGTGCCGGACGGCGGCGGCCCCGGCAACGGCTCGGGCGGCGGCGGCGGGCCGGCCTTCTCGCGCGCCCCGGGCGGCGGCGGGGGCGGCGGCGGAACGACCTTCTCCCGCAGCCCCTCGGGACCCGGCGGCGGCTCCGGCGGCTCGGGCGGTCCGATCTTCTCCGGCGCGCCGACGAACGGCGGCGGCGGCTCCGGCGGGCCGGTCTTCTCCCGTCGTCCCGACGGAGGCGGCGCCGGCTCGGGCGGCAGCGGCGGACCCATCTTTTCGACCGCGCCCAGCCAGTCGGGCGGCTCCACGGGCCGGTTCTTCTCCCGCGCGCCCGGCGGCGGCGGCGGCTCCAACGGCGCGGTGATCTCGCGGGGCCCCGTGGGCAACGGCGGCGGTCGCTCCTTCTCCTCCATCGGCGGCAGCGGCTCGGGCACCTTCACCCGCCGCAAATGACGCGACCGTTCGGCGCCCCGGGCACCGCGGGTCCGGGGCCGCCATCCCCTTGCTTTCCCGGTGCCGATGGTCCATTCCCCGCCGGGACGGCCGCAGGGCCGCGAGAGGGGACCGACCCGCCATGACCGACAGCGCCGGCAACACCTGGACCTACGCCAAGGCGGGCGTCGACATCGATGCCGGCAACGCCCTCGTCCGGCGCATCAAGCCCTTCGTCAAGGCCACCGCCCGCCCCGGCGCCGACGCCGAGATCGGCGGTTTCGGCGGCCTCTTCGACCTCAAGGCCTGCGGCTATGACGACCCCGTCCTGGTCGCCGCCAACGACGGCGTCGGCACCAAGCTCAAGGTCGCCATCGAGGCCGGCCTGCACGACCACGTCGGCAAGGACCTGGTCGCGATGTCGGTCAACGACCTCGTCGTGCAGGGTGCCGAGCCGCTGTTCTTCCTCGACTACTTCGCCGCCGGCAAGCTCGACGTCGACACCGCCGCCACCGTCATCAAGGGCATCGCCGAGGGCTGCCGCATGGCCGGCGCCGCCCTGATCGGCGGCGAGACCGCCGAGATGCCCGGCCTGTACGCGGACGGCGACTACGATCTGGCGGGCTTCGCCGTCGGCGCCGTCGAGCGCGCCCGCATCCTGCCGCGCCCCGACGTCGGCCCGGGCGACGTCGTCCTCGGGCTCGCCTCCTCGGGCGTCCATTCGAACGGCTTCTCGCTCGTCCGGCGGCTCGTCGCCGAGGCCGGCCTCGGCTGGGCCGACGAGGCGCCCTTTGCGCCCGGCACGACCCTCGGCGCGGCGCTGCTGACGCCGACCCGCATCTACGTGAAGCCGCTCCTCGCCGTCCTGCGCGAGACCACAGCCGTCAAGGCGCTCGCCCACATCACCGGCGGCGGCTTCTGGGAGAACATCCCCCGCGTCCTGCCCGCCGGCACGGCCGCGCGCATCGATCTCGGCGCCGTGCCGGTCCTGCCCGTCTTCAAGTGGCTGTCGCAGGTCGGCGGCGTCGCCGAGCGCGAGATGCTGCGCACCTTCAACTGCGGCATCGGCATGGTGGCGGTGGTCGAGGCCGAGGCGGCCGAGGCGGTCGCCGACGGGCTGGCCGCGCGCGGCGAGACGGTCGTGCGGCTCGGGGTGGTCGAGGCCGGGCCGGACGAACCCTTCGTCGATCCGGTCGGCCGTCTCGACCTCGCCTGGTGACGGCCATGGTGCGGCGGCGGCGCGTCGGCATCGCGATCTCGGGCGGCGGATCCAACATGGCCGCGCTGGTCGCGGCCGCACGCGCGGCGGACTATCCCGCCGAGGTCGCTCTTGTCGTCTCGAACCGGCCGGACGCCGGCGGCCTCGCCAAGGCGGCCGCGGCCGGCGTCCCGACCGCGGTCGTGGACCACAAGGCCTTCGGCGACCGCCAGGCCTTCGAGATCGCGCTTCACGCCGAGATGGTCCGGCACGACGTCGAGCTCGTCTGCCTCGCCGGCTTCATGCGGCTGCTGACGCCCTGGTTCATCGAGTCCTGGATGGACCGGATGATCAACATCCACCCGTCCCTGCTCCCCGCCTTCCCGGGGCTCCACACCCACGCGCGCGCCCTCGCCGAGGGCGTGAAACTCGCCGGTTGCACGGTCCACTTCGTCCGACACGCCATGGACACCGGCCCGGTCGTCGGCCAGGCCGCCGTCCCCGTGCTGTCCGCCGATACGCCCGAGACCCTCGCGGCCCGCGTGCTCGCCGCCGAGCACCGGCTCTATCCCCGTTGCCTCGCCCTGGTCGCCTCCGGCCGCGCCGCGGTGGTGCGGGAGGGCGGCACCGAGCGCGTGGCGATCGCCGCGGAGCCGCCACCACCGGAGGCCTTCGTCTGGCCGTCCCGGGACTGACACGCGGTTTCTGTCGGACGGCCCGGCCGGATTGCAGACAATTGCTCGCGTTTTCGTGACCGCGGCCTTACTACATTCCAGACTTTAGATTGAACGCGCCCACAACCTTGCGCATTGTCGATCCGAACCGACAGATCTTCGGAGGTTGTCCCATGCGTTCCCTTGCCAAGCCCGCGCTCGTCGCCGCCCTCTTCGCCGCCGTCTCGTCCGGCGAGGCCCTCGCCCAGGCCGGTAAGCCTGCGGTGCGCCTGACCAACCAGAGCCAGGGCCAGACCGTTCAGCCCGCGCGCGTCGCCGCGCCGGCGCCTGCGGCCAAGAGCTGCAACACCATGCTGTGCCCGCAGTTCGTGGTCGTCACCGGCTACTGAGCCGGCCCACCCCGGCCGCTGCCTCTCGACTCCCGCCGCCGGCCACGGGCCGGCGCCGCCCGTCCGCCTACTTCGCGCAGGCGGGCACGCTGCCCAGGAGTTCGCGCATCCACGCGTCCGGGATACGGCTCGATTCGGTCAGGCCGGCCAGATCGGGATCCTTGACGCCACGCATCACGCGCTGGGCCGCGCATTGGCAGGCGTCGACGATCTTCATCTTGTCGGCGTCCTTGCGGCTGTTCTCGGTATAGACGCAGGTGTCGAGCAAGGCGCGCCGGACATAGTCCCGGTCGATCGTCTTCTCGACCGCCTGCGCGCCCGCGAGGCCGGCCGCCAGGAGCACCGTCGCGGCCGCGATCCCACCCGTCAGGCGCAAAGCCCGGCTCGTCATACGTCCACCCCCGTCCCGGCGACTCCCGCCTGACGCATGGGTACAGCGACCGGGCCACTCCGCTCAAGAGGCGACCGCGACGCGATGCGCGTCCGGCTGACAACCGTCGCGCCGACGGCTCCGCTCCGCTTCCATGTGCTCGTTCCAGCTCTTGAGCAGCACCGCCCGGCGGGTCGGATAGCGCTCGGCCAGTTCGTCGACCCGGTCGATGCGGTCCGTGCGGAAATGGCGGAAGCCCTGCCGGAGCTCGCACCAGGCGATCAGGATGCGCGCCGCCTCCAGGTATCCGAGCGCGATCGGCCAGACGGTGCGCTGCGTGAAGGCCCCCTTCTCGTCCCGGTAGGCGAGCCCGAGCTTGCGCCCGTTGCGCAGCGCCCGCCGCAGGATGCCGAGATCGACCCGGTCCTCGGCGGCCTCCCTGTAGCTCGGCGCGATCAGCTGGGCGTCGGCGAAGACGGGCTTCAGCGGCGCGGGGATCACCGCCAGGATCTTGGCGATGGCGTCCTCCGCCGCGCGCACGAGCCCGGGATCGCCCCGCTCCTTCACAAAGTTGGCACCGAGCATCAGCGCCTCCAGCTCGTCGGCGCCGAACATCAGGGGCGGCAGGTCGAAGCCGGGATCGAGCACGTAGCCGATCCCCGCCTCGCCGCGGATCGGCACCCCGGTTCCCTGGAGCTGCAGGATGTCGCGATAGACGGTCCGGACCGAGATGCCGAACTCGCCCGCGATGGTGTCGGCCGTCACCGGCCGGCGGTGGCGGCGCAGGATCTGGACGAGGTTCAGGAGGCGCTCGGTCTTCTGCATGGCGGCGATCCTGACACGAGTCTCCTGTCGATCCGTGTCAGGAGCGTGGCAGGAGCGGCCCGGACGCGGACGGCTCGGCCGCCGCGTGCCGGGCGAGCCGGCGCGCGATCGGCTGCCGGATGCGGGCGGGGAGCGCCAGGAAGGCGTCCCTGAGCCGCGGACGGAGCCGGCGCGACCAGCCGTCGAGCCAGAACCGGCCGACGATCCCGAACGGCACCGCCACGTCGACCACCTCGCAGGCGCTGTCCGTCCACAGGAACTTGTATGGCACCGCCGGGGCGAGAAGGTCCGCCGTGGCGACCCCGCGCTCCGACAGCACCCGCATGATGTCCTCGAGATGCAGCTTGCCGGGGCTGACCTCGTCGTAGCCCGGGTCTCGGGCGGTGATGTAGGCATAGTAGCGGCCCTGGTGCAGGAAGCCCCACTGGACCGAGATCGGCACCTCGTCCGCCATGAGACCCATGGCCAGGATCTCGAGGCCCGGCGCGTCCGGAAGCCCGTCCACGAAGGCACGGAAGCCGGGGTCCATGAAGGCGGTCGAGGTGAGCCCCTTTTCCTCCAGGGTCTGCAGGCGCTTCTCGAAGCCGACCGCCAGGGCCTCCCGCAATGCGGCGGGGCTGAAGATCCGGTGCTCCACCCGCGTCGCGATGCGGGCGAGGCGGTTGCGCTGGTTGCGCAGGTTCTTCCGGGACTTCGTCGACAGCGTCTTGAGCAGCGGCTCGAAGCCGCCGGCCGCCGCGAGATCCACATAGGGGGCCGCGTCCACGCTGCCGATCGCGAAGCCGCGCGCCATCAGGGGGGCGCGCAGGGGCGAGTCGGCGCGCATGCGGCGGAGCACGAGACCGTCGATCGCCGCGCCTCCGAAGAGCGCGTCGAGCACCGCCCGCGCCACCGCCTCCCCGTCCGCATCGTCGGCGGCGAGGATGTCGCCGTACTGGCCGAAGGGCGCGCCGAGCTCGACCGCGAGCCGGACAGGTCCCTGCCGGACGACCCGCAGCGGCGCCACCGCGATGAGTTCGCCGCGCCGGCGCACCGCCACGACCAGCGGAGCGGACCCGTCCCGGCCGGCGTGATGCCGGGCGGCATGCATCGACCAGGCGGCGGACTGGAACAGCACGGGCCGGCTGCAGCGCCGCTCCAGCGCCTCCCAGTCCGGGCGGAGAGCCTCTATCGCCTCGAGTGTATCGAGACGTTCGGCCACGAGGCTGTCGCGCGCCGTCGTATCGGAGGCGGGGGCACGGGTCAGCGCGGCCGTCGCGGAGAGCGCCGCCATGGTCATTTCCTCAGCGCGTAGGCTTCGATGCTGCGCACACCGAGCGGCGCCGTCGGATCGACCCGGAAGTCGATCGTGAAGGGACGCTTGCGCGCCTTCTGCAGCCCGGTGACCTTGTAGGCCGCCGCCAGGCCGCACTTGGCCATCGCCGCGATCCCGTCCGTCGACTGCGACAGCCGCGCGCCGGGCACGTAGCGCCGCAGGATGCCGTTGGCGTAGTTGACCAGGTAGGCGTTGCGCAGCTCGTCGGTCCAGTGCTCGGTGGTGAAAGACACGTTCAGGCAGTCGTGGTTGACGATCCGGTGCGGGCAGTTGAGCGGCCAGTGCAGCATGCGGCCGGGCTCCAGGTCGACCACCTCGGCGTAGTCGTCGAACCAGGGCTGGTAATCCAGGCTGACCTCGTGGGCCTCGCCGAGGACGATCTTCTCGATCCGATCCTGCGGCAGGAAGGGCGCCGAGTTCGGATAGGCGTAGACCTTCTTGACGCCGCGCACCTGCCAGAGCGTCTGCCCCGGCACGTCGGCATGATAGTAGACCTGGATCTTCGGCGAGGAGATGAGGATGCTCATCTTGTGCCGGTAGGTCTTCTGGCCCGTCCGCTCGTCGAGCTCCTCGTAGATGTCGCGAAGCATGCCGGCATAGGCCGGATCCACCTCGCCCGGGTTCTGGATCAGGATCCAGATCCGCCCCTGGCGCACCGTCTCGATCACCTCGCGGCCGGAGAGCCCGACGATCTCGCCCTCGCGCCGGCTGCGCGGGTCGTGCGTGACAGGGTCCATGGTGTTGACGTGATAGGAGCCGCGCGGCAGGCGGTCGATGAGGGACGCCAGCGCGTCGTCCGAGAAATGAGGCGAGGTATGGAAAGCATGGCCGAGGTTCACGGTATGCTTGCCGAAGAGTTCGGCATGCCGATGCTGAAAGTCGGTGAAGACGCAATCCCGCAACATGAAAAGCCTCCTCGTACGTGGCCTGTACGCTGAGGAACAGTATGGGAATTTAGTAAATGGAATCAACACAATGCATGTCGGCAAGCTGACCTGATTGGATTAACCTTCAATATTCATGGTAAACACGGTGGAAGGTGGCCTTGACCCTACGGAGCATGCGCGCTAAAATTGCAGTGCCTTTAGGGAGACGCTATCATGGATAGAACAACCTTCACCTTCAAAGCATCTGACAAACCAATGACTATATTTGCCGGTGTGTCGCCGCGTGATCTGACGATCAAGAACGAAGGCGGTCACCCCATCGAATGCAGTTACTCGGGAAAGGTGCACATTATAAATTCAGGGAATTCGATCTATCTGGTGGAGCCCGGAACCATAACCCTCCGCGTGCCGGGCCCGGAGTCGACGTCCGAGCAGGCGACCGTGTCCGTACTGTCTTGTTGCCCGTCTAATCGGCCAGCCTGATCCAGACCTTGTTGTCGTGGAAGGCCGCCCCGCCGAACGGGGCGGCCGGGTCGGCGCCGGTCAGGACGTTGATGCCCTCGCCCTTCTCGAAGGCGGCGTTCGGTTGCAGGCCCTCGGTGACGAGCACGCCCGGCCGGACGCCGTCGAACAGCCGCGCCTTCAGGACCACGTCGCCGCGGCGGTTGCCGAGCCGCACGCGCGCGCCCTCGCCGATACCGAGCCGGGCCGCGTCGTCCGGGTGGATCATGACGGCCGGCTCGCCCTCGCGCTTCCGGCCCGTCGGGCTCTCGTTGAAGGTGGAGTTGAGGAAGCTGCGGGCCGGCGAGGTGGCGAGCCGGAAGGGATGCTCCGCGTCGGCGACCTCGATCGCGTTCCACTGGTCGGGCAGCGCGGGGAGATCGCGCCACGGACCCATCGGGCCGTCGTTCGGGGCCTTCACCTTCGGCCAGTCGGGCTTGAAGCGGAACTTGCCGTCCGGATACGCGAAGCCGCCGAGATAGTGGGCGGTCTCGAAGTCCGGCTGGCAGTCGATGAAGCGCGCGGCCTCGAGCTCCGCGAGCGTGCCGCGCCCGGAGCGGCGGAGCATCCAGTCGATGTGCTCGCGCGGGGTCATCGAGAAGCCGCGGTGGCGGAAGCCGAGCCGCCGGGCCAGTTCGACATGGACGGCATGGTTCTCGCGCGCCTCGCCGGGCGCCTCGACGAGCTTCGGGCCCAGGAGGATGTATTGGTGGCCGCCGCCCCGGTAGATGTCGTCGTGTTCCAGGAACATGGTCGCCGGCAGGACCACGTCGGCCATGCGCGCCGTCTCGGTCATGAACTGCTCGTGGACCGCCACGAACAGGTCCTCCCGGGCGAGCCCGCGCGCCACCAGCCGCTGGTCGGGCGCCACCGACGCCGGGTTGGTGTTCTGGATCAGCATGGCGGTGACCGGCGGTCCGTCCTTCAACGCCTCCCGGTCGCCGGTCAGCACCGCGCCGATGCGGGACTGGTCGAGCGCGCGGATCCGGTGGTCCTTCAGGTCGGCGCCTTCGATCAGCGTCTTGTCGAGGCCGTAGATGGCGCCGTTGTTGTGGAAGGCGCCGCCGCCCTCGTGTTGCCAGAGACCCGCGACCGTCGCGATCGAGGCGGCGGCATGCATCGCGACGGCGCCGTTGCGCTGCCGGGTGAAGCCGTAGCCGAGGCGCAGGAAGGTGCGCTTCGTCGTCCCGATCAGGCGCGCGAAGGTCTCGATCTCCTCGACCGAGAGGCCGGTGATCGCCGCGGCCCAGGCGGGCGAGCGGCTCTGCAGGTGCGCCTCCAATTCCTCGGGGGCGTCGGCATAGCGGGCCATGTAGGCGCGGTCCGCGTAGCCGTCGCGGAAGAGCACGTGCATGACCGCGCAGGCGAGTGCGGCGTCCGTGCCGGGCTTGAGGACCAGCGGCAGGTCGGCCTGCTCCATGGTCGCGTTGCGGTAGACGTCGACGACCGCGATCTTCGCCCCGCGCTCCTTCCGCGCCCGGGTCGCGTGGGTCATCACGTTGACCTGGGTGGCGACCGCGTTGGTGCCCCAGATCACGACGAAGTCGGACTTCGCCATCTCCCGCGGGTCGGGGCCGGCGAGCCGGCCCGTGCCGGCGATGTAGCCGGTCCAGGCCATGTTGGTGCAGATCGTGTCGAACTGGCCGGAATAGCGCCCCTCGTGCCGGAGCCGGTGGATGCCGTCGCGCTGCACGAGGCCCATGGTGCCGGCGTAGTAGTAGGGCCAGACGGCCTCGGTGCCGTGGGCGGCCGCGGCCTTCACGAAGGCCTCGGCGATGCGGTCGAGTGCCTCCTCCCAGCTCGCCTGCCGGAACTGGCCGGAGCCCTTCGGCCCCGTGCGGATCATCGGCGTGAGCAGCCGGTCCGGGTGGTGGAGACGCTCCGCATAGCGGGCGACCTTCGCGCAGATCACCCCCGCCGTGTAGTCCATGTCCTCCGAGCCGCGCACCCGCCCGATGGTGCGCTCGTCGAGGATCTCGACGTCGAGCGCGCAAGTGGACGGGCAGTCGTGCGGGCAGGCCGAGTGGCCGATTCGAACGGGCAGCGGACGGTTCATGGGCGACGGATCCGGATGAGTACGGACCGACCCTAGCAGACCCGCGGCCCGCTGCGGAGGCCCGCCTATTCGAAACCCGCCCTGCCCCGGCCGCTCTTGACGTCGGACCGGCGTTTCTTGGCGGCGATGCGGCGCTCCTTGGAGGCCCGGGTCGGCCGGGTCGGCCGGCGGGGCGGCGGCGGCGGCTCGGCGGCCTCGCGGACGAGGGCGACCAGCCGTTCGCGCGCGTCCTCGCGGTTGCGCTCCTGCAGGCGGAACCGGTCGGCGCGGATGACGAGCACGCCCTCCTGGGTGAGGCGCCGGCCCGCGAGGCGGGCGAGTCGGGTGCGCACCGGCTCGGGCAGGTTGGGCGAGTTGGCGACGTCGAATCGGAGCTCGACGGCGGTCGAGACCTTGTTGACGTTCTGCCCGCCCGGCCCGGAAGCGCGCATGAAGCTCTCCTCGAGCTCGCGCTCGTCGATGGCGATCAGCGGCGTGACTTCGATCCAGCGTCCGTCCGGCATGCGTCTCCTCGTGCGGCCGCTCG
Source organism: Prosthecomicrobium sp. N25 (assembly GCF_037203705.1). Taxonomy (NCBI): domain Bacteria; kingdom Pseudomonadati; phylum Pseudomonadota; class Alphaproteobacteria; order Hyphomicrobiales; family Kaistiaceae; genus Prosthecomicrobium; species Prosthecomicrobium sp. N25. The sequence goes on from NZ_JBBCAT010000001.1 coordinate 3,083,348, forward strand.
CGCCGACGCCGGCATGATGGCCCGAAGCCCGGGCCGATGATAGCCTCCCGGCCCGCCCCCACCCGGCCTGACAGCCCCTGGAGACTCGATGACCCCGTCCCGCGACATCGCCCGCCTGATCGAGATCATGGCCGCCCTGCGCGACCCGGCGACGGGCTGCCCCTGGGACGTGGAGCAGGACTTCCGCTCCATCGCGCCCTACACGATCGAGGAGGCCTACGAGGTCGCCGACGCGATCGAGCGGGACGACCCCGTCGATCTCTGCGAGGAACTGGGCGACCTGTTGCTGCAGGTGGTCTACCACGCCCGCATGGCCGAGGAGGCCGGCCTCTTCGCGTTCGGCGACGTGGTGGAGGCGATCACCCGCAAGATGATCCGGCGCCATCCGCACGTGTTCGGCGACGCCGAGGCGCGCTCGGCGCGCAGCGCCAAGGGACAGTGGGAGCGCATCAAGGCGGAGGAGAAGGCCGAGCGGGCCGCGTCGAAGGCCGCCCACGGCCTGCCCGCGCCGCCCGCCGGGCTGCTCGCCCAGGTGCCGACCGCGTTGCCGGCCCTCGAGCGCGCCGTCCGCCTGCAGGCGAAGGCCGGCACCGTCGGCTTCGACTGGAACGACCCCAAGGCCGTGCTCGCCAAGATCCGCGAGGAGCTCGACGAGATCGAGGCCGAGATCGACCGCGCGCCGCCCGATCCCGAAGCCCGGCGGGACGAACTCGGCGACGTGCTCTTCGCGGTCGCCAACCTGGCGCGCCACCTGGCGCTCGACCCGGAAGGAGCGCTCCGGCAGGCGAACGAGAAATTCCGCCGCCGCTTCGCCCATATCGAGCGCCGCCTCGCCGAGACGGGGCGCGCGCCCGCGCAAGCGAGTCTCGAGGAAATGGAGACGATCTGGCAGGAGGCGAAGACGGCCGCGCGGTGAGGCCCGCGGTCAGGCGGTCCCGCCCTGGATGCGGCGGGCGACCATCACCGACAGGGGCAGCGCCCCCAGGTAGCCGAGGATGCCCGCCGCCGGCACGGCCTTCATGGCCGCCCCTTCGAGACCGGGGGTGACGAGAACGGCGGTGACGGCCATTCCGGCGAGCGTCGTGCCGAGCATGATCCAGACGAGGATCGCGACCTTGAAGATGGCTCTGTCCATCCTCCGCGCCCGGCGAAAGGCCGGAGCGCGTCGGTACCCCTCGAACCGATCGAGCGGAGCCTCGTCCGCTGCCGAAGGGGAAGCCTTGATGGAGATCCAGCTGGTTCGGTTTATTTCACCTGATGCCTATGTTTGCGGCCGCCCAACCCACCGGGCCAGCGCGACGGCGAGCGGGAAGCCGATCAGGTAGGCGACGAAGGTGGCCGACCGGATGGCCTCCTGGTCGATGCGGTCGAGCGCGGGCGTGATCATGATCGCTGCGACGGACAGCCCGGCCATGGCGGTCCCGAGCAAGAGCCAAAGAATAATCGTGAAACGCGGCATCGGTACGATCCAGTGTTGAAGGGTGGGAAACCGCCCGTTCAAACGAACGTATATTCATTTATCTCTATCAATTGCATACAACATAATACTTACTCTCAAGTTCCGTCCATTTCAAGACTTTTTCCTCCCGCCCCGGCGATCGCCGGCAACCAGAAATCGGCCCGCCCGCCTGCGAAAAAGCGCGAGGTTCTTTTCGGGCACACGCGCGGTCAGCGCGACCCCCGCCTCTCCGTCCGTGCGGTCGAGCACCTCGGCCGAGCGGTAGAGCCAGGCGAGCAGCGCCCCGTCGGCGGGCGGCACGAGCAGCTGGAAAACGGCCCGGTCGCGATTGAGGCGCTTTTCGATGACGTCCAGAAGACGGTCGACGCCCTCGCCGGTGACGGCCGAGAGCGGCAGGCGCACCGGTCCGTCGCCCGCTTCCGCAGGCGTGTCCGCCAGCAGCCGCGCCCGGTGGTCGGGGTCCAGCAGGTCGATCTTGTTCAAGACCTCGATCATCCTCTGCGGGTCCCTCGGGTCCAGCCCGAGCACGCGGAGCACGTCCTCCACGTCGCGGGCCTGTGCCAGAGTGTCCTCGTGCGCGACGTCCCGTACATGCACGATCAGGTCAGCCTCGATCACTTCTTCGAGGGTCGCCCGGAACGCCGCCACCAGGTGCGTCGGCAGATCGGAGACGAAGCCGACCGTGTCCGACAGGATGATCTCGCCGCCGTGCGGCAGCCGAACGCGCCGAAGCGTGGGGTCGAGCGTGGCGAAGAGCAGGTTCTGGGCGAAGACGTCGCTGGCGGTCAGCCGGTTGAACAGGGTCGACTTGCCGGCATTCGTATAGCCGACGAGCGCAATAACCGGATGCGGCACCTTCTTGCGCGTCTTCCGGTGCAGCGCGCGCGTGCGGCTGACCGACTCCAGCTCCGTCTCGAGCTTGGCGATCCGTTCGGTGATGATCCGGCGGTCCGCCTCGATCTGGGTCTCGCCGGGCCCGCCCAGGAAGCCGAAGCCGCCGCGCTGGCGCTCGAGATGGGTCCAGGAGCGGACGAGGCGGCTCTTCTGGTAGTTGAGGTGGGCGAGTTCCACCTGCAGCCGGCCCTCGCGCGTCCGCGCCCGGGCCCCGAAGATCTCCAGAATCAGGCCCGTGCGGTCGAGCACCTTCGCGTTCCAGGCGCGTTCCAGGTTGCGTTGCTGGATCGGCGAGAGCGGATGGTCGACGACGACGAGCTTCGCCTCGTGCCCCTCGACCGCGGCCTTGATCTCCTCGACCTTGCCCTGCCCGAGGAGCGTCGCCGGCCGCAAGGCGGACAGACGCACCACGGGACTCTCGACCACGTCGAGGTCGATCGCCGCCGCTAGTCCCACCGCCTCCTGGCGTCGGGCCTCCGATGACCGCCGCGACCGCGACGTTTCGCCGCTCTCCGCGTCCCGCGCCTCGCGCTGATCCGTCCGGATCGGAACGACAACGATGGTCCGGGTTCGCGCCGCCGTCCGATCGACGCTCTTGCGCGCCGGCCGAGGGCTCGGCGGCACGCTTTCACCGTCGACAGGACCGTTTTTCGACGCGTCGCCGCCGCCCGCCCCTTGTCCGGAGCGACCGGTGCCCTTCCCTGATCCTCTCGACGTCAATCGCTCACCCGGTTTCCGGACTCGTCGGGTTCGAACAGCTGCAGGGGCGCCCCGGGCATCACCGTGGAGATCGCGTGCTTGTAGACGAGCTGGGAATGCCCGTCGCGCCGGAGCAGAACACAGAAGTTATCGAACCATGTGACGACACCCTGGAGTTTAACGCCGTTCACGAGGAAGATCGTGACGGGTGTCTTGTTCTTCCTCACATAGTTGAGGAACGTATCCTGGAGGTTCTGTGCGCGGTCCGCCATCTTTTTTTCGACCTTATATTCTGATGTATTCGTGGTCGCGAATGTAATTTACCGTCGCATCGAGCCGGCCTAGCCTTGAACGGCTGCCCAGATCGGGTTGCACGCTTTTCATATTAAGGGCAGGAAGCGCCATTCGTCCAGAACAAGTCGGACCGCAAGGTTTTTCGCGCCCGCGCGGTAAGGCATTCAGGCGCCGACGCTTTCGCGCCCGCTCCCGATCTCGGCGTGATCGTGGAAGATCTGCCGCAGGCGCGCGGCGACGGATCCGGGCGCTCCGTTGGCGACCGGCGCGCCGTCGATCCTGACGACCGGCATGACGATCTGGGTGGCCGCGGTCACGAAGGCCTCCCGCGCCGACAGCGCCTCCTCCACCGTGAACGGCCGCTCCTCGACCCGCAGCCCCTCCGCCGCCGCCGCGGCGAGCACGACGGTGCGCGTCACCCCGCGCAGGATCCGGCTGTCCGCCTGCCGCGTGACCAGGGCCCCGTCGGCCGTGACAATCCAGGCGTTGGTGGACCCGCCCTCGGTGACGAACCCGTCCTGGTCGACGAACCAGGCCTCCCGGGCCCCCGCCTCGCGCGCCTTCTGCTTGGCCAGCACGTTCGGGAGCAGTCCGATCGACTTGATGTCCGCCCGCGCCCAGCGGATCTCCGGCACGGTGACGACCGCGATGCCCTCCTCGGCAAGCTGCGCGCCCCGTGCCCGATCGAGCGACTTCGCCGTCACCACCAGCGCCGGCTTTACCGCCGGGACGGGGAAGAAGTGGTCGCGCCGCGCCACCCCCCGCGTCACCTGGGCGTACACGATCCCGTCGGTCACGCGGTTGCGCCGCACCACCTCGCGCAGCACCGTCCCGAGCGCTTTGCGCGACATCGGCATGGCGATCGCCAGTTCGCGCAGGGACCGCTCCAGCCGGTCGAGATGCAGCCGCTCGTCCACGAGCCGCCCGCCTCTGACCTCGCAGACCTCGTAGACGCCGTCGGCGAACTGGTAGCCACGGTCCTCGATGTGCACGCTGGCGTCGCGGTGCGGCACGTAGCGGCCGTTCACGTAGGCGATGCGGCTCATCAGTTGACCCCGAGCGATTTGAGCTTGCGGTGGAGCGCGGAGCGCTCCATGCCGACGAATTCGGCGGTGCGCGAGATGTTGCCGCCGAAGCGGTTGATCTGCGCCACGAGATACTCGCGCTCGAAGATCTCGCGGGCGTCGCGTAGCGGCAGCGACATCAGGTGCTCGCCGCCGGTGGAGTTCGGCAGCGCGGGCAGCATGGCGCCGATCTCGGAGGGCAGGAGGTCCGCCGTGATGACGGCCTCCGCGTCGCCGCGGGTCAGGATCAGCAGGCGCTCCACGTTGTTGCGGAGCTGCCGGATGTTGCCCGGCCAGTCGTGGGCCTGCAGGACCGCCATGGCGTCCTCGCCGATCCGCCGGACCGGCAGCCCGGAAGCGCGCGAGATATGCTCCATGAAGTGGGTCACCAGGGCCGGGATGTCGTCGCGCCGCTCGGCGAGCGCCGGGACGCGCAGCGGCACGACGGCGAGCCTGTGGAAGAGATCCTCGCGGAAGTGACCCTCCTGGATCTCCCGCGGCAGGTCGCGGGCGGTGGAGGAGAGGATCCGGACGTCGACCTGCACCTTGGTGGAGCCGCCCACCCGCGAGAAGGACTGTTCGACGAGCACCCGCAGGATCTTGTTCTGCGTCTCGCGCGGCATGTCCGCCACCTCGTCGAGGTAGAGGGTCCCGCCATGGGCCTCCTCGAGCGCCCCGACCTTGCGGCCCCTGCCCTCGCTCGGCTCGGTCCCGAACAGCTCGATTTCCATCCGCTCCGGCGTGATCGTGGCGGCGTTCACGGCCACGAAGGGACCGGCGGCGCGCAGCGAATTCTGGTGGATGAGGCGGGCGACCAGTTCCTTGCCGGCGCCCGACGGGCCGGAGATCATGATGCGGCTGTTGGTGGGGCCGACCCGCTCGATCTGCTGGCGGAGCTGGTTCATGATCGTCGAGCCGCCGACGAGCGCGGAGGTCTCGCCGGAACGGGCCCGGAGCTCCTTGTTCTCCCGGCGCAGCTTGGAGGCCTCGAGGGCGCGCTCGGCGACGAGCACCAGCCGGTCCGCCTTGAACGGCTTCTCGATGTAGTCGTAGGCCCCGCGCTTGATGGCCGAGACGGCCGTCTCGATGTTGCCGTGGCCGGAGATGACCACCACCGGCAGGTCCGGATGCTGCTCGCGGATGATGTCCAGGACCGCGAGGCCGTCCAGCTTCGATCCCATCAGCCAGATGTCGAGGAAGACCAGCGACGGCCGGCGCTTCTCGATGGCTGAGAGCGCCTCGTCGCTGTTGCCGGCGGTGCGTGTGCCGTGCCCCTCGTCCTCCAGGATGCCCGAAACGAGCTCCCGGATGTCGGCCTCGTCGTCGACGATGAGGATGTCGGATGCCATGTCGTCCGTTCCGTTCTCGGTTGTCGTCAGCCGGAGGCCGCTGCGGCCACCCCCGCGCCGGGCGCCGGCCCGCCGCGACGGCCGCCCGCCTCGCCGGGCGCGGAGTCCGTTGCCGTCTCGGAAACCGGCAGGACCAAGCGCATCATGGCGCCGTGCCCTCCGGTCGCCACGGCGGGGGCGTCGAGCAGCTCGATGCGTCCGCCGTGCTCTTCCAGGATCTTGCGCGTGATGGCGAGGCCGAGGCCCGTGCCCTTCTCGCGCGTCGTCACGTAGGGCTCGAGCAGTCGGTGCCGGTTCTCCCGCGGGAAGCCGATGCCGTTGTCGATCACGTCGATCACGATCTCCTCGCCCACCCGCCGGGCCTCGACCTCCACCCGCCCCTTCTCGGGCGGCCGCCCCTCGACCGGCTCGACCGCCGCGATCGCCTCGGCGGCGTTCTTAACGACGTTGGTGAAAACCTGGGAGAGCAGCCGGTGGTCGTAGCGGCCGATGATGGGCGCGTCGGGAAGGCGCGTCACGAACTCGATCTCGGGATTGCTCACGCCGATCAGGAAGACGGATTCGCGCAGCGACTCCAGGAGGTTGCCCTTCTCCTTCTGGGGCTTCGGCATGCGCGCGAAGGACGAGAACTCGTTGACCATCCGCTCGATGTCGCCGACCTGCCGGATGATCGTGTCGACGCACTGGTCGAAGACCTGCCGGTCGTCCTCCACCTTCTTGGCGTAGCGCCGCCGGATGCGCTCGGCGGAGAGCTGGATCGGCGTCAGCGGGTTCTTGATCTCGTGCGCGATGCGGCGGGCGACGTCGGCCCAGGCGGAGGAGCGCTGGGCGCTGACCAGGTCCGTGATGTCGTCGAGGGTCACGACGAAACCCTCCGAGGAGGAGGATTCGGTCGTGAAGCGGACGATGATCGTCCGCTCCTGGCCGGCCCGCCGGAGCGTCACCTGCATCTGCTTCGGCCGCTGCGGGTTGTCGGTCACCGCCTCGGCCATGGCGGCGGCGAGTTCGGGCGCGGCCTCATCGAGCGGCTTGCCCAGGATGTTCGCCTCCGCGGTGTCGAGAAGGGCGAGCGCCGACCGGTTGGCGAGGGTCACCCGCCGTTCCCCGTCGATGCCGAGCACACCCGCCGTGACGCCGGCCAGCACCGCCTCGGTGAAGCGCCGGCGGCGGTCGATCTGGTCCTTGGCGGCGATCAGTTCGGCGCGCTGTGAGCGGAGCTCCGCCGTCATGGTGTTGAAGGTCTCGCCGAGATGGGCGAGGTCGCCCTCCTTCTTGCGCACCGGCACCTGTACGCCGAGCTGGCCGCGCGAGACGTAGTCGGCGGCGAGGATCAGCCGGCGGATCGGCGCCACCAGCCGATTGGCGAAGCCGATGGCGGCCCAGATGGCGGCGAGCAGCAGGATCAGGGTGACGCCCACGAAGATCAGCGCGAAGGCGATCTGGGCGCCGTAACGGCTCTTCTCCAGCTGGCTGTAGTCCGCGGCGGCGTCGGTGGCGAGCCGCACCTGGTCGAGCACCTCCCCGTCGAGCGGGCGCGTCGCGTACAGGAAGGTGTCCTCGAACTCGTCGAGCTTCAGCACCGTGCCGACCTGGTTGGTCTGGCCCGGCACGATGACGACCGGCCCGTCCTCCTCCGCCCGCTTGAAGGTCTCGGCGGGCGGCATCAGGATCTTCTCCCAGGTCGCGTCCAGCTTGATGCTGGTGACGACCGAGCCGTCGGACTTGAGCAGGAAGGCGGCCGGGATCTGCCGGAGCGCCGCCTGCTGCTGGAAGAAGTTGTCGAACCGGGTCGGCTCGTAGTCGTAGAGCGAGCGCGCCCGGTCGATCTCGGCGCCGAGGGCGAGCGTGTCGCCGCGCAGCGCCCGCGCATGCTCCTGCATGTAGGCGTTGCCGACCTGCGCGGCGTTCTCCACGATGGTGCGCGTCCGGACCTCGAACCAGCGGTCCAGCCCCTGGTCGAGCGTGATGGAGGCGAGCACCGCGACCAGGACTGCCGGCGCGGCCGCGATCAGGCTGAAGAGGCCGATCACCCGCCAGTGCAGCCGCGCCCCCGCCCGCCCGTCGCGCCAGGCGACGTAGAGGCCGACCAACTCCCACAGGATCAGTCCGGCGAGCGCGATCAGGAGCCCGCCGTTGATCGACATCGCCGTCTCGACCACGCGGTCGGTCGGCGTGACGGGGGTCAGGTCCGTGAGGATCAGGAAGGACGTGATCACCGACAGGAGCGACAGGACCACGAGGACCAGGCCGACGAGCCGAACCCGCTTGTTCCGCTCGCCGATCGGCGCGGAGACGTGCTTGGGGATCGTGAGGATCTCTTCGGTCTGACTCATGCGGCGCGCGCGACTCCCCCTTCGGCGGGCGAATCCTTCGGCCGGAATTGTTGCCGAAATGCGGCACTGTGGCGAGCGGAACACAGAAGCCCGGCGCGACGCCTCGCCCGACCGCCGTCGCGGGTCGTCAGAACCCCCCTGGCATTCCGCTGCGGTCTCCGCGGCATACCGTATATCCTCGTACAGAAGGTGCGTGCTAGCCTCGCGGTTCCTCCCGCCCCCGGATCCCCCGATGAACCGCACAGCACCGCGCCTGCCCGAGGACAGCTTCGCCGATCTCTTCACGCCGAAGCTGATCACCACCCTGCGGGAAGGCTACGACGTCGGGCGGCTCGTCTCCGACGTGATCGCCGGGCTGACGGTGGCGATCGTCGCGCTGCCGCTCGCCATGGGCATCGCCATCGCGTCCGGCACCACGCCCGACAAGGGGCTCTTCACCGCCGTCGTCGCCGGCTTCATCATCTCCGCGCTCGGCGGCAGCCGCTTCCAGATCGGCGGGCCGACGGCGGCCTTCATCGTCGTCGTCTACCGGACGATCGAGACGCAGGGCTACGACGGCCTGGTGCTCGCGACCTTCCTGGCCGGCCTGATCCTGGTGGCGGTCGGCTACCTGAAGCTCGGTACCTATATCAAGTACATCCCCTACCCGGTCACGATCGGCTTCACGGCCGGCATCGGCATCACGATCTTCGTCAGCCAGGTCGCCGACCTCCTGGGCCTCTCGGCCGGCAAGCTGCCGGGCGAGTTCGTCGCCAAGGTCGAGGCGCTCTGGCACGCTCTGCCGACCCTGAACGCGTCCGCCGTGGCGCTCTCCGCGCTCTCGCTGGCCGTCATCCTGGGCTTGCGGCGCACGCGCCCGAAGTGGCCGGGCTTCCTGATCGCGGTCGTGCTGGCCTCCGTGGTGACGGCGCTGTTCCAGCTCGACGCGGTGACCATCGGCTCGAAGTACGGCGAGATCCCGCGCATGCCGCCGTCGCCGGAACTGCCGGCCCTCTCCTTCGCCAAGATCAAGGCCGTCCTGCCCGACGCGATCACGATCGCGGTGCTGGCCGGCATCGAGTCCCTCCTCTCGGCCGTGGTCGCCGACGGCATGACCGGCCGCCGCCATCGCTCCAACTGCGAGCTCGTCGCCCAGGGCTTCGCCAACGTCGCCTCCGCGCTCTTCGGCGGCCTGCCGGCGACGGGCGCCATCGCGCGCACGGCGACCAACATCCGCTCCGGCTCCACCGGCCCGGTCTCGGGCGTGCTGCACGCGGTCTTCCTGCTGGTCTTCATGCTGGTCGCTGCGCCGCTCGCCTCCTACGTGCCGCTTGCCGTCCTCGCCGCCATCCTGGCGATCGTCGCCTGGAACATGGCGGAGGTGCATGTGGTCGGCCGACTCCTGGTCAACTCCGGCTGGGGCGACCGGACCGTCCTCCTCTCCACCATGCTGCTGACCGTCTTCTACGACCTGACGGTCGGCATCGAGGTCGGCGTCGTGCTGGCCGCCATGCTGTTCATGCACCACATGGCCGAGGCCGTGCAGGTCGAGGCGCACGGCAACGTCGACCTTATCGACCGCGACCGGGCCGACGATCCCGAGCGGACGCCCTACGACCCGAGCCAGCAGATCCGCGATGACGTGGTGGTCTACCGCATCAACGGCCCCTTCTTCTTCGGCGCCGCCAACCAGCTCACCACGACCCTCTCGCGCATCGGCACGCGGCCCAAGCGGCTGGTGCTCGACTTCGCAGGCGTGCCGCTCGTCGATTCCACCGGCGCGGCAACGCTGCGCGGCGTCGTCGCCGACATGCACAAGCGCGGCGCCGACGTGGTGCTCGCGGGCATGTCGCGCCCGGTCCGCCGCTCGCTGGTCCGCTTCGGCATCCACCGCCCGCACGTGAGCGTGCTGACCGCTCCCTCCGTCGCCGCGGCGCTCGAACGGATCGACCACGAGCCGCTGGCGGCCGAGTGAGCCTCAGCGGGCGGCCGCCGGCAGGGGCAGTCCGCCGCCGCTCTTCAGGGTCTCGATAACGATCCGCGAGGTGACGTGCGCCACGCTCTCCTGCGCGAGCAGCACGGCGTTGACGAAGCGCGCGAAGGCGGCGAGGTCGGCGACCGCGATCTTGATCAGGTAGTCCATGTCCCCGGTCAGCGCATGCGCCTCCAGGACCTCGCCGCAGTCGGCGATCAGGTCGCGGAAGCGCCGGGCGTTCGCCTCCGAATGGCGGGCGAGCTGCACGTTGACGAAGGCCGTGACGCCGAGCCCCAGCGCGGTGCCGTCGAGCTCGGCCCGGTAGCGGCGGATGACGCCCGCCTCCTCCAGCCTCTGCCGCCGGCGCGAGCATTGCGAGGCGGACAGGTGGACCCGCTCGGCGAGGTCCTGGTTGGTCAGCCGCCCGTCCTCCTGCAGAGCCGCGAGGAGGCGGAGGTCGTACCCGTCGATGGCGACGGCATCCTGCATGGAAAACCCTCTTCGTGCATGGTTCGTGCGAAACTTAATCGGTTAGCGACTAGAATGCACGCCTCTTGCGAGCCCTTCTTGCGATGATGGCGCATCATCGTTTCGAGGAGGAAACGCCGTGGGTCCCTTTCCGCATGACGCCCCCGCCGCCGTGATCGACGAAGCCAACCCGATGGGCACGGACGGCTTCGAGTTCATCGAGTTCGCCCATCCGGACCCGGAGGCGCTCGGCCGGCTCTTCGCCACCATGGGCTTCGAGGCCGTCGCGCGGCACCGGTCCAAGGCTGTGACCCTCTGGCGCCAGGGCGACGTCAACTACGTCATCAACGCCGAGCCGCAGAGCTTCGCCGCCGGCTTCGCCCGCCGCCACGGCCCCTGCGTCTGCGCCATGGGCTTCCGGGTGGTGAACGCGCTCTATGCCTACCAGCGCGCCATCGCGCTCGGCGCCAAGCCGGTCGAGAGCGTCGTAGGCCCCGACGAGCTGCGCATCCCGGCGATCGAGGGGATCGGCGGCTCGCTCATCTATTTCGTCGACCGCTACGGCGACAAGGGCTCGATCTGGGACGTGGACTTCGTCTGGACCGGCGAGCGCGACCCGAAGCCCGAGGGCGTCGGCCTCCACTACCTCGATCACCTGACCCACAACGTCCATCGCGGCCGGATGGACTACTGGTCCGACTGGTACACCCGGCTCTTCAATTTCCGCGAGATCCGCTACTTCGACATCGAGGGCAAGCTGACGGGCCTCACCAGCCGCGCCATGACGAGCCCCTGCGGCAAGATCCGCATCCCGATCAACCAGTCCGCCGACGACCGCAGCCAGATCGAGGAATACCTGCGCGCCTACAACGGCGAGGGCATCCAGCACATCGCCTGCGGGGCCCGCGACATCTACGCCGCCGTGGAAGGCCTGCGCGCCCGCGGCCTGCCCTTCATGCCGGCCCCGCCGGCCACCTACTACGAGCGCGTCGACACCCGCCTGCCCGGCCACGGCGAGCCGCTCGACCGCCTGGAGGCGAACGGGATCCTGATCGACGGCGAAGGCGTCGTCGACGGCGGCACCACCAAGGTGCTGCTGCAGATCTTCTCCGGCACCGTGGTCGGCCCGATCTTCTTCGAGTTCATCGAGCGCAAGGGCGACGACGGCTTCGGCGAGGGCAACTTCCGCGCCCTCTTCGAGTCCATCGAAGAGGATCAGATCCGCCGCGGCGTCCTCTCCGCGGCCGAGTAGGGTGCACCCGGGCGCCCGCGGAAGAGCGGGCGCCCCTTCAGTTCGCGCCCGCCTTCATGGCGGCGGCGAACTCGGCCACGACCGCATTCTCCTCCTTGATCATGTCGGCAAAGCCCGCCGGCGTGGCCCCGACGTGGCGAGCAGCGTCACGACGGCCGGATCCTTCAGGGCGTCGTCGACGGCCTGGTTCCCCGTCGCGACGAGGTCCGGGGCCATCCCGGCGGGCCCGAACAGGCCCACCAGATCTGCGCCACGGTGCCGTCGTGGGAAAGCCTCCCCACGAGTGTCACCCCGGCCATCGAGCCGGGGCCTATGGGCCGCCCGGCGCGGCACGTGCGTCGCCCACAAGCGGCGCGAGGGCAACACCTGATCAGCCCGAGACCGTCTCCGGGCCGGCCGAGACGGGGATCGGGTTCGGCGCCGCGAAATGGCAGGCCGCCGCATGGCCCTCCGTCCCGACGGGCGCGAGCGGGGGCGGCACCGTGCGGCAGATCTCCTGCACGATCGGGCAGCGGCTCGCGAAGGAGCAGCCGACACGGACCTCGGTCGGAGACGGCACGTCGCCGCCGAGCACGATGCGCCGCGACCGCCGGTCCGGGTCCGGCTCGGGTGCGGCGGAGAGGAGCGCCTGCGTGTAGGGATGGTGCGGCGTCCGGTAGACCGCCCGCTTCGGTCCGATCTCGACGATGCGGCCGAGATACATGACGGCGACCCGCGTGGCGATGTGGCGGACGACCGCGAGGTCGTGGGCGATGAACAGGTAGGAGAGCCCGCGCTGCGCCTGCAGGTCCTGCATCAGGTTGATGATCTGCGCCTGCACCGAGACGTCGAGCGCCGACACCGGCTCGTCGGCGACGATGAAGGCGGGGTCGACCGCGATCGCCCGCGCGATGCCGATCCGCTGCCGCTGCCCGCCGGAGAACTGGCGCGGATAGCGGTCCATGGTCGACGGGCTGAGCCCCACCTGGACGAGCAGTTCCGCCACCCGCTCGCGCCGGGCCCGCCGGCCGCGCACCAGCCCGAAGGCGTCGAGCGGCTCGGCCACGATGTCGGCCACGCTGCGCCGGGGGCTGAGCGAGCCGTAGGGGTCCTGGAAGATCATCTGGAGCCGCTGCCGCAGCTGGCGCAGGCTCCCCGCCCCGAGGCCGGTGATGTCCCGCCCCTCGAAGCGCACCGCCCCCGCCGAGGGCTCGATCAGGCGCAGGATCAGCCGCCCGAGCGTGGACTTTCCGCAGCCCGACTCGCCCACGAGCGCGAGCGTCTCGCCCGGCGCGATGTCGAACGAAACCCCGTCGACCGCCCGCACCGGCTTCGGCCGTGGCCCGAGATGGAGCCCGCCGCCGGCTTCGAACACCTTGGCGAGGTCGCGCACTTCGAGCAGCGGCGCGCTCACTGGGCCGCTCCCGCCACGGCCGGCGCCGCCTCGGCCTCCGCGGCGACCCAGCAGGCCGCCCCGTGGTCCGGCCCGAACGCGAAGGTCGGCGGCTGGTCGACGGCGCAGCGCTCGCGGCGCACGGGGCATCGCGCGAAGAAGGCGCAGCCCGCCTTGACCGACCCGGCCGTCGGCACGCCCCCGGGGATCTGGTAGAGCCGCTCCCGATCGTCGTCGAGCCGCGGGATCGATTGCAGGAGGGCCCGCGTGTAGGGGTGACGCGGTGCGCGGAAGATGTCGCGCACCGCCCCGGTCTCCACCACCCGCCCGGCATACATGACGATCACCCGCTCGCAGGCGTCGGCGATCACCCCGAGGTCGTGCGAGATGAGCAGCACCGCGGTCCCGAGCCGCCGGCGGATGTCGGCGATCAGGGCCAGCACCTGGGCCTGGATGGTCACGTCGAGCGCCGTCGTCGGTTCGTCGGCGATGAGAAGCCGCGGATTGCAGGCGACCGCCATGGCGATCATCACCCGCTGGCGCATGCCGCCGGAGAACTGGTGCGGATAGGCGTCGACCCGTCCCGCCGGATCGGGAATGCCGACGAGCTTCAGGAGCTCCAACACCCGCCGCCGGCGCGCCTCGCGCGGCATGCGCTCGTGCAGCAGGATGGCCTCGCCGATCTGGTCGCCGATGGTCATCACCGGGTTGAGCGAGCTCATCGGCTCCTGGAAGATCATGGCGATCTCGCGCCCCCGGATCTCCGGCATGCGGGCGCGCGGCAGGGTCAGGAGGTCCGTCCCGTCGAAGAGGATGCGCCCCGAGGCGATCCGGCCCGGCGGCTCCGGGATCAGCCGCAGGATCGAGAGCGAGGTCATCGACTTGCCCGACCCGGACTCGCCCACGATCCCCACAGACCGCCCGGCCCCGATCTCGAAACTCACCGCGTCGACGACCCTGATCGGCGTCGCCGACCCGAACTCGACCGACAGGTTCTCGACCTTCAGGAGGGCTTCGCTCATGCGGCGGTGTCCGGGTCCAGGACGTCGCGCATGGCGTCGCCGAAGAGGTTGAAGGCGAGCACCACCAGCGTGATGGCGAGGCCCGCGCCGATCACCGGCCACGGCGAGCCGAACATGTTGTTGAGCCCGTCCCGGATGATGTTGCCCCAGCTCGGATGCGGCTGCTGGGTGCCGAGCCCGAGGAAGCTCAGCGACGCCTCGAGCCGGATCGCGGAGGCCGTCCAGAGCGTCATCAGGACGACGATGGGCGCCGCGATGTTCGGGATGACGTGGCGCAGGATGATCACCGGCGTCGTCACCCCGACCGCGATCGCCGCCTCCACGTAGGGCTCCTGCCGGACCGCCATGGTCTGCGCCCGCGCGACCCGGGCGAAGCCCGGCACGAAGGCCGCCGCCAGCACAACGACGATGTTCCAGAACCCCCCGCCGAGCGCCGCCGCGATGATGATGGCGAGCAGGAGCTCCGGGAAGGAGATCAGGAGGTCGACGAGGCGCGAGACGATCCGGTCGGTCCAGCCGCCGAAATAGCCCGCCACGACTCCGACGGCCGTCCCCACGATCGCGGCGATGAGCGGCGCCAGCACGCCGATGACCAGCGAATTGCGCGAGCCGTGGATCATGCGGGAGAGGACGTCGCGGCCGAACTGGTCGGTGCCGAGCCAGTTCGCCGCCGAGGGGGGCCGGTTGATCTTGACGTAGCTCTGCGCGAGCGGGTCATAGGGCGCGATCAAGGGCGCCAGGATCGCCACGGCGACGAAGAGCATGATGATCACGAAGGCCACGATCGTCGCCGGACGGCCGAAGAGCGCGAGCTTCAGCAGGTCGAACCGCCCCGGCTCGGGCGCGATCAGGTCGGGAGCCTCGGTCGCGACGGCCATCAGCGCACCCGGATTCGCGGGTCGACCACGATGTAGAGGAGGTCGATCGCCAGGTTGACGACCACCACGCACAGCGCGAACACGATGATACCGCCCTGGATCACCGCGTAGTCCCGCTCCGCGATGGCGCCGATCAGGAGCGTGCCGAGCCCCGGCCGATTGAACACCAGCTCGACCGCGACCGACCCCGACAGGGTGGCGAGCAGGCTGATGCCGAGCCCGGTGGTGAGCGGCAGGAGCGCGTTGCGCAGCGCGTGCCGGTAGATCACCCGCGGCTCGCGGGCGCCCTTGGCCCGGGCGGTGCGCACATAGTCCTTGCCGAACACCTCGAGAAGCGACGTCCGCGTGAGCTTGCTCATGAAAGCCGACTTCAGGAACGCGAGCGTCAGGGCCGGCAGGACGATGTGGTACATCCGGTTGCCGAAGTCGGTGCCGCCGCCGTTGATCGGAAACCAGCCGAGGTTGAGCGAGAAGACGATGAGCAGCACGGCGCCGAGATAGAAATCCGGCACCGCGTAGCCGATCAGCGAATAGAGGCGCACCCCGGAATCCGCCAGGCCGTTGCGGTGGGTCGCCGCCAGCACCCCGAGCGGGATCCCGGCGAGGAGGCCCATGAGCGTCGCCACGAGGGTGAGCTCGACCGTGTAGGGCAGGTTGTGGGCGATCAGCTCGACAACAGGCCGATTGTGGATCAGCGACTTGCCGAGATCGAGCGAGAGGACGCCCTTCAGGAAGTTCAGGTACTGCTGCCAGAGCGGCACGTTGAGCCCGAACTTCTCCCGATAGGCGGCGAGCTGGTCGGGCAGCGCGTTGTCGCCGAGGGCCGCGAGCGCGGGATCCCCCGGCAGGATGCGCATGGCGACGAAGACCAGCGTGAGGACGAGGAAGACCGTCGGCACGGCATCGACGAGACGCCAGAACAGATAGCGGGCCATGCCGAGGGTCCCCTCCCGTCCGCTCAGGCGGTCTTCGTGGCGCGGTGGAAGCGCCAGCGCGCGTAGCCGCCCTTGACCGGGTAGCCGAGCTCGACGTTCGCCCGCCGCGCCACCGTGAAGGAGAGCGTCGACAGGCCGATCAGCGGCAGGTCGCGCAGGACCTGGAGCTCGATCTGCCGGCAGAGCGCGTCGTATTCCTTGAAGCTCGTCGCCGCGAGCGCCTTGTCCAGCAGGCCGTCGATGCCCGGCATGACCACGCCGTAGTGGCTGTAGTTGCCGCCGCCGTTGCCGTCCGACTTCACCTCCGAGGCCGCCGCCAGCTGCTGGAAATAGAGCTGGGTCGGGATCGGCGGATAGCTCGAGGAATGCATCGCCAGCGTGTTCTTGTCCGACCGGTTGTCGGCATGGTAGGCGGTGTGGTCGCCGATTTTCAGGTCCATGTTGAAGCCGGCAAGCCGGAGCTGCTCCTGCACGATGAGCATCGTCGAGGCGTAGTCCTCGCGCTTGGAGCAGAGCGCCGTGAAGCTGATCCCGTTCGGGAAGCCCGCCTCGGCCAGGAGCGCCTTCGCCTTCTTCGGATCGTAGGGGTAGCGCAGCTCCTCGGGCAGTTGCTCGGCCGTGAAGCCGCCGGGGAAGTTGGCGGGCTGCAGATTGGCGAGCACGCCGCCCATCGGGGCGAGCGCCTCGGCGACGGCCTTGCGGTCGATCGCGTGGATGAGCGCCTGCCGGACCTTGAGCTTGTCGAAGGGCGGGCGGGTCAGGTTGACGTGAAGCGTGTTGAACGAGCCGGGCGCGGTCATGTCCATCTTCAACGTCGGGTCGCGCTGCAGCATGGACTGCACCCAGCCGGGCGCCCGCACGGCTTCCATCATGTCGATCTTGCCGGACAGCAGCGCCAGCGTGCGCGCGGTCGTGTCGGCGATGTAGAGGCACTCCACGTTGGCGATCTTGGCCTTCGGGCCCCAGTAGCCGTCGTGCCGCTTCAGGTAGACGCCGCCGTTGGGGTCGAACTTGACGAGCTCGTAGGGGCCCGTGCCGACGGCGTCGGTCGCGAAGGCCTCGCCCATCTTCTCGGCCGCCTTGCGGGAGACGATCGACGTGTTGTTGAAGAAGACCGTGGTGCCGAGGAAGTTGGCGTCCGGGCTCTTCAGCCGGATGGTGACCTGATAGGGGCCGTCCGCGGCGATGCTCTCCACGTTCGCCAGGATGGTGGTGTTCGTCCCGGTCTTCTTGGCGCGCTCGTAGGAGTAGACGACGTCGTCGGACGTCATCTCGCCGTAGCCCTTGTGGAACTGGACGCCCTCGCGCAGCTTGAAGCGCCAGACCTTGGCGTCCTCGGAGACTTCCCACTTGGTCGCGAGCGTCGGCAGGTACTCCTCGGGCTTCAGCGCGAAGGTGCCGTCCTCGGGCCGGACGAGCTGCTCGTAGATCTGCTCCGTCGCCCAGTTGTCCGAACCCTGCGTGGTCAGGTTCGGGTCCGAGTGGCGCGGCTTGCCCGCCGCGATGCCGATGCGGATGACGTCCTTCTCCTGCGCCTCGGCGGGCCCCAGCCCGGCCGCGCCGGCGGCTGCGGCGGCCGCGCCGAGTTTCATCACGCTGCGGCGGTCCAGTCTCATCATCGCGGCTTCCTCCCTGTACGTCCGTTCTTCGTCTTCGCGTCCCGACGAGTCGGCGGGGCCGCCGCCCGGATCGAGGCGTCCGGTCTCGGCGATCCCGGCGCGGCCGGGGATCGTCAGATCCTCTTGCGGATCTCGTCCTCGTTCACCTCCATGCCGAGCCCGGGCCCGTCCGGAACGCGGAAGCGGCCGTTGTCGGGCTTCGGGATCGAGCGGAAGCCGGCGTCCATCCGCCCTCCCGCGTCGGCGAACTCGGCCGGCTTGGTGAGGTGCATGATGGTGGCCAGCACATGGAGATTGGCGAGGTTGCCGATGGTCGGCTGCGTCTGGTGCGGCACCAGCTCGACCCCGTGGGCGTAGCAGATCGCGGCGCACTGCATGAGCCCGGTGATGCCGCCCATCTTGACGATGTCCGGCTGCACCATGCGGACGCCGGCCTCGACCATGTCGACGAGCGCCTGGACCGTGTAGGTTTGCTCGGCCGCCGAGACCGTGATGTCGAGCCGCTGGGCGACCTCGCCCATGGCGCGCACGTCGTAGTGCTGGACCGGCTCCTCGAACCAGATGTAGCCGAGCTCTTCGAGCGCGCGGCCGACCCGGATGGCGCCGCCGACCGAGTACTGGTTGTTCGCGTCGAAGGCGAGCGGGAAGTCGTCGCCCACCAGCTTGCGGACCGCCTTCGCCTTGGCGATGTCGCCGGGGATGTCCTCGTCCTGCCGGGTGCGGTCGCCGTCCCAGCGGATCTTGATGGCCGCCGGGTTCTCCTTGCGCCAGCGCGCCTCCACGACGCGCACGGTCTCGTCGACGGTCCGCCCCGCATTGCCGCCGATCGAGGCGTAGTAGGGGATCTCCTTCCGCCAGGCGCCGCCGAGCAGCTTCCAGACCGGCAGGCCGAGCGCCTTGCCCTTGATGTCCCAGAGCGCGATGTCGACCGCCGCGAGCGCGCCGGTGAGCGCGCCCTCCGGGCCGAGCTTGATGTGTCTGTGGAAGAGCCGGTCGTACAGGACGGCGTGGTCGAGGGCGTCGGCGCCGACCAGCGCGGGCGCGAGGTCCCGCTCGACGATGCCGAGCGAATGCAGGCCGCCCTGCATGGGCGAGGCTTCGCCCCAGCCGGCGACGCCGTCCTCGGTGGTGATCTTGACGAGCGCGCTGCGGCGGCCCGGCGGGTCTCCGGAAGCCCAGGTGACCTGCATCGCCTCGACCGACTTGATGCGCGTGCTGGCGGCCAACGGCCCCTCCCTCCTGCAGCGCCCCTCAAGGCTTGAGGTGCGCACCTCGACCTCCACGGGGCGGATGGCCCCGTGGGCGCCGGCAAGCCGCGCCACCTGGGCGCATCCGGTCCCGGTCGTCTGTCGTGCCGGCCGAAGGTTGTTCCCCCGTGCGCGGCGCGTTGCGGCGTTTCCCCTGGCGGCCGGCGGGGATACCGTCAGCCTCGGATCACCATAACGGCTCTGCATCCGCATGCAAGCGGAACCGCACGGTCCCGCCCCGCATGCCTAGCCTGCGTAGACCTGCAGGCGCCGGTGCCGGGAGACTACATTCCCGTCCGCGAATACGACTTCGTCCGTCTCCCCGTAGTGCTTGCCCTTCCGTTCATATTCGTCGCTGACGATGCTCGACGTGCCGAAGCGGGCCCCGGGACGGACCGGAGCGTAGTGCCGCGTCTCGCAGGAGACCAGCACGACCGGGCCGGGGAAGCGGAAGCTGCCGTAGACCTCGCCCATCGCCCGTCGCATCAGGAGGCCGGAATGGACGAGGGTTTCCCGGCGATAGATGGGGTGGGTTTCGTCGAAGGCCGCCAGGGATTCCAGCCATTCCGCCTCGGTCAGTACGCTCTGGGCCGTGCCCCCGCGCATGCCTTTCCGCCAGCCGCCGGGCCCGATCTCCGGCCGCGGGTCGGGGACCCGCAGAAGCGGCCAGTCGGCTGCGAGAGGCGCAGGCTCGGCCACGTCAGGCAGGTCGATCCACCCGCTCGCCGCCGTCTCGCCCTCCGCATCCCGCAGGGCGAGCTCCGACCGCACCCGCCCCGCCCCGGCGACCAGCGGCCCGGCCTCGATCGTCACCTCGTCGCCGTTGTAGACCGGCCGGCGGAATCGCGCCCCGATCCCGCCCCGGGCCGCCCAGTCGAGCCCCCAGGCCTCGATCGCGACCCGGCTGAAATGGCCGTACAGGAACGCCCCGGGCACCAGGGCGGCGCGGTACCCCATGGCCCTCGCCACCGCGTCGTCATGCACCGACCCGCGGTAGCGGGGTGAGTCGTCGAGGCGGATGGTCAGGCGGCGGCTTTGCGGGAAGGACGCGGTCATGGGCTCCATCTCCTCAGGCCCCCGGCAACGGCCAGGTGGTGACCGCTCCCGCGGCCTCCGCGCGGGCGATCGTCTCGGGCGGGAGCCCGAGGATATCCCTGAGAACCGTCCCGTTGTCGGCCCCGAAGGGCGGGGCATGCCGCCGCTGCCCGCCGGGGGTGAGGCTGAGGTGCAGGGGCAGCCCGGGATGCGGATGCCGCCCCGCGTCCGGGTGCTCCAGCCAGGTGTAGAAGCCCCGGTGGGCTAGGTATTCCGAGCGCGCGAGGTCGGACGGCGTCATGACCGGCGCCGCCGGCACCCCGGCCGCCTGCAGGAGGTCCGCCGCCTCGTGCTTGTCGCGCCCGCGCGTCCAGTCGGCAAGGAGGGCGGAAATCGTATCCTCGTTCGCCCGCCGTGCCTCGAGGCTCGCGAAGCGGGGATCGTCGCCGAGTTCCGGCCGGCCGATGGCGGCCGCCAGGGTGCGCCATTCCGAGTCCGAGCGCGCCGCGATCACCATCCACTCGTCCTCGCCCCGGGTCGGGAAGGCGTCGTGCGGCACCGCATGGGGCGAGCGGTTGCCCCGCCGCGGCGGATCCTCCCCGGTCTCGATCGCCGCCAGGATCTCCGCCCCGATGAACTGCATGGCCGCCTCCACCTGCGGGATCTCGACCGCCTGCCCCTGCCCGGTCCGCTGGCGGTGAAGGAGCGCCGTCAGGATCGCGGCGGCTGTGTTGAAGCCGCCGATCGGGTCGAGATACGAGGGGCCGGTCGTCTCCGGCTGGCCCCCTTCGTAGCCGATCAGGCTGGACATGCCGGTCGCCATCTCCATGGTCGGCCCGAGCGCGGCATAGCCCGACATGGGACCGGTCTTGCCGAAGGCCGGCAGCTCCGCGACCACGATCTCCGGGCGCACCGCCTTCAGTCCGTCGTAGTCGAGCCCGAACTTGCGCAAGGTTCCGGGCCGGAAGTTGCAGAGGATCACGTCCGACCGCGCCGCGAGATCGCGCAAGATCGTGCGCCCCTCCTCGGTCTTCAGGTCGAGGATGCAGGAGAGCTTGTTGACGTTTTGGGAATTGAACAGGAACGACCGGTCGAACGGCCGCTCGCCGGCAACACCGTCCGGGAAGTTGACCGGGTTCGGCGCGTCCTTGTTGAGCCGCCAGGAATTCACCCGGTTGGGCGATTCCACATGGATCGACTCCGCGCCCAGGAAAGCGAGGACCCGCCCCGCCATCGGACCCGCCCAGGCGGTCGCCACCTCGACGACCCGCAGCCCGGCCAGCGGCCCGCGTCCGGGCGAGCCCGGCGCGATCCGCGGCGCCCCGCCGGCCTCGGGCGCCTCCGCCGGAACCCCGGTTTCCCCGAGCCCGGGGGCGCCCCGCTCGACCCGGCGCGGCGTCGCCCCGAAGCGGTAGGCCGGCCCGAGGATGCGCCGGCCGTCCGCCAGGAATTCCCAGTATCCGCGGCTGTCCAGGTGCCGGTTGCGGCCGAGTTCGGCGAGGCCGAAGGACTTCGCCGCGATCACCTCGGCCCGCTGCAGCCGGTCGACCAGGTCCTCGGCCTCCCATCCGGCGACGCGCTCCTGGATGATCGCGAAAAGCGCCGCCCAGTTGTCCCGGCGAACGGCGGGGTCGGCGAAGCGGGGGTCGGCCTCCAGGTCCTCGAGGCCGAGCGTCCGGCACACCGCCGTCCAGCGGTGGTTGTAGATCCAGATGCAGACCCAGCCGTCGTGGCAGAGCACCTGGCCCGCCGGGATGTTCAGGTCCGCCCGGCTGCGCAGCGTCCCGTTGTAGATGTGCTGCATCACATAGGGAAAGCACATGGCCGCCGCCGTCTCGGCCTCGTCGACGGCGACATGCTGCCCCCGCCCGAGCGCCGGCCTCGCGAGCAGCGCCGCCGCCGCCCCCACATAGGCCGCGAGCCCCGCCGCGAAGCTCGCCCGCGCGCCGGAGCCGTAGAGCGGCTCCCGCCCGTGGGCGCCGTTGTTGAACATCATGCCCGAGAGGGCCTGGAGCACGATCTCCGGCCCTTTCCAGCCCGCGAGCGGACCGTCCGTTCCGAACGGACTGACCCGCACCGTCACGCTGTCGGGATTGAGACGGGCGACATCCCGGTCGGACAGGTCGCCCGGCAGCACCACCACGTCCGCCTCGCCGAGAAGGCGGTCGAGCCGTGCCCGGTCCTCCGGGGCGGCCCGGTCGAGGACGACGGAACGCTTGCCCGTATTCAGATGACGGAAGAGGAGCGACGAACCGTCGGCCCGCGACAGGGGGGCGGCGCGGCGCAGCGGCGATCCGCTGGGTCCCTCGACCAGCACCACATCGGCCCCATGATCGGCAAAAATACGGGTGCAGAATTGACCCGCAATCGAGTCGGAAAGATCGAGAATCCGCAGTCCCGCCAGGGCCGAGTCCAAGATTTCGTCCTCCCGTTTCCGCGCTCGGGCGCGAGGGGCCGCCCAAGGCCCCGTCGCCTCCGGTCCGTCATCGGAGGGTGCGGCCCGTTGGTCTCGCCGGAAGGCTAGAGACCATTGCATCCGGATGCAAGCCATCGCCGCCTGGCCTTGCCGCGCGCCGCCGCGCCCTGCTATGACGCAACCGGAACCTGGAGCTTGCGGGTGGCACATGAGCGTGAGTGACGGCGGCAAGGCGATGACGGCACGCGAGCTCGCCAGACTGCTGGGCGTCAGCCAATCAGCCGTATCGCGCGCCTACACGCCGGGCGCGTCCATCTCGCCGGACCTGCGCGAGCGCATCCTGTCCGCCGCCGATCGCTTCGGCTACCGCCCGAACGCCATCGCCAGCATCCTCTCCCGCCAGCGGAGCAACATCGTCGGCCTGGTCGTCTCCGACCTGAGAAACCCGTTCTATCCCAAGCTCTTCGAGCGCCTGACGCGCCGCCTCCAGGAGCGCGGGCAGCAGACGCTGGTGTTCAACATCGCGCCCGGCAGCGACGTGAAGCAACAGCTCGCGGCCCTTCGCCAGTTCCACGTCGACGCCCTCGTGATCGTCTCCGCGACGGTGCTCTCCGGCCTCGACCTCGCCTGGGCGGCCGAAGGCCGGCGCGCCATCCTGGTCAACCGGGTGGCCCCCGATGCCGGCCTCGCCTCGGTCACCTGCGACAACGTCGGAGGCCCGCGCGCGATCGCGGACCACTTCCATGCCCTCGGCCACCGGCGGGTGGCCTACGTGGCCGGCCTCACCGCCACCCATGTCGGTCGGGAGCGTCAGTCGGCCTTCGCCACCCGCGTGGCCGAGCTCGGCATGACCCTGTCTGCCCTCGTCCCGGGCGGCCGCTACGCCTACGAGGTGGGGCACGCCGCGGCGGTCGGGATCGCCCGGGCGGGTGGCGTCGACGCAATCTTTTTCGCCAACGATATCATGGCGTTGGGCGGTATGGACGCGCTCCGCGAGGTCGCCGGCCTGCGCATTCCCGAGGACGTCGCCGTGGCCGGCTTCGACGACATCGACATGGCCGCCTGGCCGCACTACCGCCTGACCACCTACCGCCAGCCGGTCGACGCCATCGTGGAGCGGACCATGGCCCTCCTCGACGGGAACGACCCGCCTCCCGGCTTCGTCGACGTGGTCCCGGGCGAACTGGTCGTCCGCAATTCGACGGTCCGCGAAGCCGCCGTTTAGAAGCACTCCCTCGCAATCCCCACCTTCGGAACTGCGCCCCCCCTCTCCCCCACAGTCCCGGCCGGAGCGCCGGATCCAGCGCCGTCCACCGGCCGCAGCGCTGCGGAGTCCCGCCCGCGCTGGACCTCGGATCGGCGGCGCAGAGGCGCCTTGTCCGGGGTTGCGGGCCGAGAGATGGGGCACTCGCACAGGGCGTCCCGCCCCACCGACCGGCACGCCCGGCATCCTCCCAACTCACGCTCTGAGTTGCGTACCTCAGAACTCCCTGTCATAAAGTGCCGGAACCCGGACGCCACGAGCCGGGGTCGGAGGAGACAGCATGGGAAAGCTTGCGACTTGGGCGCTGGCCGCGACGGGCCTGGCGCTGACGGCCGGCGCCGCCTTGGCCGACACCACCGTCAAGTGGATGCACATCGAGATCAATCCGGCCCAGATCAAGATCTGGGAGGAGACCGCACGCGCCTTCGAGGCGAAGAACCCGGGCGTCAAGGTCGAGATGCAGTTCCTCGAGAACGAGTCCTTCAAGGCCAAGTTGCCGACCCTGCTCCAGTCCAAGGACCGACCCCACATCATCTACAGTTGGGCCGGCGGCGTCCTGAAGACTCAGATCGAGGCCGGCGTCATCGACGACATCACCGACCGTGTCCAGGGTTATTCCGAGCAGATCACCCCCGCCGCGCTCGCCGCCTTCACGTATAACGGCCGGGTCTACGGCCTGCCCATCGCCATGTCGCAGGTCGGCTTCCTGTACAACCGCGACCTCATGGGCAAGGCGGGCGTCGACGCCTCGGGTATCAAGACCTGGGACGATCTGCTCGGCGCCGTCAAGAAGATCAAGGCGGCGGGCATCGTGCCCATCGTGGTCGGCGGCGCCGACAAGTGGCCGCTGCACTTCTACTGGACCCATCTCGCTGTTCGCCTCGGCGGCAAGGCCGGTTTCGAGGCGGCGCTCAAGGGCGAGAACGGCGGCTTCCAGAGCGAGACCTATCTGAAGGCCGGCGAACTCTTCAAGCAACTGGTCGACCTGCAGCCCTTCCAGAATGGCTTCCTGGGCTTCAAGAATCCGCAGGCCGTCGGCTACTTCGGCGACGGCAAGGCGGCCATGACCCTCGCCATCTCCACGGCCTACCACGCCCAGCGCGCGCTCGCCGCCGACAAGGCAGGGCTCGGCGAAGACAAGATCGGCTGGTTCGACTTCCCGACCGTGCCCGGCCAGAAGGGCGAGCCGAGCGACACGCTCGGCGGCATCACGGGCTGGCTCGTCACCAAGGGCGCCCCCAAGGAGGCCACCGACTTCCTCAAGTTCTTCATCTCGAAGGACGTGCAGACCAGGCTGGCAGCCGGCAATTTCATCATCCCCATCGTCGCCGGCGCCGACGCGGGCCTCAACAACGCCTTCATGAGGCAGATCGCCGACAACCTGGCCAAGTCCAAGTACCACCAGAACTTCTACGACCAGAGCCTCGGCCCGTCGGTCGGCCGCGTCGTCAACGACGTCTCCGCCGAGATCGCCGGCGGCACCATGTCGCCCGCCGATGCCGCCAAGGCGGTGCAGGAAGCCTGGAAGCAGGGCAACTGACGGTGAGGCGGATCCGCATCGCCCGCCGGAGCCGAGCGTCCACGGGTCCCGGCTCGACAGCCGGAACGGCACCCGTGGGGCGTCCGGCCCGGGTCCGGCCTGCGGCGCCTGGGGCAATGCCATTGGGTCCCGGCTCGAGGGCCGGGATGACACGTGTGGGGCGGCCGGACCCGGTCCGCACAGCAAGTTCGGCGGCGCAGTTTTCCTACAAGCCTCCCCCCGCGTGTCGCCCCGGCCCTTCCCTCCCCTACGGAGCTCGCGAGGCGACATGGCCGTGATTGCTGCCCGACGCGTTCCCCGGGACGGATCGCTGACTGCGGTCCTCCTGTTCCTGCCGCCGGCGCTCCTGCTGTTCACCCTGTTCGTGGTGCTGCCGATCGGAGAGGCGGCCTGGTACAGCGGCTTCAACTGGAACGGCTTCGGCAGCCCGACCAAATGGGTCGGCTTCGACAACTACCGGGCCGTGCTGGACTCGCGCGCCTTCGGCCTGGCGTTCCGCAACAACATCCTCATCATCCTGGTCTCGCTCCTCGTCCAGCTGCCGCTCGCGCTGACGCTGGCGTTGCTCCTCGCCGAGAAATTCCGAGGCGCCGTGGCGCTGCGCATGCTGTTCTTCATGCCCTACGTGCTGGCCGAGATCGCCACCGGGCTGATCTTCAGCTTCGTCTACGACGGCGACTACGGCCTGCTCGCCTCCATCTACCGCCTGTTCGGCGCCGAGGCCCCCCATCTGCTGGCGAGCCCGGACACGTCGATGCTGGCGATCCTGATCGTCATCGTGTGGAAGTATTTCGGCTTCCACATGATGCTGTTCATCGCCGCCCTGCAGAGCCTCGACCGCAACCTGATCGAGGCCGCACGCATCGACGGCGCAGGGCGGCTGCAGACGCTCCGCTACATCGTCATCCCCCTGCTCTACCCGACGATCCGGCTCTCGGTCTTCTTCGCCGTGGTCGGCTCCCTGCAGCTCTTCGACCTGGTCATGCCGCTGACGCGCGGCGGACCGGCGGATTCGTCGAACACCATGGTGAGCTTCCTCTACAACTTCGGCGTCACGCGCATGCGCGTCGGCTTCGGCAGCGCTGTCGGGGTCATCCTCTTCGTGATCTGCGTCACCTTCGCGTTCACCTACAAACGCTGGTTCATGCGCGATGAGTAGCACCCACCTCGCCACCCCTGCCCGGCTGGAGACACCCGCCCCCGCCTTCGACCCGGCCGGCCCCGCCCGGGCGCTGTTCCTGGCCCTCGTCGTCGTCTTCGTGGCGACCCCGCTCGTCGCCACCGTGCTCGGCGGTTTCAAGGGTCTCGGCGAGCTGCGCGTCAACCCCTTCGGCCTGCCCGACGCCTGGGAATGGCGGAACTACGCCGACATCCTGCTCTCCCGGCGCTACTGGCAGATGCTCGAGAACTCGCTGATCATCTCGAGCCTGACGGTCGTGCTGACCCTGATCGTCGCCTCCATGGCGGCCTTCGTGTTCGCCCACGTGAAGTTTTACGGCAGCACGATGCTGCTCAACTACATCACCATGGGGCTCCTCTTCCCCGCCGCGACTGCCATCCTGCCGCTCTTCATCAAGGTGCGAGACTTGGGCCTGCTCGACACCTATTTCGGCGTCGTGCTGCCGCAGGTCGCCTTCAGCCTCGCCATGAGCATCCTGCTGCTGCGCCGCTTCTTCAAGGACCTGCCCCACGAGCTCCTGGAGGCAGCGCTGGTCGACGGCTGCAGCTACATCGCCTTCTTCCGCTTCGTGACGCTGCCCCTGTCCCGGCCGATCCTGGCGACCGTCGGCACGATCGCCTTCGTGAACAGCTGGAACAGCTACCTTGTGCCGCTCGTGATGCTGAACTCGGACAGCCTCTATCCCTGGCCGCTCGGCATCATGGTCTACCAGGGCGAATACTCGTCCGAGTGGAACCTGATCCTCGCCTACATCACCCTCACCATCCTGCCCACCATCCTGCTCTTCCTCGCCGCCCAGAAGCACATCGTCGCCGGCCTGACGGCCGGGGCCGTGAAAGGCTGAAGCCGCGGGAGCCCCGGAGACCATCCATGAGAAAGATCGGCATCGGCGTCGTCGGCTGCGGCAACATCAGCCGCAAGTACCTGGAGGCCATGAAGCGGTTCGATACGATCGAGCTGAAGGCGGTCGCCGATATCCGCACCCCGGCCGCCGAGGCCTGCGGGGCGGAGTTCGGCGTGCCGGGCCTGCGCGTCGACCAGCTCCTGAAGCGCGACGACGTGGAGATCGTCATCAACCTCACAGTGCCGCTCGCCCACACGGACGTGAGCCTCGCCGTGCTGCGCGCCGGCAAGCACGTGCATTCCGAGAAGCCGCTCGGGGTGAACGTCGCCGAGGCCCGCAAGGTGATGGACCTCGCCGCCGAGAAGGGGCTGCGCGTCGGCTGTGCGCCCGACACCTTCCTCGGCGGCGGCCACCAGACCGCCCGCAAGCTGATCGACGACGGCGCGATCGGCACCCCGGTCGCCGGCACGGCCTTCTTCATGTGCCCGGGCCACGAGCGCTGGCACCCGGCGCCCGGCTTCTACTACCTGCGCGGCGGCGGGCCGATGCTCGACATGGGGCCCTACTACATCACCGACCTCGTCCAATTGCTCGGGCCGGTGGCGAGCGTCATGGGCTCGACCTCGCGCATCCGCACAGAGCGGCTCGTCACCTCCGAGCCGATGAAGGGGACCATGATCCCGGTCGAGGTCGCCACCCACGTGGCCGGCACGCTCGAGTTCGCCTCCGGCGCGATCGTCTCCATCGCCATGAGCTTCGACGTGCCGAAGCACCGGCATACCCCGATCGAGATCTACGGCACGGAGGGGAGCCTCCTGGTGCCCGACCCCAACCGCTTCGGCGGCGAGGTGCAGCTGGCGAAGACCGGCGGCGACTTCGCGCCCGTGCCGCTCAGCCACGGCAACGCGGAGGGCGAGTTCCGTTCCATCGGCGTCGCCGACATGGCCGCCGCGATCCTCTCCGGCCGGCCCCACCGGGCGAGCGGCGCGCTGGCGCTGCACGTGCTCGAGGCCATGGAGGCCTTCCAGATCTCGTCGGACGAGGGCCGGCGCGTGAAGCTCGAAACCACCGTGGAGCGGCCGGCCATGTTGACGCCGGGCCTGCCCACGGGCGCGATGGACTAAAGGAGACAGGCATGCGCAAGGCCATGATCGTCTGGGGCGGATGGGCCGGGCACGACCCGGATCTCTGCGCCTCCATCGTCCGCGGCTGGCTGAAGGCGGAGGGCTTCGACGTGCGCGTCGAGACCGAGACCGCCGCCTTCGGCGACCCCGCCATCCACGACCTCGACCTGATCGTCCCGATCTACACCATGTCCAGGATCGAGAAGCCGGACGCCCTCAACCTCTGCGCCGCCGTGCGCGCCGGGGTCGGTCTCGCCGGCCATCACGGCGGCATGTGCGACGCCTTCCGGGACAATGTCGACTACCAGTTCCTGTGCGGCGGCCAGTGGGTCGCGCACCCGGGCAACATCATCGACTACCGGGTTGACGTGACGCGTCCCGACGACCCGATCATGCGCGGCATCGCGAGCTTCGACTACCGCTCCGAGCAGTACTACATGCATGTCGACCCGGCCAACGAGGTGCTTGCGACCACCACCTTCTCCGGCGAGCATGCGCCCTGGATCGAGGGGGTGGTGATGCCGGTCGTCTGGAAGAAGCGCTACGGCGCGGGCCGCGTCTTCTACTCCTCCCTCGGGCACCGGGCCTACGAGCTCGACGTGCCGGAGGTGAGGACCCTCATGACGCGCGGCATGCTCTGGGCGGCCCGGGGATGACGACGCAGGAGGCGCCGCCCCCGCCGGGGCGGGTCACGCTCGACGATGTGGCGCGGGAGGCGGGCGTGTCGCTCGCCACCGCCGACCGGGTCGTCAACCGGCGTCCCGGCGTGCGCGACAGGACGGTCGCCCGCGTCGAGGCGGCCGCGGCCCGCCTCGGCTACCGGGCCGACCCGGCCGCCTCCCGCCTCGCCCGCAACCGCAGCTACCGCTTCGCCTTCCTGCTGCCGACCGGGGCGAACTCCTTCATGACGGAGCTCGCCGCCCAGGTCCGGCGCACGGCCGAGTGGCTCGCGCCGCAGCGCGGCTTCATCGATCTCGTCCATGTGGACGTCTTCGACCCGGCGGCGCTCGCCGCCGCGCTCGAACGTGTGCCCGACGGGATCGACGGCGTGGCCGCCGTCGCGCTCGACCACCCGCGGGTGCGCGCCGCCATCGACGACCTCGCCGCCCGCGGCATCGGGGTCGTCACGCTCGTCTCCGACGCGCCCTCCTCCCGCCGCTTCCACTATGTCGGCATCGACAACCCGGCCGCCGGCCGCACCGCCGGCACGCTGATGGGCCGCTTCCTCGCCAGCCGGACCGGATCCGTGGGGCTCGTGGCGGGCTCGCTCGCGCTGCGCGACCATGCCGAGCGGCAGTTCGGCTTCCACCAGGTGATGGCGGCCGAGTACCCGAACCTCACCGTCCTGCCGGCCCTGGAGGGGCGCGACGACGCCCGGCGCACCCGCGCCCTGGCCGAGCGCCTGATCGCCGAGACCCCCGACCTCGTCGGCATCTACAATGTCGGCGCCGGCAACCGGGGCATCGCCGCGGCGCTCGAGGAGACGGGCCGCGCCCACGACCTCGTCTGGATCGGCCACGAGCTGACCGCCCACAGCCGCCGCTACCTGCTGCACGGCCTGATGGACGCCGTCATCAGCCAGGACCCCGGCCACGAGGCCCGCTCCGCCGCCCGCGTGCTGATGGCCCACGCCACCGGCGAGCCGATCCTCGCCGACCAGGAGCGCATCCGCATCGACATCTTCCTGCGCGACAACCTGCCCTGACGCCCGTCCCCGTACGGTCCAACCCATCCCGCCGTCATCGCCCGGGACCTGCCCGGGCAGGACAGAAACGGAAGGCAGAGCAAGAGTCGAGTGTGCGCGCGCAAATTTCGATAGCGCCCCTCAGCCCCGCGCCTGCGCGGCACGCCAGGCGAGATACTCCGCCTCCGCGTCGGCGCGCAGGGGATAGTACTTGCGCATGTCCCCGCCCTCGCTCAGCCGGAGGCGCGAGAAGACCTCCCAGTCGGCGTGCTTCCGCCCCTCCTCGACCACCTTCTCGGCGAGCGCGACCGGCACCACGACCGCGCCGTCGTTGTCCGCCACCACGATGTCGCCCGGCATGACGAAGACCCCGCCGCAGGCGATCGGCACGTTGACCGCGAAGGGGAAGATGTTGGTCTGGGCGTGGAAGTTCGGCGTGGTGCCGCGCAGCCAGACGCCGGGTCCCATGCTGCAGGCCTTGTCGGAATCCCGGATGCAGCCGTCGATCACGACGCCCTCCCCGCCGACGCCGGCGAAATAGGCCATCATCATCTCGCCGAAGATGCCGCTGGTCATGTCGCCGCGCGCGTCGATCAACACCATGTCGCCCGCCTCCGCATGGTAGAGGACGTGCCGGTGCAGCTGCTTCTCCGGGTCGTCGTATTCGGCCGCCCCGAACATGTCCTCGCGCATCGGCATGAACTGGAGCGTCAGGGCCGGGCCGGCCGAGACACGGCCGGGCGTGTAGCTGCGCGGGCCCGTGATGGCGACGTTGCGGATGCCGAGAAAATAGAGCTCGCTGGCGATCGTCGCGCTGCCGATCTCCTTCAGCGCCGCCACGAGGTGCTTCGGCGGACGGGTGATGTTCTGCGTGTGGGTCATGGAGAACTCCGGAGAAAGGCGGCCATGAAGCGGGATCAGTCGTCCCAGCGCGGGGCCTTGGCGGGGTGGATGCGGCGATAGCCCCGATCGAGGCGCCGGATCTCGGCGATCTCGTCGGGACTCAGGGACACGTCGCGGGCGGCGAAGTTGGCGCGGAGGTTCGCCTCGGTCGACGAGGCAGGGATCACCGCGTGGCCCTCCGCCATCAGGAAGGCGAGCGCCACCGCGGCGGCGGTCACGCCCTGCGCCCCGGCGATGCGGCCGAGGACTGGGTCGCCGCCGACCTCGCCCTTGGCGAGCGGCTGGTAGGCGGTCAGCATCACGCCGCGCGACCGGGCGAAGGCCGTCAGCCGCGGCGCCTGCAGGTAGGGATGGATCTCGACCTGGTTCGTGACGATCGCGCCGGGGCCGAGCAGGGCCTCGGTGCGCTCCAGGAGCGCGACGGGGAAGTTGGAGACGCCGATCATCCGGGTAAGGCCGCGTTGCTGCGCCTCCGCGAGCGCGGTGACGTAGTCCTCGAGCGGCACCCGGTCCATCTCGCTCGGCCAGTGGATCAGGAGGAGGTCGACGGGCCCGAGGTCGATCGTCGCGAGGCTCAGCTCGACACTGGGCATGAAGTCCGCCCCGGCGAGATTGCTGTCGGCCACCTTGGTCGTCACGAACACCTCGGACCGGGGCA
The DNA here is from genome assembly GCF_037203705.1 of Prosthecomicrobium sp. N25. Taxonomy (NCBI): domain Bacteria; kingdom Pseudomonadati; phylum Pseudomonadota; class Alphaproteobacteria; order Hyphomicrobiales; family Kaistiaceae; genus Prosthecomicrobium; species Prosthecomicrobium sp. N25. The sequence continues at coordinate 3,114,835 of NZ_JBBCAT010000001.1, forward strand.
GGCCCGAGCGCCGGATCGCCTCGCCGACATTGATCTCGGTGCCGTAGGACTGGGCCGTGTCGAAGTGCCGGTAGCCGACCTCGATCGCGGTCTCCAGGGCTGTGAGGCCGGCGGGGCCGATCCGGCCATACGTGCCGAGGCCGAACTGGGGAACGGGCGAAGCGTAGGACATGGGGTGGATCATCCCTTGGTGGCGCCCGCGGTCAGGCCGCCGACGAAGTGCTTCTGGAAGATCAGGAAGAGGAGCGCGATCGGCACCGTCATCACCATCGAGGCGGCCATCACGGCGCCCCAGTCGGTGTTGAACTCGGTCGAGAACTCGGCGAGCCCGATCGGCAGGGTCTTGACCGAGGAATCCGTCGCGAAGCAGAGCGCGAAGATGAACTCGTTCCAGGTCGTAATGAAGGCATAGACCAGCACGGCCATGATTCCGGGCAGCGACAGCGGCAGCGTGATGGCGAAGAGGATGCGCAGCCGGCTCGCCCCGTCGACGATGGCCGCCTCCTCGAGCTCGATCGGGATGGCACGGAAGTAGCTCGTCAGCATCCAGACGCTGAGCGGCAGGGTGATGATCATGTAGACCATGATCAGGCCCCAGTAGGTGTTCACGAGGCCGAGCACCCGCAGCGTGATGAAGAGCGGCACGATGATGGCAGCCGTCGGCAGGAGCTGGCCGACCAGCACGCAGCTCTGCCAGAAGGCCTGGCCGCGGAAGCGGAAGCGGGCGAAGCCGTTGGCGGCGAAGATGGCGAGGATCAGGGCGAGCCCGGTCGATCCGACCGAGATGATGATCGAGTTGAGGAAGTAGCGCGGGATGTTGCTCTGGAAGATGACCTTCTCGTAGTTCGCGAGCGTCGGGTTCTCGGGCCACCAGTGCGGCGGGATCGTGTAGAGCTCGCGCAATTCCTTGATCGAGGAGACGCCCATCCAGACGAAGGGGAAGAGGCACACGAAGACGACCAGGGCCGATCCCAGGAGGATCAGCGGCCAGCCGAGGCCCGGCCTGGTCAGGCTGCCGGCTTCAGACGGGATCGCGCTCATGTGCCCTCCCCCGCCCGGTCGGCGAGCAGCCGGATATAGACGAAGACCACCACCATCACGACGGCGAAGAAGAGCACGCTGAGGGCCGCGGCCTGGTTGAACTCGACCGCCTCGAAGGCGAGCCGGAAGATCTGGATCGGCGTGATGAGGGTGCGGTTGGCCGGGCCGCCGCGCGTGATGGCGTAGATGATCGTGATGGCGTTGAGGCCCCAGATGACGAGGAGCAGCGTGACGGCCGTCACCACCGGACGGATCTGCGGCAACATCACGTGGCGGATCTCGCCCCAGTAGTTCGCGCCGTCCATCCGCGCCGCCTCGTAGAGGTCGTTGGGGATCGACTGGAGCGCGGCCAGCACCATGATCGCCACGAAGGGAAAGAGCTTCCAGACGTTGATGGCGATCATCGCGGGCAGCACGGTGTCGCCGCGGGTCAGCCAGCCGATCGGCTCGGGCAGGATGCCGACCCCGGTCATCATGTAGTTGATGATCCCGAACTCGGTGTGGAACATCCAGGCCCAGGTCGTCGCCGCCACGATGCCGGGGATGATCCAGGGGACCAGCGCGACGGAGCGCACGAGGGCGCGGCCGGGGAAGTTCTGGTTGAGCAGGATCGCGGTGGCGACCCCGAGCAGGACCTGGAAGACGATCGAGCCCGCCACCCACCAGAGCGTGTTCCACAGCGCCTGGGTGGTCACGCGCGGGCGCAGGACGGCCGAGAAGTTCTTGAGGCCCACGAGGTTGCCTTGGTCGTCCGTCACGCTGAGCCAGCCCGTGTAGACCACCGGGTAGGCGATCAGCATGAAGAGGACGACCAGCGCCGGCAGGGCGAAGACCAGGCCTGCATTGCTGCGCATGGGAGGAAGGCGCTCCGGGTTGGGGCGGGACGGCGCCGAAGGGAGGCTTCGAGGCACGTCGGCGCGGCCGGGTCGCGCCCGGCCGTCGCATGTCGGGGGAGCCGGACGGCGAGCGGCCGGGTCCCCGGTGACTCATAAGGCGGGGCCCTGCCGGTCGGCGCCCGGAAGGGCCGCGGCCTCAGAGGAGCGCGGTGATCTCCTCGGCCACCTGGTCCATCGACTTCTGCACAGTCTGTTCCCCGAGCAGGATGCGCTGGATGCCGTCGAAATAGGCCTGGACCATCTTGACCCAGTTCTTGTGGGCCGGGACCGGGCGGCCGTAGGGCAGCATCGTCGCGAAGGGCTTCAGCATGGGATCCTGGAACCGCTCGGCCTTGAGCGAGGAGATGCGGGCCGGGAACGTGTCCGTGTAGAAGGCCTGGTTCTCGGCGGTGCTCAGGAACTGGATGAGCTTCTTCGCCTCCGCCGGGTTCTTGGCCGCCTTGGGGATCACGTAGCTCCAGCCGCCGAGGATCGCGGCGGTCTGCTTGCCTTCGGGATGCGGGATCGGCATGGCGCCGAGGCTGAGTTTCGGGTTCTCCTTGGCGATGGCCGGCAGGTCGAACTGGCCGGACTGGTAGGCCGACACCGTGCCGGCGACGAAGAGACGGCGAAGCGACAGGCCGTCGTTCTCCAGCGTCGATTTCGGCGCGAGGCCTTGCTTGTAGAAGTCGGTGTAGAAGGTGACGGCCTTGACCGCCTCCGGCTTGTTGATGAGCACCTGCTTCTGGTCGGCCGACAGGATGTCGCCGCCGGCCATCCAGATGAAGGGCAGCGAGCGGAAGATCGTGTTGCCGACCTCGCCGCCGCCCGTGATGCCGAAGCCGGAGCGCCCGCTCTTGGTCAGCGCCTTGGCGGCCGCCACGAGCCCGTCCCAGGTCTCGATCGGCTTGTCGGGATCGAGCCCGGCCTCCTTGAAGTGGTCCTTGTTGTAGATGATGCCGTGGGTCTCGATCCGGTACGGGACCGCCCAGGCCTTGCCGTTCCAGGTGACGTAGTCGAGCGCCGACTTCTGGTAGTCGGCCTTGTCCTGCAGAGTGTCGTCGAGCGGCAGGACGAGGTCGTTCTGCGCGTAGCCGTTTACCCAGCCGTGCTGGACCTCGATGACGTCGGGCCCCGCGCCGGAGCGCATGGCGGTGAGCACCCGCTCGGGCAGGCCGTTGGAGACCGTCACCTCGATCTTGACGGTGATCCCGGGATTGGCGGCCTGGAACTTCTGGACGAGCTCGCGCGCCCGCGCCTCGCCCCAGTTCGGCGCCCACCAGGTGACCTCCCCGGCCTTCGCGGGCAGGGACGCGGCGCCCGCCAGGAGCGCCAGGGCCAAGAGGCCCGTTCGGGTCTGAGCGTTCATGTCTCTTCCTCCCTTGGGGGAGCCTTCCCGGCTCCGGTTCTTCGTTGGATTCCTCCTCAAGCGGTTCGCGCGGCGGGTCCCTCCTCCCGGCGGCCGGCGGACCACGAGGGTCCGAGCAGATGCGCATGGGCGACGAGGGCCCTCATGTAGCCCACCGTGTAGGCGTGCCCGGCGTGCCAGGGCGCCGCGCAGGTGAGGTCCGGGACGTGATCCGGCACCATCACCCCGTCGAAGGACTCGTCGCGCAGGATGCGGACGATCTCGGTCATGTCGACGTCGCCGTCGTCCACGAAGGCCTCCACGTAGGACGGGACCTTGCCGCGTACGTTGCGGAAGTGGACGTAGGCGATCGCGCCGGCCCGGGCGTGACGTCGGGTGGTCTCGTAGACGTCGCCGCCCGCCATCTCCTGCAGGGACCCGATGCAGAACTCGAGCGCGTTGGCCCGGCTCGGCCGGAGCGCCAGCAGACGGTCGTACTTCTCGTGGCTGTTCACGAGCCGGCCGCAGCCCCGCAGGGTCTCGACCGGCGGGTCGTCCGGATGCGCGGCGAGGCGCACGCCCGCCTCCTCGGCGACCGGCACCAGCTCGTCCAGGAAGCGGCCCAGCCTCTCCCACAGCTCCGCCTCGGTGACCCGCACCGGGCCGGCGCCCGGGCGGGCGTCGCGGGTGCGCATGTTCCAGACCATGCCGTCCGGGATCGGCCGCGCCGCGTCCTCCGGCGAGAGGTCGTAGGTGACCGTCGTCGCCCCGCCGCGGGCGAGCGGCGCGCGCCGCCAGCCCCAGACGCCGGCGATCGAGAAGTTGTAGCCGATGACCGGGATCCCGGCCCGGCCGGCGGCGCGGACGAGGCGCTTCAGACCGTCCATCTGGTCCGCCCGGCGCGGCCCGTCGAGAAGCACGTCGGACCAGTGCGCAGGCGAGAAGTTCTCGAGCGCCGCCACCTTCAGCCCGTGCCGGGCCAGCATGGCGACCGTCCCGGACAGCCGCTCGTCGTCCCAGGCTGGCTCGTTCCGGCAGTCCCCGAGGATCGGCCCGACCTGACCGCCGGTGAGGTAGGGCCCGGCGTCGGCGCCGCCGGCATAGTCGTTGAAGTGGATCACCACGTCGCCCACGCCGAGTTCCGCGGCGAAGCGTGCGCCGTCCTCGGAGAGGTTCTTGCCGGTGAGCGTCAGTCCGACCCGCATGTCGCAGGCTCCGGGAAGGAACTCTTGGCCAATTCATATTTGAACCGACCGAGTTCTCTAAGAAATACTGTGCCACGTCTTGGGCGCAAGTCAACGCCATCTCCCCGGCACGCCCTCACTATCGGTGATTTCCGAGAGGGGGGCCTCCGGGGGCCGGAAACGGGATCAGCCCCCGGCCTTGCGGCGCGCGATCGCCCGGGCCTGCATGGCGTCGGGCATCATCTGCATGAGCTCGATCCGGTGGCCGTCCGGATCCTCGATCCAGCACTGCCAGTTGCCGTCCGCGCCGAGCACCTTGGGCCGGATCAGCGGCACGCCGGCCGCCTCGAGCTCGCGGACCGACTGTTCGATGTCGGGCACCTCCAGGCACATGTGGTTGTAGCCGACCGCCTCCCGCTCGGCCGCCCGGTCGCCGACCCCCTCGGGAAAGACCTCGAGATACTGCGTGTCGGTGATGCGCAGGTAGAGCAGCCAGAGCCGGCCGTCCCGGTCGATCCGCATCAACTCCTCGAAGCCGAGCTTGCCGACGTAGAAGTCGAGCGTCGGGCCGATGTCCTTCACCCGGATGGCGACATGCGTGATGCACGAGACGGTCAGCATGGCTTCCTCCCTCGCGGATGCCCGGTTCCGGCTCCGCCCCTTGCCGGGGGCGGGGAGCTTGCCAGGTCATTCCAGATATGAAATTCTATCGTTCAAATATGATGGTAAGAGTCGCCGACCGCCCATGTCAACCGCCGAGCCCAGCAGCCCCGCCCGGGATCGCCCCTCCGGGCCCGCCGGACTGGAGCCGAAGCACACCATTCCCGCCATCGACCGCATGATGGACGTGCTGGGCGTCCTGGAGCGGCGCGAGGCCGGCGCCTCCATCACGGCCCTCGCCGCCGAGCTCGCGGTGCCGCGCACGACCGTCTACCGGATCCTCAACACCCTGCAGGCGCACGACATGGTCCAGCGGGACCCGGGCGGCTCCTACCGCCTCGGCCGCCGCATCCTGCGCCTCGCCGCCCATGTGAGCCCGGCCGCCGTCGACGTCGACCTCGCCGCGGTCGCCCAGCCCTTCCTGGACCGGCTGTCCGCCGACCTCGGCGCCAGCGTCAAGCTCTCCGTCATCGACCACGAGGGCGTATACGTGCTCGCCGTCGCCCAGGGCCGGCGCGAATACGCGCTGACGGTGGCACCCGGCCAGCGCATGCCGATCCACGCCGGCGCCGCCAGCAAGCTCCTCCTCGCCCACCTGCCGCCGGACCAGCAGGCCTGGTGGCTGTCGCGGCCACTTCAGGCCTTCACGGCGCGATCGATCACCGACCCGAAGCGCCTGCGTGCCGAGCTCGCCCGCATCATCCGCCAGGGCTGGGCGCAGGACCGCGGCGAGCACGCCCCGAGCATCCACGCCTACGCGGCCCCCGTGGTCGGCCGCGAGGGCCGGGTCGTCGCCGCCCTCAGCGTCCCCTTCCTGCTCGGCACCGCCCCCGACCGCATGGAACAGATGCGCCTAGCCGCCATCGCCACCGCCCGCGCGATCTCCGACACGATTGCATCCTGAGCCTCGGGCCAAGGAGCCGTCGGGAGATCCGGACGCCGCCCGCCCGGTCCGCAGCGCCGCGGCCGGCGGAAGGCGCTGGCCCCCCCGGCTCTGCGCCTCTTTTCGGCCGGGGATGCAAGTAGAGGGGCGGCCCTGGGCCGACGCCGCCGGCCTCAGCCCGCGAAGGCCACCGCCACAGCGCCGATGCCCTCGAAGCGGGCTTCGACCCGGTCGCCGGGCTTGGCTGGGAAGGGTCCGACGCGGGCACCGGTGATGACCACGTCGCCCGCCTTCAGGCCTCCGCGGCGGTCGGCGGCGTGGGTCGCCAGCCAGGCGAGGGCGTCCAGGGTGGCGGCGGTGCTGCGCCCGGACGGGCCGTCGTGGATCGTGGCGCCGTTGACGACGACCCGGACCGGCACCGACGCGAAATCGAGGGCGAGGCCGGCCGGCGTGCCGGTACCGAGGAGAACGGTGGCGTTGCTCTGCTGGTCGGCGAGCGCGGTCAGCATCGCGACGCTGCGCCGGTCCGCGAAGGCCGACCCCACCATCTCCACCGCCGCATGCACCGACGCGACCGCCGCCCGCACCTCCTCGACGCGGTAGGGGCGGCCGATCGGCGGCAGGTCCGCGCCGAGCACCAGCGCGATCTCGATCTCCACCTCCGGGTCGCGCAGCGCGCCGACAGGGTACACGGTCCCGTCGGGATGGAACCGGTCGCGGTCGATCGGCGCGCCGTAGTAGTCCGGGACCGGCGCGACCTTCCAGCCGCCCACCCCGGCCCGCGCGACGGTCGCGTCCTGGATCGCGTAGGCCTCCGCGGCCGTCGACGGCTTCAGGTCCTCCGGCAGGTCGGCGATGGCGGTTCCCTGGCGGGCGGAGCGAAGCAGATCGGCGGCGCGGGTGGCTGTACGGCTCAAGGGACGACCCCGGTGCTGGAACGATGAGGACGGCGACGATAGGGGGCGCCCGTGGACCGGTAAAGCACTGATCCGGCTTCATGGAGACCGACCTCGGCCCTCCCGCCGCACCACCGTCAGGGACGGAACGGCATCGGCCCCCGCACACCGGGTCCGCCCGGGGCTTCACGTCGGCCGGCCGTGCGCCTCCAGGCTGGCGGCGAGAGGCGTGGTGCCGGCGCCGGGAAGCTCCGGGCGCCGGTAGCGGCCGTCGACCACGCGGATCGGCTCGACGAAGTGATCCTTGATCCACGGGATGTATTCCAGGATCGAGGAGGCCGGGTGCCAGAAGCTCAGGTGCACGTGGACCTGGCTCATCTCGCCCGCATGGGGCGCCACCGGCAGCCTGTGCGCCAGCGCCAGGTCGGCGACCTCGATATATTCCGTGATGCCGCCCACGCGCGTCACGTCCGGCTGCACGAAATGCACCGCGCCGGCATCGACGAAGCTGCGGAAGGCGTCGAGCGTGTAGAGCTGCTCGCCGAGCGCCACGGGGATCGCACTCGCCTGCGCCAGCGCCGCATGGGAGCCGACGTCGTCGTACCACATCGGCTCCTCGAACCAGAGGATGTCGAGCGGCGCCGCGGCCCGGCAGAAGCGCAGGCAGGTCGGCAGGTCCCACTTGCCGTTGCCGTCGATGGCGAGCGTCACGTCCGGGCCGATGGCCCGGCGCACGGCCTCCAGCCGGCGCACGTCGCGCATCGGATTGTCGTGCCCGACCTTCACCTTGAGCCGCCGGAACCCGTCCGCCTCGACCGCCCGACGGCAGAGGTCGACCAGCAGGTCGTCGCCGAAGGAGAGCCAGCCGATGTCGGTATTGTAGGCGTCGAGCTCGGCCCGCGTCGCCCCGCCGAGATGCAGCCAGAGCGGCACCCCGGCCCGCTTGGCGGCGAGGTCCCAGAGCGCGACGTCGACGGCCGCAACCGCCAGGTGGGTGATGCCGGCGCGTCCGACCCATTGCGTGGCCGGATTGCGCGCCAGCTTGCGCCAGAGCCGCCGGTGCTCGCGCGCGTCCTCGCCGATGAGGAGCGGCGCGTAACAGTCGCGGATGCAGGCGGTGATCAGCCGGTCGGAGGCGAGGTGCGCGTGCGTGCCGGTGAAGCCCCAGCCCTCCAGACCGTCCTCCGTCCGGATCCGCGCGCCGACCACGCCCCAATGCGTGATGCTGTGGGTGGAATCGGCGATCGAGTCCGCCGTCAGCGGCAGGTGCATGATGAAGGGGTCGACGGCGGCGATCTTCACGGCGGGGGATCTCCCAGGCTTCTGCCGGGCGAGGGCCGCCCCGGGGCTTGCCGGCGCGACCATGCGGCCTCAGGCCAGCGCGGGCCCCGCGGTGCGACGGGGCGCGACGCTCACCAGCTCGCCAGCCACTGGTCGAGCGGCATGACGTCGTTGGGATCGCCGCTGTCGCGCATCCAGCTGTCGACGATCCAGTCCCGGCCGCCCGCCACCTCCTGGAACACCGCCGTCGCATGGGCGTACAGGAAGCCGCCGCGCGATTCCGGGCGGATCACGCGATGATGCCGGAGCAGGCCCTTCTCCTGGAGATAGACCAGGATGGTGGTCGAGTTGGTGGCCTCGTCGAGGCAGTCGGTCTGGCCGCGCTTGTTGGCGTGCTTGGGCTCGGAGCCGCGGATGTCGGGCGGACCGCCGAGCAGCGGTGCGGCATGCTTCTCCCACCACTGGACAGCCAGGTCGATCGCCTCCCGCTCCGCCTCGGGCGTGGCGGCGTGCGAGGCGAAGAGCTCCGTGAGCGTCTTCAGGTCCTCGCCGCTCATCGGGATCGCCGTGCGCAGCCGGCACTCGAAGCCGTGGCAATAGACGAGCCTGTCGCCGGAGGGCAGCGACATGCCGCCCCGCTCCTGGTACCAACTCACCAGTCCGTAGGGCGGGCGGAACGGCACGGGCTCGGGGATGGGCCCGATCGAGCCGGTGACGACCGGGTCGGCGGCGCGCCGCGCCTTCGGCTTGGCGGGCTTCGCGGTCGCCACGGTGGCGGACGCCTCGATGGCCTTGCCGGCTTCCGCCGGCTTGTCACCCTGGCCGGCCGCGGCCGCGGGCAGTGCCGCCAGGGTGGCGGCGAGGACGAGGGCAGGCCCGATCGATCGCATGGTCTGGTCCCGGCGGTTGATTCGTTGGCAGAGGATATCGCCTCCGGCCCGCCCCGCGCTATGTCGCGCTCGGGAAGCCCGGGGGACTTCGGCATCCCGGGCCCTTTCGCGGCCCTCGCCGAGATGATAGGCGGTGGCCCATGACCGAGATCAGACCCGTCCATGTGATCGGCGGCGGCCTCGCCGGATCGGAAGCCGCCTGGCAGCTCGCCGGCCGCGGCGTCCCCGTCGTGCTCCACGAGATGCGTCCGGTGCGCGGCACCGAGGCGCACCGGACCGAAGGGCTCGCCGAGCTCGTCTGCTCCAACTCCTTCCGCTCCGACGACGCGGCCACCAACGCCGTCGGCCTGCTGCACGAGGAGATGCGCCGGGCCGGCTCGCTGATCATGGCCTGCGGCGACCGCCACAAGCTCCCGGCCGGCGGCGCGCTGGCGGTCGACCGCGACGCCTTCTCGGCCGACGTGACCGCCGCCCTGGCGGCGCATCCGCTCGTGGAGATCCGCCGGGAGGAGATCGCCGGCCTGCCCCCCGGGGACTGGGACGAGGTGATCGTGGCGACCGGCCCGCTCACCTCGCCCGCCCTCGCCGAGGCCGTGCGGTCGCTGACCGGCGAGACCGAGCTCGCCTTCTTCGACGCGATCGCGCCCGTCGTCCATCTCGACTCCATCGACATGACGCGGGCCTGGAAGCAGTCGCGCTACGACAAGGCCGGCCCGGGCGGCACGGGCGCGGACTACATCAACTGCCCGCTCGACCGGGACCAGTACGAGGCCTTCGTGGACGCCCTGCTCGCGGGCGAGAAGACCTCCTTCAAGGAGTGGGAAGCCTCGACGCCCTATTTCGACGGCTGCCTGCCCATCGAGGTCATGGCCGAGCGCGGCCGCGAGACCCTGCGTTTCGGGCCGATGAAGCCGGTCGGGCTGACCGACCCGCACCGTCCCGAGAAGCCCTGGGCGGTCGTCCAGCTCCGCCAGGACAACGCCTTCGGCACGCTCTGGAACATGGTCGGCTTCCAGACCAAGCTGAAGCACGGCGAGCAGGTCCGGGTCTTCCGCACCATCCCGGGCCTGGAGCAGGCCGAGTTCGCCCGCCTGGGCGGCCTCCACCGCAACACCTATCTCAATGCGCCGAAGCTGCTCGACCCGACGCTGCGCCTGAAGGCCCTGCCACGCCTGCGCTTCGCCGGCCAGATCACCGGCTGCGAGGGCTACGTCGAGAGCGCCGCCGTCGGGCTCCTGGCCGGCCGCTTCGCCGCCGCCGCCCGCCTCGGCCACCCGGCCGTACCGCCCCCGGTCACCACCGCACTCGGCGCCATCCTCGGCCACATCACCGGCGGCCACCTGTCGGTCGAGGGGGACGGTCAGGCCGCGCCGCGCTCCTTCCAGCCGATGAACGTCAACTTCGGCCTCTTCCCGCCGATCGAGGCGCCCAAGTCGCGCGACGGCAAGCGCCTGCGGGGCACCGAGAAGACGCTCGAGAAGAAGCGCGCCCTCTCCGCCCGCGCCCTCGCCGACCTCGCCGCATGGCTCGCCGGCGACATGGCCGCCGCCGCCGAGTAGGCCCGCCCGAACGCGAAACGGGCGCGACCTGTCCGGCCGCGCCCGCGTGCTTTCAGGCAGGGGAGCGGCATGGGCCGTCATCCCCCGGTTCGCCTGGACGTTCCCTGAACCTGTCGCAAGGACCGATAATCCCTGTCGGATCGCCTCCCGGGCCTGCCTTCAGCAGGCCCGGCTCTCCGCAAACCCCTGGCGCGTGGCGAGCAGAACGTGGCCGACCGCGACGCGGGACAGGAAGAACGGTTCGGTCTCTCCGGCCTTCGCCAGGCGGATCACCGCCCGGGCCAGTTCGTTACGCAGACACGACGCATCGATACCCGACGTGACGGGGCGCATCTTCTTGAGGTGCCGCTCCGCCTCGTCCATCGCAAGACCCAAGGACTTGACCTCCTCGGGTGTGAAGTCGGCCTTCTCGTAACGTGAGACCACAGCCTGCCTCCCGAGTCCTCCCGCGCCTATTTGTATGATTATTAGGCCGGCGCAACATCCATACAGTAACACCGTCCCGGACGGGCGGTCCAGTACTGAAAAACACGGTCAGCGTACAGTCACCGCTGGAGCTTGGCGGTTCAAATTTTACAGAAAACGATTTCACGACATGTTGTCGTCATCGAAACGCGTGCTGCAGCGTCTGGCGCAGGCCGTGGTCGGTCAGGTCGAGGCGGAGCGGCGTCACCGAGACGGCGCCGCGGTCGAGCGCCCAGAGGTCGCTGCCCTCGGCTGGCGACAGCCGCTTCGGCCGGTAGGCGATCCAGTAGTAGGGGAACCCGCGGTTGTCCATCCGCTCGTCGACATGGATGAGGTCGCCGTTGCGCTCCCCCTGCATGGTGACGATCACGCCGTTGCAGTCCGCCGGCGCCCGGTTCGGGAAATTGACGTTCATCAGGATCCCGTCGGGGATCCCGGTCTTCAGGATGGTCCTGACGATATCGGGCCCGAGCGCCCGCGCCGTCTCCCAGGGCACCTCCGAGCCGTCCTTCCAGCCGAAGGCCTGGCTCATGGCGATCGACGGGAAGCCCAGGATCGTCCCCTCCATGGCGCCCGCCACCGTGCCCGAATAGGTCACGTCGTCGGCGATGTTGGCCCCGCGGTTGACGCCGGAGAGGACGAGGTCCGGCTTGCCCGGCAGGATGTGGCGGATGCCCATGATCACGCAATCGGTCGGCGTGCCGCGCACCGCCATGTGCCGCCCGTCGATCTCGCGCAGGCGCAGCGGATCGGAGAGCGTCAGCGAATGGGCCTTGCCGGACTGGTCGGTCTCGGGCGCCACGACCCAGACGTCGTCGGTCAGCGCCCGCGCGATGTCCTCCATCACGGCGAGGCCGGGCGCATGGATGCCGTCGTCGTTGGTGATCAGGATGCGCATCGGGCCCTCGAACGCTTCGCCAGGAACTTTCCATGCCGGACGGGACGCGGCAGGCCCAGGCCCCACCGCATGGCCCGCCCCGCGTCGAACGTCAGCCCTTCGCGATGACCTCGAGGCCACCCATGTAGGGCCGCAGCACCTCCGGAACGGTCACCGAGCCGTCCTCGTTCTGGTAGTTCTCCAGGACCGCCACGAGCGCCCGACCGACCGCCACGCCGGAGCCGTTGAGCGTATGCACGAAGCGCGTGCCCTTGCCCTCCGCGGGCCGGTAGCGCGCATTCATGCGCCGCGCCTGGAAGTCCCCGCAATTGGAGCAGGACGAGATCTCGCGATAGGCCCCCTGCCCCGGCAGCCAGACCTCGATGTCGTAGGTCTTCTGCGAGGCGAAGCCCATGTCGCCGGTGCACAGCACGATGGTGCGGTACGGCAGGCCGAGGCGCTTCAGCACCTCCTCGGCGCATTGCGTCATGCGCTCGTGCTCGGCGGCGGACTGGTCCTGCGTGGTAATCGACACGAGCTCGACCTTGAGGAACTGGTGCTGCCGGATCATGCCGCGCGTGTCCCGCCCCGCCGACCCGGCCTCCGAGCGGAAGCAGGGCGTCCAGGCGGTGAAGCGGTAGGGCAGCGCCGGCTCGTCGAGGATCTCCTCGCGCACCAGATTGGTCAGCGGCACCTCCGCGGTCGGCACCAGCCAGAAGCCTTCCCGCGTCTGGAACAGGTCCTCGGCGAACTTCGGCAGGTTGCCGGTGCCGTAGGCGCTCTCGGTCTTGACCAGGAACGGCGGGTCGACCTCGGTGTAGCCGTGGGTGTCGGTGTGCAGGTCGAGCATGAACTGGCCGAGCGCGCGCTCGAGCCGCGCGAGCTTGCCCTTCAGGAACACGAAGCGGGCGCCCGAGACCTTGCCGGCCCGCTCGAAGTCCATCAGCCCGAGCGCCTCGCCGATCTCGAAATGCTGCTTCGGCGGGAAGGAGAAGTTCCTCGGGGCGAGGTGGCGGCGGACCTCCACGTTGCCGTGCTCGTCGGCGCCGACGGGAACGTCGTCCTGCGGCACGTTGGGGATCTCGGCGAGCTTGGCGTCGAGCTCCGCCTGGATCTCGCGCTCCGTCGCCTCCCCGGCCTGGATCTCGGCCTTGACGCTCGCGACCTCGGCCATCAGCGCCTGGGCGCGCGCCTCGTCCTTCTGCTGCTTGGCGCGGCCGATCTCCTTGGAGGCGGCGTTCTGGCGGGCCTGCAGCTCCTGGAGGCGGGTAATGTGGGCGCGGCGGCGGTCGTCGACCGCCAGCAGCTCCGCCGAGAGCGGGGCCTTGCCGCGGTTCGTCAGCGCCCGGTCGAATGCCTCCGCGTTGTCGCGGATCCACCTGATGTCGAACATGTCTCACCTCGAATGCGTCGGGCGGCCGGCGAATCGATCGGGCCGCCTTCCGCAGCGGGACCTTGGATCAGGTCCCCGCCGTTTCGCCATCCGGAGCCTTGCGGGCCTGCCTCTCGACGAAGGCGACGGCGAAGATGGTGAGTTCGTAGAGGAGGATGGTGGGCACCGCAAGCGAGATCTGGGAGAGCGGATCGGGCGGCGTCAGCACCGCCGCGGCCACGAAGGCGATCAGGATCGCCCAGCGCCGCCGCTCCCGCAGGTCCTTGGCCGTCAGCACGCCGATGCGGCCGAGCAGCGTCAGCACCACCGGCATCTGGAACACGATGCCGAACGCGAAGGTGAGCGACATGATCAGCGAGAGGTACTCGCTGACCCGCGGCAGGAGCTCGATCTTGATCTCGCCATCGCCGCTCTGCTGCATCCCGGCGAAAAACCCGAGGATGAAAGGCAGCATGAAGTAGACGAGACCGGCGCCGAGCACGAAGAATACGGGCGTCGCCACGAGGTACGGGAAGAAGGCCTGCTTCTCGTGCTTGTAGAGGCCGGGCGCTACGAACTTGTAGATCTGCGTCGCGATCACCGGAAAGGCGATGAAGAGCGCGCCGTAGAAGGCCACCTTGATCTGCGTGATGAAGAATTCCTGCGGCGCCGTGAAGATCATCACGGCTGGCTTTCCGGTCATGGTCCGGATCGTCCAGTCGTAGGGCCAGACCAGGAAGTTGTAGATGGGCTTCGCGAAATAGAAGCAGACGATGAACGCCGCGACGATCGCCAGCAGCGAGCGGATCAGCCGCTGCCGCAGTTCGATCAGGTGCTCGATCAGCGGGGCCCGGGAGGCCTCGATCTCGTCCTCGTCGCTCATCCGTCAGGCGCTCTTGGTCGGCGTCGTTGCGTCGGGGACCGGCGCCGGGGCGGGCTTCGGCGGCTCGAGGTCGAGGGGTAGCTGCGGCTCCTGCAGGTCCGGCAGCCCGAGGCTCTCGGCCGATGGCGCCGGCGGCTCGGCGACGGCCGGCGCGGCATCGGCGGTCGCCGGCGGCGTCATCGGCGCGTCCAGGCCGGCCTCGATCCGCGCCATCTCGCTGTTGAGCTCGTTGGAGACCTGCGTGACCGGCGCCAGCGCGGAGTCGATCTCGTTGCGGATCATGTTGGCGGGATTGTAGGACTTCAGGTCCTCGACGCTCTTCTTGACGTCCTCGAGTTCCGCCTCGCGGATCGCCTCGTTGACCTGCCCCTGGAACTCGGCGGCCATCCGGCGGATCTTCCCCATCCATTGGCCGGCCAGCCGAAGCAGCTTCGGCAGGTCCTTCGGGCCGACGACGACCAGCGCCACGACCCCGATGATGAGCAGTTCGCTCCAGCCAACGTCCAGCATGTCGTCCTGCCGAGGCCCCCTGGCGGAGGCGCGCTCGCGCCCGCCCGGATGGGGGCCGCATCCCTCGATGGCCTGCCCTGTCGCACGGCCCGTTGCCGTGCGCAAGGCCGGAAATGGAGGCCCGTCCCGCGCGAGGGCGCGGCGGGCCGTCCGGCGGTCAGGCGGGCGTCAGCTGGCCTTGGACTTGTCGTCGGCGGTCGCCACCGGCGCGTCGGCGCGATGGTCGATGGTCTTCACCGGCGGCGTCACGGTCGGGGCGACCTCCGCCTCCTTGTCGTCGTCCTGCATGCCCTTCTTGAAGCTCTTGATGCCCTTGGCGAAGTCGCCCATCAGCTCGGGGATCTTGCCGCGGCCGAAGAGGAGCAGCACGACCACCAGGACGATGAGCCAGTGCCAGATGCTGAAGGAACCCATTTCGTCGTCTCCACTCCCGCCCAGCGGGCACCCTGTCCCGGTCCGGTCTTTTGCCTGTCGGCGCCCGTGATGGCCCAGCCGCGACCATCGGTCAAGAAAATTGGCGGCGGAACCTTACCCCGGGGCGCCTTTGTCGGACCCAGGGTGCACATATGGTGTGGCAGCACTGTGGGGAAAGGGGGCGGGCCCCCGGCCGCCCCGCGATCCCGCCGCCGTCACTTGGCGAAGACGAGAACCTCGGCCGGATCGACCGAGACCGTCACGTCCGTGCCCGGCGGCAGGGCCGGCCCCCCGCGCAGCCGCGCCTTGAGGGGCTGGTCGAGCCCCTCCACCGCCACCTCGACGAGGTCGACCTCCCCGAGGAACCGCGTCTCGACCACGCGGCCCGGCACCCCGGGGCGCCGGTTCCGCCGGTCCGGCGGCGCGTCGGCGGGTTGAAGCGCGACGCCCTGCGGCCGGATGGCGACCTCGACCGCTTGCCCCTCGAGCGTGCCCGGCGTCTCGAAGCGGCCGAGCGGCGTCTCGACCTCGTGGCCGCCCGCACGCCCCTCCACCACGTTCAGCTCCGAGAAGAACCGCGCGGTGAACAGGTCCGCGGGACGGTGGTAGATCTCCGAGGCGGTGCCGACCTGGACGAGGCGTCCCCGGCGCATCAGGGCGATGCGGTCGCCCATCCGCATCGCCTCCTCCGGATCGTGCGTGACGACGAGCGACGTGGCGCGCGTCTCGCGCAAGACCGCCAGCGTCTCGTCCCTCACGCTGTCGCGCAGGCGCCGGTCCAGGCCCGAGAAGGGCTCGTCCATCAGGAGCACCGAGGGCCGCGGCGCGATGGCGCGCGCCAGAGCGACCCGCTGCTGCTCGCCCCCCGAAAGCTCGTGCGGATAGTCGAAGGCATGGCTCTCAAGGCCCACGCGGGCGAGCGCTTGGAGAGCCTCCCGCTCGGCTTCCCCCTTCGGCAGGGCCGTCAGGCCGAACATCACGTTGGCCACGATCGTCAGGTGCGGGAACAGCGCATAGTCCTGGAACATGAGCCCGACGCCGCGCCGCTCCGGCGGCAGGAAGGCCTTGGGGCCGCTCACCTCCTGGCCGTTGATCAGGATGCGCCCGGCGCTCGGCTGCTCCACCCCGGCAGCGAGCCGCAGGAGCGTGGTCTTCCCGCAGCCGGACTGTCCGA
Organism: Prosthecomicrobium sp. N25; assembly: GCF_037203705.1. Lineage (NCBI taxonomy): Bacteria > Pseudomonadati > Pseudomonadota > Alphaproteobacteria > Hyphomicrobiales > Kaistiaceae > Prosthecomicrobium > Prosthecomicrobium sp. N25. The sequence goes on from NZ_JBBCAT010000001.1 coordinate 3,131,147, forward strand.
GCAGGCACAGCACCTCGCCCGGCTCCACGTCCAGGCTGACCCCGTCGACGGAGACGACGCCGTCATAGGCGTGCCCCACCGCCTCGAAGGTGAGGCGCGCCGCGATGGTGGCGGCGGCCTTGGCCCGCGGCCCGGCGGGGCGCGACGTCCTGAGCGCGGCCCCGGGGCCGGCCTCCCGATCGCTGATGCTCACGCCGCGGGGCTCTCCATTGCCGATCTCATTCCTCGTCCTCCGGCGGCACCCCGCCGCCCTCCTCCGCTTCGAACAGATCGGCGAGCTCGGCCTCGTCGATCGGGTCCTCGTCCTCGCCCAGGCCCTCCGGATCGCCCGGCACCGGCACGTGGAAGCCCGGCGGCACGTGGCCCTCGATCAGCCCCGCGCCGCGCAGCTCGTCGAGGCCGGGCAGGTCCTGGATCGACTCCAGGCCGAAATGGACCAGGAACGCCTCTGTCGTCCCGTAGGTGATCGGCCGGCCCGGCGTGCGGCGGCGCCCCCGCATGCGGATCCAGCCGGCCTCGAGCAGGACGTCGAGCGTGCCCTTCGACATGGACACGCCGCGGATCGCCTCGATCTCGGCCCGGGTCACCGGCTGGTGATAGGCGATCGTGGCGAGCGTTTCCAGCCCGGCGCGCGGCAGCCGTCGCGTCTCGTGGGCCTCCCGGCTCATCAGCCAGGCGAGATCCTCGGCGGTGCGGAACATCCACTTGCCGGCGACGCGGACGAGGTTGACCCCGCGCGTGGCGTAGTCGGCCGCGAGAGCGGCCACGAGCCCCGGGACGTCGGCGCCGGCCGGAAGCCGCGCCGCCAGCGTGTCCTCGTCGAGCGGCTCGGCGGACGCGAACAGGATCGCCTCGGCCATGCGCAGGGCCTCCCGGTCGACCGTGGCAGCCTCCGGCGCGGGCGCGGACGCGGGGGCGGGACCGTCCTCAGCCATCGTCGGCCCTGCCGCCGTCCGGATCCTCCGGCGCTTCCTCGCGGCGGGGCCGGATGTAGAGCGGCGCGAAGGGCTCCGCCTGCCGGATCTCGAGCCGGCCCTCCCTGACCAGTTCGAGGCTCGCCGTGAAGGAGCTGGCGATCACGGTGGCCCGCATCTCGGGGCTCATGTAGCGCGCCAGGAAGCTCTGGATCGGCGTCCAGTCGCCGATCCGGCCGATCAGCCGCTCCAGGATCTCGCGTGCGTCCGCCAGCGCCCAGACGCTCCGCCGGGCGACGCGCACCGCGGTCACCATCTGGCGCTGCCGCTGGCCCGCATAGGCGGAGAGGAGATCGTAGAGGCTCGCCGTCCAGGTGTCGCGCCTGAGGAGCGCGATCGGCTCCGGCGCGCCGCGCGCGAAGACCTCCCGGCCGAGGCGGTTGCGGTTGACGAGCCGCCCGGCCGCCGCCCGGATCGCCTCCAGGCGCTGCAAACGGAAGGCGAGCGCGGCCGCGAGCTCCTCGCCCGAGGGCTCGTCGTCGGCGGCGGGGCTCGGCAGCAGCAAGCGCGATTTCAGGTAGGCGAGCCAGGCGGCCATCACCAGGTAGTCGGCGGCGAGCTCGAGCCGTGTCTTCCGCGCCGCCTCCACATAGGCGAGGTACTGGTCGGCGAGCGCCAGGATGGAGATCCGGGCGAGGTCCACCTTCTGCGACCGGGCGAGCGCCAGGAGAAGATCGAGCGGCCCCTCGAAGCCGGCGACGTCGACGACCAGGATCGGCTCCTCGCCCTCCGCGCCGGCCACGGCCCCGCGTGGCGGGGTCGACCAGTCCTCCTCCGCCGGGGGCAGCGGAAACAGGGACGGCTGGGTGGCCTCCGGCGCGGCGGCCGGCCCGCTCTCACCCTCGCGCTCCCCGTCTGCGGACAACGGTTCCTCCAGGCGGCGCCGGCCTCAGGCGACCGAGGCGCCCATCAGGCGGTCGAACTCCGCGCGCGCGGCGGCGACGTCGAACGGCGCGGGTGACTTGCGGAAGGCGAGCGCCCGGCCCGTGCGCACCGCGGCGGCCCCGGCCAGCGGCCGGCACGCGGCCGCCACCGCCTTCATTTCCGCGAGGTCTCCGTTGCAGTGAAGCACGAGGTCGCACCCGGCGTCGAGCGAGGCGCGCGCATTCTCGCCCGGGGTGCCGGCCAGCGCCTTCATGGAGACGTCGTCCGACATCAGCGCGCCCGCGAAGCCGAGCCGCCCGCGGATGATTTCCTCCACCACGTAGCCGGAGGTCGTCGCCGGATTGCGCGCGTCGAGGGCCGTGTAGACCACGTGCGCCGTCATGCCGAGCGGCATCTCGGCGAGCGCCGCGAAGGGCGGGAAGTCGGTGGCCTCGAGGACGTCGCGCGAGGTCTCGACGACGGGAAGCTGGTGGTGGCTGTCGACACCGGCCCGGCCGTGGCCGGGGATGTGCTTGACGACCGGCAGCACGCCGCCGGCCAGCAAGCCCTCGGCGGCCGCACGCCCGAGCGTCGCCACGACGCCGGGCTCGAGGCCGTAGGCGCGCGCGCCGATCACGTCATGCGCCCCCTCGACCGGCACGTCGAGAACCGGCAGGCAGTCGACGTCGATGCCGACGGCGGCGAGGTCCGCCGCGATCAGCCGCGCGCCGAGCCAGGCCGCGCGGCGCCCGGTCTCCGGATCGCGGGCGAACAGGTCACCGTAGGCGCGGCCGGTCGGATAGGCCGGCCAGTGCGGCGGGCCCATGCGCTGCACGCGCCCGCCCTCCTGGTCGATCAGCACGGGCGCGTCGGGCCGGCCGACCGCGTCTCGCAGGCTCGACACGAGATCGGACACCTGCGCGGGCGTCTCGATGTTGCGCTTGAACAGGATGAAGCCCCAGGGACGCTCGCCGGCGAAGAAGGCCCGCTCCTCCGCCGAGAGGACCGGTCCGGCGCATCCGCTGATGAAGGCGGCGTTCGACATGCTGTGGCCCTTCGGCTGGGTGCCTGCGGCGGCCGGGCGGCGCGCCTCGGAGCGCTTGCGATCGGAAGCGGTGACGGGACGGCTCCGGCCGGTCCGCGGCTAGCCACGCGGGACCGCCTGCGTCTCGGGACGGGGGACGCCGGAGAGGGCCCGCCCCTTGGCCGGGGCGCGGCCCTCCCGCGGGTTTAGCGGCCGGCGACCACGCAGTCGCCGCCCTTGGCCTTGATCTGCGAGCAGAGCTCCTGGGCCTCCTCGCGCGAGCCGGCCACCACGCGGGCTCGATAGTAGGTGCCGCGGGCGCCGAGGTTCGCCTCCTGGACGTCCAGGCTGCGGCCGCTGGCGAGGTCCGGATACTTGCGCTGGAAGTCCGAGAAGGACCTGCGCGCCTCGTCGGCCGACTTCTGCGAGGAGATCTGCACGTAGGCCCCGCCACCGGCGCCGCGCGGCTGGGCGGCGGCGGTCTGCGTCGGAGCGGGCGCGGCGGCGATCGGGGCCGGAGCGGCCGGCGCGGCCGGAACCGGCACGGTACCCGTCGTGGCGACCCGGGTCGGCGGCACGGGGCCGAGCGCCAGCGGCGCACCGGAGGTCTGGGGCTGGGTCTGAGGCTGGGCCGCCGGACGCGCCGGCTGGACCGCCGCGGGCTGCGGCGCCGCGGCCTGGACCGGTGCGGCCGGCTTGGCGGCGACGGGTGCCGGCGGCGCAACCGGAGCCGGCGCGACCGCGACGGGCTTCGCCGGGACCGGGGTCACGGCGGCGGGTGCGGCGGCGGCCGGCGGCGGCGAGACCGGGGCCGGCGCAACGGAGACGCTCGGCACGGCGACGGGCGTCACTGGCACGCGTGAGACCGGGGCGGTGGCGACGGGGGACACGCTCGCCGTTGTCTGCGGCACGGGCACCGGCGGGGTCGCCGAGAGCGACGCGATGGTGGTCTCCTTCGGCAGCGGCGCGGACGGAGCCGGCGGCGCGGCGGCCTCGACGCGGGGCGGCGCGACCGGCGGCTGCGCCGAGGGGCGCGGCGCGGCATCGCCCGACGGCACGATCGTGCCGTCCGGACGGACCACCACGGTGCGCACGGTCTTCGGCGCCTCGGGGGCGACGGCGCCCGGAGAGCCCGGCGCGATCAGGCGGATGTTGCGGCCGTCGGACCCGCGGCTGGTGACCTGGTCGACCGGATCCTCCTGGCGGCTCACCAGGCGCGACTTGTCCTCCACCTTGTCGGCGGAGAGGTTCGGGCCGGACGGCGGCTGCGCCGTGGAGGTCGGCTTCACCTTCATGGGCCGGGTGTCGGCCATGATCAGCGGCGTCCCGCCACCGCCGGCGACGTCGACGCCCGCATAGGCACGCCAGCCGAGGAATCCGAGGCCGCCCATGACGAAGACGCCGAGGGCCACGCCCGCCATGGCGAGCCCGCGCCGCGACTCGCGCGCAACCGGCCGTGCCGCCGCCCGCTCGGTCGCTGGATGGTCCGGCATCACCGGGGCGCCCGCATCGTAGGGCAGCGCCTCGCGCGCCGCCGCCGCGATTTCGTCGCGGCCGAAATCGGCGAAGGTGGGTTCCGGATAGGCCGGGGACGCGGGACGGGGCGGCACCGCGATCCGCTCCGCCGCGACGGGCTCGGGCACGGCGCGCAGGGGCGCGGTACGTTCGACGGCGGCCCGCTGCGGGGCCTGGGCCTGGACCGGGGTCGGAGCCTGGACCGGGGTCGGAGCCTGGACCGGCGCCGCGGCGCGGACGGGCACCGGAGCCGGAGCCGGGACGGCCTGCTCCACGTAGCCGGGATCGGCGAAGAAATCCTCGAAGGCCGGATCGTAGGAGCCGTCCGCCACGCCGCTGCGGTAGGGCGCGGGCTGCGGCCGGGTCGGTGCGGAGCGCTGCGCCTCGAGGGCCGGATCGATGCCGTAGGCGGCGGAGGCGACGTGCGAATTCATGGGAACGACCTTCGGGGACGCGGCCTCAGCCACCGGGGGGCCGGCCGGCACGCGCTGGCGCGGAGCCCGGTCGGGATCGACGGAGGAACGGAGCTCGCTGAAGAGCTCCTGCTCCAGGGCGGAGATCTGGTTGGGCATGGGCTGGCGACCGACATGGGCGCGCCCCTGCGGCATGAGCTGGGGCGGCAGCGTGATCGGCTCCTCGGAGCGCGCGGGCTCCGGGAAGGGCGAACCACTGACGATCCGGGCGAGCTCGACCAGCGGATCGTCGTCGTAGGGCCGGTCGTTACGGGCGAGCGGGCGCTTCATGTCGGACATCGGATTCGTGAACCTCCGTCACTCGGAGTATCCCCTCGGGGAACAGCGCCCGTAAAGCGCTCACGGTCCGATTATCGCATTTCGTCGGGCGCTTCGACACCCAATATAGCGAGCCCGGACGCAAGAACCAAAGCAACGGCGCGAACCATCGCCAATCGGGCCGAGGACGATAGTGGATCGTCAACGTTAATAAACCGTAATTGAGGCAGGTCTTTGCCCCTGTTCCAGTGCGCGTGCAGTTCGCTCGCCAAGTCGTACAGATAGAAGGCTATCCGGTGCGGCTCGTGCGCGGCGGCCGCCTGTTCGACCAGGCGCGGCCATTCCGCGAGCCGTCTTATGATCGCCATCTCCCCGATATCGGCCAACCGGTCGAGGGGAGCGGCGGCGAGCGCCGCGTCGGTAAGCGCCAAATCGGGCAATTCCTCGGCGGCCTGGCGGAAAACCGATCGCGTCCGTGCATATGCGTACTGTACGTAGAAGACCGGGTTGTCCTTCGACTGCTCGGTGACCTTCTGGAAGTCGAAGTCGAGCGGTGCGTCGTTCTTCCGGTAGAGCATCATGAAGCGGACCGCGTCGCGGCCGACCTCCTCGACCACGTCCCGGAGGGTGACGAAGTCCCCGGCCCGCTTCGACATCTTCACCGGCTCGCCGCCGCGGGTCAGCCGGACGAGCTGGCAGAGCTTCACGTCGAGCTCCGCCTCCCCGTCCGTGATCGCCCGGACCGCCGCCTGCATCCGCTTCACGTAGCCGCCGTGGTCGGCGCCCCAGATGTCGATCTGGGTCCCGAAGCCGCGCAGGAACTTGTCGTAGTGATAGGCGATGTCGGAGGCGAAATAGGTGTAGGAGCCGTCGGACTTCATCAACGGCCGGTCGACGTCGTCCCCCGCCGCGGTGGCGCGGAACAGCGTCTGCTCCCGGTCCTCCCAATCCTCGACCGGCGCGCCCTTCGGCGGCGGCAGGCGGCCCTCGTAGATGAGGCCACGGGCCCTCAGGGCCTCGATCGCCGCCTCGACCCGGTTGCCGAAGGCCCCCCGCGACAGCGAGGCCTCCGAGAAGAAGACGTCGTGCTCCACGTTGAGGACGCGCAGGTCCTCCTTGATCATCGCCATCATGGCGTCGATCGCCACCTCGCGCACCACCGGCAGCCAGTCGGCCTCCTCCCGGTCGAGGAGGCTCGTGCCGAAGCGCAGGGCCAGGCTCTCGCCGACCGGCTTCAGGTAGTCGCCCGGGTAGAAGCCCTCCGGGATCGTCACCGTCTCGCCGAGCGCCTCGCGGTAGCGCAGGTACGCGGAGCGCGCCAGCACGTCCACCTGCGCGCCGGCGTCGTTGATGTAGTACTCCTTCGTCACGTCGTGGCCCGCATGAGCGAGGAGGTTGGCGAGCGCGTCGCCCACGACGGCGCCGCGGCAGTGCCCCACATGCATCGGCCCGGTCGGGTTCGCCGAGACGTACTCCACGTTGACTTTGGTGCCCGGCGCCACGCCGCGACCGTAGTCGGCGCCCGCCCGGATCACCGCCCCGACGAGCCCCGTCCAGTAGCCGGGCCTCAGGCGCAGGTTGAGGAAGCCCGGCCCGGCCACCTCCGTTTCGGCGACGTCCTCGTCCGCCGCGAGCTCTCCCGCCAGCGCGATGGCGATCTGCCGCGGGTTCTGTCCGGCCGCCTTGGCGAGCACCATGGCGGCGTTGGTGGCGAGGTCGCCATGCGCCGGATCGCGCGGCGGCTCGACCGTCACGCGGTCGAGGTCGAGCGGCTTTCCGTCCCGATCCTTCAGGTCGAGCACCGCGACCGCCCGGCGGACGCGCATGGTGAAATCGGCGAAGACGTTCATGGCTCTCAGGGGCCCGTGGTTCGGGGACGGGCGGCGGGGCGCGGCCGTTCGGGCCCGGGGCTAACGCAATTCCGGGGTGGCGTCAAACAGCCGCCGGTGCTCGATCAGGGCGAACCGGTCGGTCATCCCGGCGATGTAGTCCGCGACCCGGCGCGCCCGCCGTTCCGGCCCGCAGCCCTCGAGCCCCTCGCCCCACTCCGCCGGCATGGCGTCCGGCCGGTGCATGTAGGCGGAGAAGAGATCCTCCACGACCGCCTCCGCGTCGCGCATGACGCCCATCACCGACGCGGAGCGGTAGACGTGCCGGTACAGGAACGCCTTGATGCCCCGGTCGGCCTCGACGATCTCCGCCGGAAAGGCGACGAGGTCGACGTCGAGGGCCCGGACCGCGTCGGACGAGGCCGGCGCGAGCCGGTCGATGCGGGCGAGGCTCTCGCCGATCACGCCCTCCACCATGCGGGTGATGAGCCGGCGCGTGACCTCCTGGATGAGGCGCCCGAGGTCGAGCCCCGGGTGCCGGCTGCGCACGTCGCGCAGGATCTCGCCGGCGAGCGGAACGCCCTCGAGCTGGTCGGGCACGATCAGTCCGGCGCGCAGGCCGTCGTCGATGTCGTGGGCGTCATACGCGATGTCGTCGGCGAGCGCGGCCGCCTGCGCCTCCGCGCCCGGCCGGCTCCAGAGCCCGAGGTCGTGCCGCTCCTGGTAGACGCGGATCGCATAGGGGAGCTCGGCGGCGACCGCGTGCCCCTCCGCGTCGCGCCGCCCGAGCGGCCGGCCCTCCCGGTCCGTGAGCGGCCCGTTGTGCTTGACGAGGCCCTCGAGCGTCTCCCAGGAGAGGTTCAGCCCGTCGAAGCCCGCGTAGCGGCGCTCGAGCGAGGTGACGATCCGGAGTGTCTGGGCGTTGTGGTCGAAGCCGCCGAAGCCCGCCATGGCGCGCGCCAGGGCCCGTTCGCCCGCATGGCCGAACGGCGTGTGGCCGAGGTCGTGGCCGAGCGCCAGCGCCTCGGCGAGGTCCTCGTCGAGGCGCAGCGCCCGGGCGAGGGCGCGGGCGATCTGGGCGACCTCGATGGTGTGGGTCAGCCGCGTCCGGAAATGGTCTCCCTCGTGGTAGAGGAAGACCTGCGTCTTGTGCGCCAGCCGGCGGAAGGCGGTGGAGTGGATGATCCGGTCGCGATCGCGCTGGAATGGCGTCCGCGTCGGGCTCTCCGGCTCGGGCACCAGCCGGCCCCGGCTCAGCCCCGGATCGGCCGCGTGCGGCGCCCGCGGCTCCCCGCCGAAGCCGATGCCGTCGAGCCGGCGCGCCATGGGGCCTCCCCTCGCCGCCGGCCGGACCGCCGGGACGACCCCGGGGCCGCACCGCCGGCCTTGAATTCGCTGCGTCCCCAGCGCAATTAGATCGGGGACGGTCCCGACGCAAGCGGGTCCTCTTGCTCCCGGCCCCGGGCCCTGACGAGGTGAGACGATGGACGGCGCCACTGCCACGCTCGACGAACCGGTCCGCGTGACCGACCGCGCCGCACGGCGCATCCTGAAGATCGTCGCGGGCGAGCCGGACGGCACGGCCCTGCGGGTGTCGGTCTCCGGCGGCGGCTGCTCGGGATTCCAGTACGGCTTCGACCTGACCCGCGAGCGCGCCGAGGACGACATCGTCATCGAGCGCGCCGGAGCGACCGTGCTGATCGACCCGGTCTCGCTCGAGTACATGGCCGGCTCGGAGATCGACTTCGTCGACAGCCTGATGGGCCAATCCTTCCAGATCAGGAACCCGAACGCCACCGCGAGCTGCGGCTGCGGCACCAGCTTCTCGCTCTGACGATCAGGGGCTCGCCGCGTCGGCGCTGCGGGCCCGCAGGGCTGCCTCCGCCCGCCCGAGCCGTTCGAGCGCCTGCGGGTAGCCCGGGTCGAGCTTCAGCGCCTGCCGGAGATCGGCGACCGCCCGCTCCGGGTCGCCCTTGTTCATGAAGGCCCAGCCCCGGTGATTGTAGGCGTTGGCCAGGCCCGGATCGAGCCGGATCGCCCGGTCGAAGTCGGCGATAGCCCGGTCGTACTCGGCCTTGGCGTTCCACGCGAAACCGCGGTTGTTGAGCGCCTGGGCGTGGTCCGGGTCGAGCCGCAGGGCCTGGTCCAGGTCCGCGATGGCGTGGTCGAACTGACCCTGCGCGTTGTAGAGCGCGGCGCGGTTGACGAAGGCCTCCGCGAGCGGCGCGAGCCGGATCGCCTGGTTGAGGATCGCCAGGGCCCGGTCGCGATGCCCCTGGGCGTAGATGGCAGCGGCCGACCGGCTGTAGCTCTCCGCGAGGTCCGGCGTCAGCTCCACGGCCCGGTCGTAGTCGGCGATCGCCCGGTCGAAACGGCCCATGTTGCTGAACACGACGGCCCGGTTGGCGAGCGCGATCGCATAGTCGGGCTCGATCCGGAGCGCGGCGTCGAGATCCGCGAGGGCGAGATCGAACCAGCCGATGTTGTTGTGCGCGACACCCCGGTTGTTCAGCGCGGCGGCATAGTCGGGCTTGAGGCGGATCGAGATGCCGTAGTCCGAGATGGCGCGCACGGGATCGCCCTTGGCAGCAAAGGCGAAGCCCCGGTTGTTGTAGGCGTCCGCGTCGTCGGGGCGCAGGCGGATCGCCTCGTCGAGGTCCTCGATCGCCCGGTCGTGGTCGCCCCGCAGGTTGAGGGCGAAGCCGCGGTTGTTGCGGGCCGGCGCATGGGCCGGATCGAGCCGCAGCGCCCGGTCGAGATCCGCGATGCCGCGCTCCACGTCTCCCTGGTGCACCCGCGCGAAGCCCCGGTTGTTGAGCGCCACGGCGAAATCCGGCACGAGCGCCAGGGCCCGGTCGAGATCCGCGACGGCGCGGGCGTAGTCGCCCTTCCGGTTGCGGATGTAGGCCCGGTTGTTCAGGGCGTCCGCATGGTCGGGCTGCAGGGTCAGAACGCGGTCGAAATCGGCGAGCGCGCGGTCGTCGTCTCCCTTGCGGCTCCAGGCGAGCCCGCGCGTGTGCAGGACGCCCGGCAGGCCCGCGCCGAGTTCCACGGCCCGGTCGAAATCCGCGATCGCCTCGTCGAGGGCCCCGCGGTTGAACTGCGCGAAGCCGCGGTTGGCATAGGCCGCCGCGAAGCCCGGGTCGAGCCGGATCGCCCGGCCGAAATCCTCGATGGCCCGCAGGTAGTCGCCGTCGCGATTGTAGGCGAAGCCCCGGTTGTTGTGGGCGATGGCGAGGTCGGTGCGGAGCCGGCCACCCTTGGCGATGATCTTCGAGCAGCCCTGGACGGTCGGCGCAGGCTCGCGGCAGCCGTCCCACTCGGCGGCGCGCAGGGGTCCGGCGCCGGCTGCCAGGACCACGAGGGCGGCGAGCCCGGCCAGGGCGTGTCTCATCGAGGAACCTCCCCGGTCGCGCGTCGACACGGGCGGCCCGTCCGCCGCCCTCCCCGACTTTGCGCCAAGCCCGCCCCCGGCTCAACCGGGCGCCCGCGCCCGTTCACCCGTGGCGCAAGGGGACGACCGGCGTGCCGTGGGTGTGGAAGCTCTCGATCGTCTTCAGCCCCCAGGCCTGCCCCTTCTTCCGCTCCGTCTCCGTCCAGGTGACCGTCTGCCAGTCCGGATCGAGGATGAGCCGCGCCCCGGCGTTGGCGATCTCGACGCGGTTTCCGGCCGGCTCGTAGACGTAGAGGAAGAAGGTCTGCTGGACGGCGTGCTTGTGCGGCCCGGTCTCGATGAAGACGCCGTTCTCCAGGAACAGGTCGGCCGCCTCCAGGATGTGCTCGCGCTGGTCGACCGCGTAGGTGAGGTGGTGGAAGCGGCCCCGCGAGCCGGTGAAGTCCCGCGTGTAGGCGATATCGTAGGTCTTGTTGTTGACCGTGAACCAGCAGCCGGCGAGTTCCCCGGAATCGAGCACGATCTGCTCGGTGACCCGGCTGCCGAGCGCCTGCGGCAGGAACGCCTTGATGGCGGCCACGTCGTTGGCGAGCAGGTTCAGGTGGTCGATCCGGCGCACCGCCGCGCCGCGCCCGTGATAGCGCTGGGCCTGGTTCTTCAGCGCCGGCCGCTCCTCCGGCGGCGCCACATACTTGCGGGTCTGGAAGTAGATCTCGAAGACGTGGTCGTCCGGGTCGCGGAAGCGGTACGCGGGCCCGTGCCCGAGGTCGCCCTCCGTCCAGCCGATCCCCGCCCCGAGCGCCTCGATGGCCGCCACCCGCCGGTGGAGCGCCGCCTCGCTCGTCGCCCGGTAGCCGATGTGGCCGACGCCCGTGGTGTTCGACGCGGTCAGCTTCAGCGTGTGGAACTCGTAGTCGTCCCAGGCCCGCAGGTAGACCGAGTCGCCCTCCCGCCCGCTTTCGGTCAGCCCCAGGAGATCGACGAAGAAGTCGAGGCTCTCCTGCGGCTTGTCGGTGAAGAGTTCGACATGGGCGAGGTGGGCAGTGTCGAAGATGGGTTCCGTGGTCATGCGTCTCCCCCGGGGCGCGGGAACCAGGCGGCGGGGTCCCGTTCTGCTCTGCGGCTGGCGCACCATGGGGCCAGCCGATCGAGCGATCAAATGATCAGATTGCAGGCATTGATGAAGCCGGCTCAGCCGGCCGCCCGGGTGGTCGATTGGGCGAATTGGTATATACCAAGAGTCGCGGCACTCGCCGATTCCCTGCGCGGATCGACGGCCACTGCCGCGCCGCTTCGACCGGAAACGCCGCTTCCGAAAAGGGCCTAGCCGGCGACGCAAGCTGTGCTTGACAAGCGACTGACCGGCTGGTGGCATATACCAATCTGGGGCGGAGGGGTGTTCGGTGCCCGACATCGCGGTCATCGGCGGCGGGATCACGGGGCTCGCGACGGCCTACGAGCTGGCGCGCCGGGGCCATGCCGTCACGGTGCTCGAGGCCCGGCGGATCGGCGCCATGGCGTCCGGCTGGACCCTCGGCGGCGTCCGCCAGTCGGGCCGGCACCCGGCCGAGCTGCCGCTGGCCCGCGCCGCCGTCGAGCGCTGGGCGGGCCTCGACGCCGAACTCGGCGCGGAGACGCAGTACCGGCGCGGCGGCAACGTCCGGCTGGCGCGGACCGAGGCCGAGGTCGCGGTCATCCGCGCGCTCGTCGCCGAACACCGCGCCCTCGGCTTCGACATCGAATTCCTGGCCGACAACGCGGCTGTCCGCGCGGTCGCCCCGGCGATCGGCCCCGCCGTCCTGGCCGCCTCCCTGTGCCCGACCGACGGCCATGCCGATCCGGACCGGACCACCTCCGCCTACCGGCAGGCGGCCGAACGCCACGGCGCCACCGTCCGCGAGGGCGTCAGCGTGCGGGCGATCGAGACCGCGGCCGGCCGGGTGACCGGCGTGGCGACCTCGGAGGGCCGGATCGGCGCCGACCGGGTGGTGCTCGCCGCCGGCATCCACGCGCCCGAGCTCCTCGGCCCCCTCGGCCTCGACCTGCCGCTCCGCGTCATGCAGGTGTCGGTCCTGCAGACCGTGCCCGTGCCCCCGCTCCTCGCCCAGGTCTTCGGCGTCGCCAATGCGGACTGCGCCGGCCGCCAGCAGGCCGACGGCCGCCTCCGGGTCACCAACGGTGTCGGTCCATGGCCGGGCGATCCCGCCCGCTGGTCGCCCGACGCGGTGCAGCCGCCGGCCGCCGCGGTCGGCGACGTGATCGCGCGCGTCGCGCAGGTCCTGCCCGCCTTCGCGGACATCCCCGTCGCACGGGTCTGGGGCGGCCTCATCGACCTGACGCCCGACGCCCTGCCGGTCCTCGACGCCGCGACCGGCGTCGACGGCCTGGTGGTCGCCGCCGGCTTCTCCGGACACGGCTTCGGCATCGGCCCGATCACCGGCGAGATCGTCGCCGCCCTCGCGACCGGGGACGAGACACGATTCGATCTTGCGCCCTTCGCGCTTTCCCGGTTCGCTGGGACGACCGGGCATGCCGCGCTGACGCTCCACGGCTGAGGGGTCCGCCCCTCCGGTCCAACGACAACCCGACGCCCAGAGGCGCCCGAGAGGAGACAGGTCACGATGAGACGGACACTCGTATGGACGGCGATCGCCGGCGCGCTCGCCGCGACGCCCGCGGCGGCGCAGAAGACCACGCTCACCGTCGGCATGCAGAGCCAGGACGCCGGCGTCCTCGACCCGCACATCAATTCCGGGACGCCCGGCAAGGCCTTCCTGCAGTGGATGTTCAACGGCCTCGTCCGCATCAAGCCGGGCGAGCTGTCGCCCGACTTCATCGAGCCCGACCTCGCCGAGAGCTGGACCTCCTCGCCGGACGGCAAGGAATGGACCTTCAAGCTCCGCCAGGGCGTCCAGTGCCACCACGACTACGGCGAGTTCACCGCCGAGGACGCCGTCTATTCGCTGAAGCGCGCGTCCACCAAGGACAGCTCCGCCTTCTCGTCCGACTACGCGTCCGTCGACAAGATCGAGGCGGTCGACAAGTACACCCTGAAGATCACGCTCAAGGAGGCGATCCCGAGCCTCCTCGGCATCGTGATGAACTACCACGGCGGCAACATGGTCTGCAAAAAGGCCGCCGAGGAGCTGGGCAAGGACGGCTTCGCCAAGAAGCCGGTCGGCACCGGCCCCTTCATGTTCGCCGAGTACGTGCCCCAGCAATACGCCAAGGTGGTCGCCAACCCGAAATACTTCCGCGGCGCGCCGAAGCTGAAGGAGATCGTCTACCGCTTCATCCCGTCCGACAGCTCGCGCGACCTCGCCTTCCAGGCCGGCGAGATCGACATGATGCTCGGCCGCCAGGAGCAGGCCTGGGTCGACCGCATGACCGCGATCCCCGGCACCAAGGTGGTCGCCATGGCGCCGGCCGAGATGTCCGTGCTGCACCTCAACATGAGCCTGCCGCCCTTTAACGACATCCGCGTCCGCCAGGCCTTCGCGATGGCGATCGACCGCAACGCGATCTGGCAGTTCCGCGGCAAGGGCATCTCCCGGCCCGCCGTCTCGGTCGTGCCCTCGGGCTACTCCGGCACCAACGACCAGGCCCCGCTCTACCCCTATGACGTGGCCAAGGCCAAGGCGCTGCTGGCCGAGGCGGGCTACCCGAACGGCATCACCGTCAAGGCGATCCACACCACCCTGCCGGGCATGATGAGCTTCATGGAGGCCACCCAGGCCCTTCTCAAGAAGGCCGGGATCACCATGGAGATCATCCCGGTCGAGCATCCGACCTTCCACGCCCAGATCCGCCAGGACCTGTCGCAGGTGGTGCACTTCCAGGCCGCCCGCTTCCCCGTGGCGGACGTCTACCTGACCCAGTTCTTCCACTCCCGCTCGACCGTGAAGACCCCGACCGCGGTGACCAACTTCTCGCACTGCTCGGTCGCCGACGCGGAGATCGACGCGGCCCGGTCGGAGACCGACAAGGCCAAGCAGATCGCGCTCTGGAAGACCGCGCAGGAGAAGATCGTCAAGGAAGTCTGCGCCGTCCCGGTCAACGAGATGCTGCAGCTCTGGGCCTACAAGGACAGCCTCGACCTCGGCTACGAGCTCAAGGCCTCCCTGAACCTCGGCCCGCCGATCCTGGAGACGACCCGCTTCGTGAAGTGACGAGGGCCTGAGGCCCGCGGCCCCGCCCCTCCCCGGGCGGGGCCCGTCCCCACGACGAGCCGAGGGCACCGCGATGGGCGCATTCCTCCTGAAACGGCTGGCCTTCTCGGTCGTCACCCTGTTCGCGGTGCTGACCCTCGTCTTCGTGGTCGTCCGCATCGTGCCGGGCGACCCCGCCCAGGTGATCCTCGGCGACCAGGCCGACGCCGCCGCCATCGCGGCCATGCGCGCCCGCCTCGGCATCGACCGTCCGTTGCTCGACCAGTACGGCTCCTTCCTCTCCGGCGCGCTGATCGGCGAATGGGGCGTGTCGCTGGTGACCGGCCGCCCCGTGATCCGCGAGATCCTGGACGTGCTGCCCTGGACCCTGGAGCTGACCCTGGTCTCCATGGTGATCGGCGCCGCCATCGGGGTTCCGATCGGCGTCTGGGCGGCCGTCAACCGCAACCGCATGCCCGACTACGTCGCCCGCCTCGGCTCGCTGCTCGGGCTGTCCTTCCCGCCTTTCGTCTCCGCGATCATGCTCCTGATCGGCTTCGCCCTGGTCCTGCGCTGGTTCCCGGTGATCAGCGCCAACCGGTCGACGCCCTGGGCCTGGTTCCAGTCGATCATGCTGCCGGCCGTCAACCTCGGGCTGATCATGGCCGCCTACATCACGCGCGTGACCCGCTCGGCCATGCTCGAGGTGATGCAGGAGGACTACGTGCGCACCGCCCGCGCCAAGGGCGTGCCCTGGGGCGCCATCGTCTGGCGCCACGCGCTGCGCAACGCGCTGATCCCGATCGTCACCATCGTGGGCCTCTACGTCGGCATCCTGATCGGCAACTCGGTCCTGACCGAGATTGTCTTCAACCGCCCGGGCCTCGGCAAGCTCATCATCGGCGCGCTGAACCAGCGCGACTACCCGATGCTCCAGGGCATGATGGTGATCTACACGCTGATCGTGGTGCTGGTGAACGTCGCCACCGACCTCACCTACGCTCTCGTCGACCCGCGGGTGAAGCTCTCATGAGCCTCTCGGTCCACGACCGCCCGGCCGGCACCGGCCGCCGCCGCCCGCGCTGGGTCGACGCCACGCTCGCCGCCTTCGCGGCCAACAAGACCACCTGGTTCGGCCTCGTGGTCGTTGTCCTGGTCGCCCTGGCGGCCGCGCTCGCCCCCTGGATCGCCCCGCACGACCCGCTCGAGCAGGACGTCCTCTTCCGCCTGAAGCCGCCGGACGAGAACTTCTGGCTCGGCACCGACTATTTCGGTCGCGACATCCTCTCGCGCCTCCTCTACGGCGCCCGCATCTCGCTCGCCATCGGCATCCTGTCGACGGTCGTCGCCCTCGTGCTCGGCTCCGTCATCGGCATCCTGGCCGGCTGGTACGGCGGCCGCTTCGACGTGGTCGTCATGCAGGCGATGGACATGCTGCTCGCCTTCCCGGCCCTGATCCTCGGCCTCATCCTCGTCGCCATGCTGGGGCCGACCATGACCAACATCGTCATCGCCATCGCGCTGACCTCGGTCCCCTCCTTCGCCCGCATCGCCCGCGCCCCGACCATCGCCGTCAAGGAACGCGACTTCATCCAGGCCGGCCGCTCGCTGGGCTTCTCAGACCTGCGCCTGATGGCCGGCCACGTGCTGCCCAACATCTTCCCCGAGATACTGGTCATGGGCTCGCTCTGGCTCGCCAACGCGATCCGCACCGAGGCCTCCCTCGCCTTCATCGGCCTCGGCGTGAAGCCGCCGACGCCGACCTGGGGCGGCATGATCCGCGAGGGCTTCGAGAACATCCTCGACAGCTACTGGCTGGTTCTCTCCCCGAGCCTCGCCATCCTGATCGTCGTCTTCGCCCTGAACGTCCTCGGCGACGGCCTGCGCGACGCGGTCGACCCGAAGCTGAAGGGCGAGCAATGACCGGCCCCGTCCTCGAGGTCCGCAACCTCACCACCTCGTTCCGCGTCGGCGGGCAGTGGCTGAAGGCCGTCGACGACGTCTCCTTCGAGGTCGCCGCCGGCGAGACGGTGGCGATCGTCGGCGAATCCGGCTCCGGCAAGAGCGTCACCTCGCTGTCGGTGATGCGCCTGGTCTCGGCCATCAACGGCCGCGTGGACGGCCGCGTCCTGCTCGACGGAGAGGACCTCGTCGCCGTCGACGAGGAGCGCATGCGGCGGATCCGCGGCAACAGCATCTCGATGATCTTCCAGGAACCGATGACGAGCCTGAACCCGGTGCTCACCATCGGCTTCCAGATCGCCGAGGTGTTGCGCTACCACCGCGGCCTCGACAAGGCCGCCGCCCGAGCGGAGGTCCTGCGCATCCTGGAGCGCGTGCGCATCCCGGGCGCCGCCCGCCGGCTCGACGATTATCCCCACCAGCTCTCCGGCGGCATGCGCCAGCGCGTCATGATCGCCATGGCGCTCGCCTGCCGGCCGCGGCTCCTGATCGCCGACGAGCCGACCACCGCCCTCGACGTCACCATCCAGGCCCAGATCCTCGACCTCATCCGCGACCTGCAGGCCGAGGAGGGCATGGGCGTCCTCTTCGTCACCCACGACATGGGCGTCGTCGCCGAGATCGCCGACCGGGTCCTCGTCATGTGGAAGGGCCGCAAGGTCGAGGACGGGCCCGTCGCCGACATCTTCGCCGCGCCGCGCGAGGGCTACACCAAGGCTCTGCTCGCTGCCGTCCCCCGGCTCGGCGAGATGAACGACCTCGCCCGGCCGCGCCGCTTCCCCGTGATCGACCCGGCCGACGGCGCCGTCAAGGTCGCCGCCCGCGAGGTCCGCGACACGGTCGCCGGCGGCGCGCCGCTCCTGACCGTCGAGGGCCTGACCACCCGCTTCCCCATCCGCTCGGGCGTGATCGGCCGGGTGACCGGCCACGTCCACGCCGTCGAGAACGTCTCCTTCAGCCTGAAGGCCGGCGAGACCCTGTCGCTCGTCGGCGAGTCCGGCTGCGGCAAGTCGACGACCGGCCGCTCGATCCTGCGGCTCGTCACGCCGGTGGCCGGCGAGGTGCGCTACGCCGGCGAGGACGTCCGCACCCTCGACAAGGCGGGCCTGCAGCGCATGCGCCGCAAGATGCAGATGGTCTTCCAGGATCCCTTCGCGAGCCTCAACCCGCGCAAGTCCGTCGGCGCCGCCATCGCCGAGCCCATGCGCGTCCACGGCCTCGCGGACGGCCCCGCCGCGCGCGACCGCACCGCCGACCTCCTCCGCCGCGTCGGCCTCTCCCCCGACATGGCGGACCGCTATCCGCACGAATTCTCCGGCGGCCAGCGCCAGCGCCTCGCCATCGCCCGCGCCCTGGCGGTCTCGCCCGAGCTGATCGTCGCCGACGAGGCGGTCTCCGCGCTCGACGTTTCCGTCAAGGCGCAGGTGCTCAACCTCATGCTCGACCTGCAGGACGAGATGGGGCTCGCCTATCTCTTTATCTCGCACGACATGGCCGTGGTGGAGCGCGTCAGCCACCGGGTAGCGGTGATGTATCTCGGCGAGATCGTCGAGATCGGCCCGCGCGCCGCCATCTTCGCCGATCCGCAGCACCCCTACACCCGCCGGCTCCTCTCCGCCGTGCCGGTGCCCGACCCGGCCCGCCGTCGGGCCCGCGGCAGTGTGCCGGTCGGCGACCTGCCGAGCCCGATCCGGCCCGTCGGCTGGCAGGCGCCGCCGACCACGCTCGCCGAGGTGGCGCCGGGACATTTCGTCCGCAGGCCGGTCGCCTGAACGGACTTCTCAGCGCCCTTCCGCCCGCGCGATCACGGCCCGCGCGGTCCTGAGCACGTCCGCGTCGAAGCCGGGGTCGCGCTCCTGCACGACCGCCACCACGTCCTTCAGCGATTCCAGGAGATCCGGCGCCGCGGCGATCAGGCGCGCGTCCGCCTCCGAGCGCTCCCTGGAGGTGCCGAGGACCTGGAATCCGCCCTCGTTGCCGCGCCAGACGGACGGATGCGGCCAGTTGTTCTGGCCCGGCTGGAAGCTCCAGGGACCCGGCGTGTATTTGGGCATGGGACGGCTCCGATCGCGGAGCGCCAGTGTCGCAGCAGGCCGGGCGGACGGCCAGGGGCAAGCGGCCTCACATCTTGGAGAGGCACGGACACCGTCGTGCATGGCGCAGCCGGCATGTCGCAACTGCAGGAACCGCCCGGCCGGACGAACGTTGCCGGGGCGTCCGGGCAACCAGCAGAGGTATCCTCATGCCGACCTTCGCGTTTCGCTTTGTCGGACCGGATCAGTCCTTCGACACCAGCGAGCCGGCCGACTTCGCCACCGTCGAGGAAGCCCGCGAGGAACTCGTCCGCGGCGGCCGGGAACTCATCGCCGACGCCCTGACCCACGACGAGCAGATCGGCCTCGCCGCCATCGAGATCGTCGACGCCGACGGCCGCTGCCTGGAGACCGTCCGTCTGGCGGACCTTCTCCCCACGATCCCGAGCGACGAGAGCCTGGGCGATTGCCCCTGACCGGCGACGCCTGCTGGTGCGCTCTCGGGCTGCGCCGCATTCTATGTCAGGCTTCGCAGGCGCCCGGCCGACACCGGGGGTCCCGCCCCGGCCGGAGGAGCCAGGAATGCCGAACGTCTCTGGTCCGGTCCGGCGCACCGGCGTCCTCGCGGCGACCATCATGGCCTCCTCGATGGCCTTCATCGACGGCAGCGTGGTGCAGATCGCCCTTCCCGCCGTTCAGCGGGACCTCGGCGCCGACTTCGCGAGCCTGCAGTGGGTGGTCGGCTTCTACAACCTGATGCTCGGCGCCCTCGTGCTGGTCGGCGGAGCGCTCGGCGACGCCGTCGGTCGGCGACGCGTCTTCCTGGCCGGAACGCTGGTCCTCGTGGCGTCCTCGCTCGCCTGCGGCCTCGCGCCCTCCGCACCGGTGCTCGTCGCCGGCCGCGCCGTCCAGGGCGTCGGGGCGGCGCTGATGATCCCGCAGAGCCTCGCCCTGATCGCCGCGACCCACCCGGAGGAGATCCGCGGCCGCGCGATCGGCACCTGGGCCGCCGCCTCGGCGCTCACGACAGCGTTCGGGCCGCCTGTCGGCGGCTTCATGGTCGACGCCCTCTCCTGGCGCGCCGCCTTCCTGGTCAACCTCCCCGTCGGCCTCGTGGCACTCTGGATGACCCTCCGCTTTGTGCCGGAGAGCCGTGCCGAACCCGCGAGGCCGGTCGACTGGGTCGCCGGCCTCCTCGCCGCGGCGGGACTCGGCGCCCTGACCGCAGCCCTGATCCACGCGCCCGGCCACGGCCTGGCGGACCCGTCCGTGCTCGCCGGCCTCGCCCTCGCCGCCGTCGCCCTGCCGGCCTTCCTGGCCTGGGAGGCCCGCGCCGCAGCCCCGATGGTGCCGCTCGGCCTGTTCCGGAACCGCGCCTTCGCCCTCCTGAACCTCCTGACCCTGCTTCTCTACGGTGCCCTGTCGGGGGCCCTTTTCGTGGTGCCCTACACGCTCGTCGGCCTCGGGGGCTACGGCGCCGCCGAGGCGGGCACGGCGATGTTGCCCATGGCGCTGGCGATCGGCCTTCTCTCGCGGTCCTTCGGGGCGCTCTCCGATCGCGTCGGCGCCCGGCCGCTTCTAGCCCTGGGTTCGGCGGTGGTGGCCGCCTCCATGCTCTGGCTCGCCGCGACCGGAACCGGGGGCGGGCTCTGGGTGGGCGTCGTGGGTCCGCTCCTCGGGATCGGCTTCGGCATGGCCATGGTGGTCTCCCCCCTGACCACCGCCGTGATGACGGCCATCGGCGACGCCCTGAGCGGAACCGCCTCCGGCATCAACAACGCCGCCGCCCGGGTCGCCGGCCTGCTCGCCGTCGCGGTGACCGGGGCCCTCGCGGTGGCGCTCTACGCGCCGCGCCTCGCGGCCGGCCTCGCGGCGGCGGGCCTGGAGCCGGCCGTGACGGCAGGGCTGCTCGCCGAGGCCGACCGGCTCCTCGACCTCCCCGCCCTCGCGTCCCTCCCCGAGCCGTCCAGGACCACGGCCGAAACCTCCGTGCGCGCCGCCTACCTGTACGCCTTCACGCTCGCCGTGGCGGCCAACGCCGCGCTCGCCGGTCTCGCCGCGGTCGTCGCCCTGTGGCTGCCCCGGTCCGTGCCGGTATCGGACCGGTCCGCGAAAGCAGTCACCCCGTCGAACCGGTCGGAACACCAGCCCGGTGGCGAGCTTTGACCTGTACCGGGATCAGTCGTCCACGGGCCGGAGGGCACCCGGCCCTGGCCCACGTCCTCGGCCCGACTGGGGCACTATGGACAGGGTTAATGAATTGTTCGATGATTGAGGTTGCTGATCTTGGAGAGTGATATGTTCGAGTTCCTCAAGAACCGCAGATCGCATAGGCGCGCCGAGGAGATCGGACGGCTCATCGGCGGGCGACTGGAGTCCTTCCTGGTGGGCCGCGCCCATCCGGAATCCCACCGTCTGCTCGCGGCCTTCGGCGAGCGGATCGAACGCATCAGGGCCGACGGCGCCGCCCCGACGGACGACCGCATCCGCGCCGAGGTGAGCCGGTTCCTGGCGGAACTCGACACCTTCTGCAGCGCCATGGCCAGCGAGGCGCGCCTCGCCTGCCGGAGCTTCGAGGCGGACATCCGCGACCTCGGCATCGAGGGCCAGCTCGACCAGATGCTGGAGCGCAAGCTGAAGCGGCTGAGGCTCGACCTGGTCCGCAGCGCGATCGCCCGGGTCAAGCCCGGCGAGGCGTCCAAAGCCGCGGCCTGACGCGGCCGGACCGCCTCAGCGCAGCACGGCCGGCAGCCGGCGCCGCCACTTGTCCGCCCGGGACAGGCCCGAGCTGCGCACGAAACTGCGGTTCCGGCTGGGCTCCTCGGCGGGCGTGCTCGCGACAACCACCGGCGCGCGCTCGATGACCGGCTCCGGCCGGGGCGCTTCGCGCCGGGGCGGGGCCGCGGCCGGGACCGGGACCGGCTTCGGGCTCCGCCGCACAGGCTTGCGGGCGGCGAGCCTCGGCTCCGCGGCGACGGGATCAGGGTCGGCCTCGACGGCCTCCACCGGCCGCGGCCCGAGGTCCGGCAGGATCCGCGGCGCCGGGCGCGACGGAGCCCCGGCATCGGACCCCTTGGCCTTCTGGGGTTTCGGTGCGAACACGTCGGCGGCCTCGTGCGAGACCCTTGCAGGCTCTTCGGCCGGCAGGTCGAGCAGGCCCCAGGTCGGCCCCTTGGCCGAACGCCGGGACGATTTGATTTCAACGACGAACGGCTTGATTGTCTTCCGCATGTGCCGGGGCTCGACCGCTTCTCGACTGTCGGGATGATGGGGGCAGCCCGGAATCGGCCTGCTTCTGTTCAAGCTATGCTCGGCAGCAGGAAGTGCAAGAGTATTCCCGCCGTTCTCGCAAAACATTGACGCGCGAGAGGACTGCCCATTTCACAGGCTCGATGTGGCCTGCCTGTCGAAACTCGACGCCAGCCTGCTCCGCCACTCGGCCCGGCTGCAGGCCAACTCTCCGCACCCGTCTGCCGCGGCGGCCCGGTCCGCCATCGCACGCAGCCTTCGGCTGCGGCCTCTGAGGACGCCCGCCGCCGCCCCTGCCCCGCAGGCGGGGCTCGGGCGCGGCAGGCGGCAGGACCCGCGTCCGCGGGCGGTCAGTCGTGGCGACGGCGGTCGGCCAGGATCTCGGCCATGGTGACCTCGTCTTCCTTGCAGCAGACGCAACCTTGGTTCGACTTCCAGACCATCCGTCCGACCACGACGAGCGCGATCAGCATTCCAATTCCAGCGGACACCTCCATGACGGCATTCCTCCATGGATTCCCTGGCATAACTTAAGAACGGCCCGGTTACGTCCTGGTTCCAACCGTCAGTCCGGAATGCCGAACCCGCCTTCGTCGTCAATGATCTTGGCCGAAAGCCTTTCCAGTTTTCACGATGCCAGCGCTGGCCTTGCGGTGCCTCAATCGCGACAGGTGCGCAAACGCCGGCCCGAAACAGCGGGATCAGGTGACGGAACAGTAGCGTCAGGCCTGGGCACCCGATAAAACGTATTCAGATTCCTGTTTACGGGAGGGAACCGATGAGAGCGTCGCGACGAGCATCGAGCCGGGCCGGGATGGCGGTCCTCTGCCTTCTCGCCGGCCTGGCCCCTGCGGCCGCCGGCAGCCCGACCGTGGATGCGGTGCGGGCCCGCGGGCACCTGGTCTGCGGCGTCAACGAGGGCCTCCTCGGCTTCGCCGCACAGGACCCGTCCGGCACCTGGCGCGGCTTCGACGCCGACTTCTGCCGCGCCGTGTCGGTCGCGGTCCTCGGCAAGGACACCGACGTCGTCTTCGTCCCGCTCGGGACCGCCAACCGCTTCGAGGCGCTGAAGAGCGGCAGCATCGACCTCCTCGCCCGCAACACCACCTGGACGATGCAGCGGCAGGTCACGCTCGGCTTCGACTTCGCCGGCGCGAGCTTCTTCGACGGCCAGGGCTTCATCGCCCGGGCCGACCGGGGCCTGACCTCGGCCCAGCAGCTCGCCGGTCTCAAGGTCTGCGTGGTCAAGGGCACCACCACCGAGACCAACATGGCCTACTACTTCCGCCAGCACGGCCTCGCCGCCGAGACCCGCGGCTTCGACGGCCGCGACGCCATGCTGGCCGCCTACAAGGCCGGCGACTGCGACGCCTACTCGGGCGACCGCTCCGCCCTCTTCGCGGACCGGGCCGGCTTCGAGGCGCCGCAGGACCATGCCGTCCTGCCCGAGGTGATCTCCAAGGAGCCGCTCGGACCGCTCGTCCGCGCCGGCGACCGTACCTGGAGCGAGGTCGTCCGCTGGACGCTCTACGGCCTCGTCAACGCAGAGGAAGTCGGTCTCACCCGGGCGACCGCCGCCGCGCCGCTCGCCGGCGATGCCGCCCGCCTGGCCGCCGGGGCCGACGCCTCCGGGGCGGACCTCGGGCTCGCCCCGGGCTGGCTCCCCGCGGTCGTGCGCAACGTCGGCAACTACGGCGAGATCTTCGAGCGCAACGTCGGCGAGGCGGGCCCGCTCGGCATGAAGCGCGGTCTCAACGCCCTCTGGTCGCGGGGAGGCATCCTCTATGCGCCCCCGATGTGGTGAAGCCCGGGCCGGCGTGAGCCGGCTCGGCACCCTGCTCCTCGTCCTCGTCGCCCTTTTGGCCGGCGTCCCGGGCCGTGCCGACGCGCAGGTCCGCCCGACCTTCGAGGCCGGCGACACGGCGCTCGTCAGCCCGGAGACCGAACGCGGCCTCGTCGCCGCCATCGAGGCCTACCGCGCCATCGTCGCGGCCGGCGGCTGGCCGACCATCGTGTCGGCCCGCGGCCTCAAGCCGAACGACAACGACGCCGCCGTGGCGACCCTGCGGCGTCGCCTCGCCATCACGGGGGACCTGCCCGCCGCCACGACCAGCACCTTCTACGACGCCGCGTTGCGCGACGCCGTGGTGCGCTACCAGATGCGCCACGGCCTGCGCCCGAACGGCGTCGCCTCCGGCCTGACGCTCGCCCACATGAACGTCTCGGCCGGCGAGCGCCTGCAGCAGCTGGTCGGCAACCTGGAACGGCTCCGGGCCAGCCTCGCCAAGGTCCCGCGGACGAAGTACGTCGTCGTCAACATCCCCGACTTCGAGCTTCAGGGCGTCTCCGGCGGCCGCGTCGAACTGGTGACCCGGGTCATCGTCGGCAAGCGGACCACACCCACGCCGGAAGTGGTCGCAGCCGTCCAGGCCGTCGACCTCCTGCCCTATTGGCACGTGCCGTCCAGCATCGCGTACCGCGACCTCGTGCCGACGATCCGCAAGGATCCCGGCTACCTCGCCTCCAAGAAGATCCGCGTCTACTCGTCCTACGGCGGCGGCGAGGTCGACCCCTCCGAGGTGAACTGGTTCGGCGAGGACCTCCAGCGCTACACCTTCCGCCAGGACCCCGGCCCGCAGAACGCCCTCGGGCTGATCCGGCTCGACATGCCGAACCGTCACATCGTCTACATGCACGATACGCCGATGAAGGATCTTTTCGGCCAGGACGAACGATCCTTCAGCGCCGGCTGCGTCCGGGTCCAGTCGGTCGCCGACGTGGCCGCCTGGCTGATCGGCGACGGGACGACGGGGCAGTCCCTGCTCGACGCGGCCGCCACAGGGCAGAAGACCACGATCAAGATCGCCCGGCCGGTACCCGTCCACTTCGTCTACCTGACGGCCTGGGTCTCCGACGGCGTGGTCCAGTTCCGCAATGATCTCTACAACCGCGACGCGCCCCCCATGCCGGAGGACGCCACGGCCGCCGCCGTCAAGGCGCCGTTCCAGAGCCTCGCGCCCTGACGCGGTGAACAGGGCTCCAGGGGCGGGCCCGGTCGCCCGCCCCTGCCCCGCCCGGCCGTCAGCCGCGGCGGGCCGCCTCGATGGCCGCCACGTCGATCTTGCGCATGGTCATCATGGCCTGGAAGGCCCGCTTCGCCTCGTCGCCCCCGGCCGCGATGGCCTCTGTCAGCACCCGCGGCGTGATCTGCCAGGACACGCCCCAGCGGTCCTTGCACCATCCGCAGGCGCTCTCCTGGCCGCCGTTGCCCACGATGGCATTCCAGTAGCGGTCGGTCTCCGCCTGGTCGTCGGTGGCGATCTGGAACGAGAAGGCTTCCGTCTGCCGGAAGGCCGGCCCGCCGTTCAGCCCCAGGCAGGGAATGCCCGCGACCGTGAACTCAACCGTCAGCACGTCCCCCGCCTTGCCGGACGGATAGTCGCTCGGCGCCCGATGGACCGCCGTCACCGCGCTGTCCGGAAACACCTCCGCGTAGAACCGGGCCGCCGCCTCGGCGTCCCGGTCGTACCAGACACAGATCGTATTCTTCGGCATGCTCGTCCTCCCCTCGTTCGCCGCCCGGCCGGCCGGCGCGGCTCCGTCGTGCCCCGCCCCGGGATCAGCCCCGGCGGGAAAACCGCGCCGAACGCCGATGTGTTTCCCGCCGTCGCCCCGTACCGCCCCCTGCCCGGCTTGGGGCGATCCCGAGCCGCCATGGCCGGACTGAGGGCAGATCGACTGTCCACCATAGTCCACCCTGCCATGGATCCCGGGTCATCACCGCGGCGATCCTCCGGACCGGAGCGGCCTTCGGGAGCCGTCCGGGCAGGTCCGTCTAGCCGACCCGGCGCCCCTCCGGATCGATGAGGGGCATGCCGTCCTCCTTGTGGAAGGGGCCCGGCGGCCATCGGTCGAGAAGATCGAGAACCGTCTCGCTCGGACGGCAGAGCCTGACGCCCTTGGGCGTGCAGACGATCGGACGGTTGACGAGGACCGGGTGGTCCACCATCGCGGCGAGGAGGGTCTCGTCGTCGACGCCGGGGTCGAGCAGCCCCAACACCTCGGCGGGCGACTTGGTCTCCCGCAGGGCCGACCGAGGCGTCAGGTCGGCCGCCGCGAAGAGGCCGAGCAACTGCGCGCGGGTCCATCCGACCTTCAGGTACTCCACCACCACCGGGTCGTAGCCGGCGGCCCTGATGATCTCGAGCACGTTGCGGGACGTGCCGCAGTCGGGATTGTGGTGGATGACGATGCTCATGGCCTTTTACGGCTTTCCCCTGTCAGCGGGCTTCACCCGCGGCTCACGGCAACAGAAACGGCCGACGACGGATTGGCATGATCTGCCCCCGGCGTACAAGGGCGCGGCCCCAAGGAGCCCGTGACCGGGACACGGCGGGAGGTCGGGGGCAGACACCCTGGGGTCGGGAACGCGGCCCGTTCGGCCACTCCGGATCGGCGGCCGGTCCGGCACGGAACATGCGTACCACCTCCCGGTTCGGCTCGATCAACTTGGAGGAGAGCCGATGTTCTTACGAATTGACAAGCTGCAGGTCGATCTACCCGCACCCAAGCGACCGGACCCGAATGCAGGGGCGGCACTTCAGGAGTTGCTCGGCGGCAAATATGGGGAGATGTCGACGCTCGGGAACTACATGTTCCAGAGCTTCAACTTTCGAAGCAAATCGAAGCTGCGGCCGTTCTACAGCCTAGTGGCGAGCATCACTGCGGAGGAACTCGGTCACGTCGAGCTGGTCAGCAACGGCGTCGCCATGCTGAACAACGGCCCGGACAGCGATGCCGACGAGGCGGACGGCGGCGACATCTCGGATGCACCGTTCGAGGACATGAAGGACATCCGGCTGGCCGCGGCCTTCCTGTCCGGCGCCGGCGGAGCCATGCCGGTCAACAGCAACGGCCAGTCCTGGAACAACGACTTCATCACGACCACCGGCAATGTGGTCATCGATCTCCTGCACAACTTCCACCTGGAGTGCGGCGCCCGGCTGCACAAGCTCCGGGTCTACGAAACGCTGACCGATCCCACCGGGCGGGAAGTGTGCGGCTATCTCCTCGTGCGGGGATCGGTTCACGCCCACGCCTACGCCCTGGCGCTGAAGAAGATCACCGGCGTGGACATCGAGAAGATGCTGCCCTGCCCGAACATCAACCTCGACCGGATTCCGGAGTCCCAGAAGTACCTCGCCGAAGGCTCGCACCGGCGCCTTTATACGTTCTCACCGGACGACTACCGGGACATGGCCGGCATCTGGGGCAACGGCGAGACCGCCCTGCCCGGCGATCCTCCCGGCGAGTTGGAGATCGTGGAAGGGATGCCCGAGGGGGGCAAGATCCACCAGCTGACCGGCATACCCAGCGCCTTCACGCCGGACTATGCCCCCGAGGAGATGTTTGAAATCGCCACGAAGCTCTACCAGGCCTCGCGGTGACGCCAAAAGGCGGGGTCGGCGCATGACGACCCCGCCACCCTGGGCTCGGTCCGACCGTATCCGTTCGGACCCGCGTGATGGGGCGGGCCAGGGCGGCGGCCCGGTGACCGTCGTCCGAACCGCGCGCCTGTGATCCGCGGCCTGCGATGGACGACCGCGCCACGCACGGGCCTGGCGCGGCGGCGTGGGTATCCGCCCGTGCGCGGGTCCCCTCGCGCAGGGGGAGCCGGTACGCGGCCGATGCTCGAGTCACTTGACCTAGATTGGGTCCAAGAAATCCGGGAACACCTTCCCGGCCCCACGGAGACCGCCGACACGACAAAACGTCTGCGTTCCGGCAGGCTTGCCCATCACTGGATTTCGCCCAGGGCGGGCCCTCACCGACCGAGCCGGTCTCGACCAGCATCGCCCCGGGGCCGGCGCGTCGAGCCCCGCGGCCTCCGGCCGCGATCGGACCGAAATCAGCTGCCAGCGCTCTCGACGGGCGCGCTTCGACTGGCTATCAACGGCCGAGACGGAGGCGGTGCGGGCTCCGAGGCCGGCCTCCCGGCCGGGACGCCGGCAGACGGAGGGCAACCCCCGAGCGCCGGTCCCTTCCGTTTCCGGCAGCTCCGGCCACGCTCGGCCCGGCGTTCGCCGGCCGGCACGACGGCACGGACGGATGGGTGGCCGAGCGGTTTAAGGCAGCGGTCTTGAAAACCGCCGAAGGCGCAAGTCTTCCGTGGGTTCGAATCCCACCCCATCCGCCAATCATCTGTCTATCACCGTCCTATGGCGTCCATCGTTGTCCCGCGATCCCAAGGGAAATTGGCGCTTACGGTCTTAGATTCTCTTTTGGAGTGCGTCACTGTACGCTGCCGTAACTAGGACCCACGTTAGGACCGTTTCCGGTTCCAACATCTCGGTCCTAATATCGGAGTGGTCCTAACGGCGAGGCTGGCTGGGCGGCGAGTGCCTGCCGAAGCTGCGCCCGAACGAGATCGAGATCGCCCGCGTCACGCTCAGGTCGACGACAACGGATGTCTTCTCGATCCGCGCCCGCCGCCTGAAGGACCGCATCGCCCATCGGATCCGGGACGAATACGACGACCAGGGCGCGGGCGACGGCTACACCGTCCGGCCCAAAACGTCCCGGCTGCCACTCACCATGCGGGAACCGATCCGCCTGATCGACGGCGCCCTGCCCGGCGGCCTCGTCGGCTTCTGGCGAGACCTCAACGCGGAGGGCGGGTCGGATCCGGCCGGGATGATCGACTTTGCCAGGGCATCGTCGGCGTTCGATCCGCAGCTTGCCGAGTGGTACAGGCAGGTGAACGAGGAATGGTACCGGGAGAATTGGTCGAAAGAGTACGAGGGGAGCTTGAACGAAATCGGATGATCCGCTTCGCCTCGGGATAAACTGGCATAGCCGGCTCAATCGCACCGTCTTCGGCCACGGAGTGCCGTCGGGCAAGAGTGGTAGTCGACCCGGCGAGTTTCTCCCGATGTTAGTTTCGGGCCGGCATTAGCGGGGGCGCGGCCGTCACGTCGGTCCAGTAGGCTTGCCAACCCAACAAATCGATCTCCCGGTAGAATATCCGCGTCGGGGCCCTCGGGGGGACGTGACCTTCGGCAGATTTTCGTCTTTGCTCGATGAGGATTACGATGACGGTTTATCGTCGATGTGCTCCGATGCTTAGAGGTCCGCTAAGTCCAGGAGCCCTGCCGCAAGCGAGACGGCTCCGGCGACGAGGACGATTGCACGCGTCCACACACGGAAATGCGCGTCCGTTAGCCTCTCCAGCAGGCTCCGGCTTGCGGCTGTTCCGAGAAAGGACGCCACCACGATGGCGATGGCGCTGGCGGTTTCGGCCGACCACGACCCGGGTGGCGACAGCGCGGTGAAGTAGACGATCTTGAACAGGTTGCCGAAGAACTGGCAGGCCGCCTTGGTGGCGACCACGAGGCGCCTGTCCGCGCCGCTGCGGACGAAGAACGCGTCGAGGAGGGGCCCCGAGACGCCGGCGAAGAGCTGAGTGCCGACGCTTGTCATCCCACAGATCGCCGCGCCCGTCGGCCGGTCGGCCTTCGGCACCAGCCGGTCGGGCAACGCCAGCGCCGCGAAGGGCAGAATGCCGATCGCAATCAGGACCACCGCACGGTCGGGAACGAAGCGCAGGACCGAGAAGACGGCGAACGCGACGAGGCCTCCGGCGATGAACCAGGCCAGGATGCGGGGGTCGACCCAGCGCCACCACAGCAGGGCCCGCCAGACGTTCGACGCGGCTTGCGCGATGCCGTGGTAGGTCATGACCACGGGCATGGGCAGGCCGAAGGCGATCAGGGCGCCGATCAGGATGAGCCCGCCCGCCATTCCGAACACGCCGGAGATGAAGGACGTCCCGAAGACGGCCGCGCAGACGATCGCGACGACGACGCCGGATCCGGCGTCGGCCAGCATCAATCCCGTCCCGTGTAGACCGGTTCGGGCCGCGTGAGGAAGCTCAGGAGCACGTGCTTGGCGAGGGCGTGGTTCTTGCCGTGGAACGAGGAGTGCGCGATGCCGGGCAGCACGGCGAACTGCTTGTCCGGATGAGGAATCCGGGCGAAGAACGCGGCGACGTCCTCGAAGGCGGCGATGCCGTCCCACTCGCCCCGCATGATCAAGGTCGGGGCGTGGATCGACGCGGGGTCGACGAGCGGCAGTTTCGTGCACATGTCGATGTAGGTGCCGTTCGGGATCGACGTGTCGAGCGCCACGACGGCCTCGGAAAAGGCCGCGATGACTTCGGGGTCGGCGGTGCCCGGGTGATCGCGCTCGAAGATCGTCCGGATGAAGGCCGCGTCCAGCGGCCGGCGCCGGGCCGCCTGGAACTGAGGCAGACGCTTGCGGCGCTCCGTGAGCGTCGGGCTGCCCTCACCGGTCCAGACCAGGGCGTCGAGCACAAGCCTGTCGACCCGATCCGGGCGGCGGCTCGCATAGCCGGCGGCCCGGAGCGCTCCTGACGATCCTCCGTAGAGATGGACCCGTTCGCGCTTCGTATGGTCGAGGATGTGCCCGACTGCGACCTCCAGGTCGTCGATACCGTCGGCGACGTCGTAGTCGCGGTCGCGCCATTTGTCCGAGCGGCCGTAACCCTCGCAGTCCAGACACCAGGCGTCGAAGCCCTCCCGGGCGAAGAGGTTCATGAGCGAGTAGGCGTCGGAGTCGCCGACCATCAGGTCGAAGCAGGGCTCCGAGGCCATCGACGAGCCGTGGACGAAGAGGACGGGTCCGCGCGGCGGCCGTGCCCTGCCGTCAAGGCGCTTGTTGAGGAGATGCAGGCGCACGTCCTCGAGCTTGGACACGAAATGCCGTTCGGCGACGATCGATCCGCCCATCACGATCTCCCAAGACAAATCCAGATGAAGTTTGATGAGCCAATTCTTGCATTGGTTCATGATCAATCTAAGTCTTGACATGGACCATAGCAGATAAGACAATCACTTCAATAGGTACCAACCAAGAAATTGGTCCATCAACTTGAGGGCCACCGAACGGTCCTCGGTACGAAGAAGACGGAGGAAGACTCGATGAGTGGCAAGCTGGTTTCGCGACGCCGCATGATCGGCGGAATGGCCGCCCTCGGCGCGCTCGGTCTCTCGGCACCCGCGCGGGCCCAGGCCGGCTATCCCGCCAAAGGCTTCAAGGTGATCGTGCCGACTGGACAGGGCGGCGGCGCCGACGTCCTGGTCCGCGCCTTCACACCGAGCTGGAGCCCGTTCCTGAACAACCAGAGCTTCGAGTTCGAGTATCAGCCTGCCGCGAGCGGGCAGGTTGCCTACGAGCTCTTTCTCGGCAAGCGCGAGCACGACGGCTACAATCTGCTGTTCGGCAACATGGGTCCTGAGACGATCATGTACGTCACGCAAGGACCGAAGTATAAATTCCCCGGCGACTACATCTATTTCTGCGGCGTCGATATCGACGATTGCGGCATCTCCGCCCGCAAGGACAGTCGCTACAAGGCGATCGGCGACGTCATCGAGGACGGCCGGAAGCGCACGCTCAACATCGCGGTGACCCGCATCCCGCATCCGGGCACGATCGGCCTCCTGATCCTGTCGGAGCAGACGGGCTGCAAGTTCAACATCATTCCCTACGCGGGCGGCAACCAGGCGACGACGGCGCTGATGAACGGCGAGGTCGATCTGCTTGGCGGCGGCATCTCGGGCGTGCCGTTCGAGGCCAACGGGACGCTTCGGGTGCTGACCGTGTTCAATCGTACGAAGAACCAGCTGGCGCACATCAATGACAATGCGCCGCTCGCCAATGTGGCGCTGGGCGTCAACATGCCCGACCTCTACACGTCCCGCTCCTTCGCGATCCATGCGGACTGGGCCGAGAAGAATCCGGACAGCTTCCGGCTTCTGAAGGAGACGTCGGCCAAGGTCTTCGCCGTGCCGAAGTTCAAGGAGGACATCAGCAAGACGCCGCAGCCCTGGGACGTGGTCAAGTATGCCGACCAGGAGACCTGCATGGCCTACGCCCGCGGCATCGCGGAGTTCGCCGCCCAGTTCAAGTCCCAGCTCACGGCAAAGAAGTGATGTCCGCTGGAGGGCAGCCGGACGCCTCCCCGGTCGCCGGCAGCGACACGGCGCCGCCGAGCCTGGCAGACGGGTTCGTCCCGCTGCTGGCCGCGGGCCTGACCGGCTACTATCTGGTCTCGACGCTGGACCTCACCTGGGAGGCGCGCAGCACCGGGACTCTCGTCGGCTCCGCGCTGCTCGGCCTTTGCGCCCTGCAGTTCGCCCGGATGGTGGTCGAGCGTTCGACCGGGGTCGCCGTGCCGGGCTTCGGCGGGCTTTTCGCCGATACGCCGCACAACAGGACACGGCTCGCCCTGATCACCGCGCTTGCGGGCTTCGTCCTTCTCATTCCCTGGACGGGCACGACACTCGGGCTTTTCCTCCTGCTCCTCGCCGGCATGCTGGCGATGGGGGTGCGCAGCCCCTTGCAGCTTTTCGGCATCGCGGGGGGAGTCTCGGCCTTCGTGCTGATCCTGTTCCTCGGCCTCTTGAAGAGCCGCCTGCCGAGGGGTGCGTTGGACTCCTGGCTCCTGTCCCTGCCGGGCCTCCTGGGAGGCTAGGATGGATCTGCCGCTCGACCTGCTTCTTCAGCTCTTCTTCAAGTCGATCGGACTGTGGTGGGTCATCCTGCCGGCCACCCTGATCGGCATTGTCGTGGGCATCCTGCCCGGCTTCAGCGCGCAGAATACGCTGATCATGCTCCTGCCGCTGACGCTCTCGATGAGTGTCGAGGCCGCGCTCGCCTTCATGATCGCGCTCTACTGCGCCACGCAGCTCGGCGGCGGCATCCCCGCCATCCTGTTCAACATGCCCGGGGAAGGCGGGGCGGCGGCGACCACCCTCGACGGATACCCGATGACCCGCAAGGGGCAGGCGCAGCAGGCCCTGGTGCTCTGCTTCTCCGCCTCGGCCTTCGGCGGGCTGATCACGACCGTCATCACCATCCTGGCGCTTCCCGCGCTGAGCCGGATCGGCTTCTACATCCGCAGCGTCGAGATGATCGCCTTCATGTTCTTCGGCTTGACGCTGATCGCGGCGATCGCCTCGAAGGACGTCCTGAAAGGGCTCATCGCGGGATTTCTGGGCCTGATGATCGGCGCCATCGGGTCCGACCCGGTCTTCGGCACGCCCCGGGCCACCTTCGACCTCCTGGAACTCTACGACGGCGTGCCGATCATCGCGGCACTGGTCGGCCTCTTCGCCATCTCGGAAGCCTTCTGCATGCTGGAGGAGGAGACCGTGATCCAGGCATCGGCCCTGGCCGACGCCAAGCGGGCGCGGTGGGCCGACACGCTCGACGGGCTGCGCATGACCCTACGCTATTCCTGGCAGACGGTCTGGACGTCGCTGATCGGTCTCTTCATCGGCATCCTGCCGGGCGCGGGTGCGACGATTGCCGCGTTCCTCGCCTACCACTACTCCAAGCTCCTTTCGCGCACCCCGGAGCTTTATGGGACCGGCCACCCGCCGGGGGTGATCGCACCGGAGTCGGCCAACAACGGTGTGACGTCCGGCACGCTGGTGCCGGTGCTTGCGCTCGGCATCCCGGGGGGCGCGACCGGTGCCGTGATGATGATCGTGCTCAGCTACAACGGCATCGTGATGGGACCGCGCCTGTT
The DNA here is from genome assembly GCF_037203705.1 of Prosthecomicrobium sp. N25. Lineage (NCBI taxonomy): Bacteria > Pseudomonadati > Pseudomonadota > Alphaproteobacteria > Hyphomicrobiales > Kaistiaceae > Prosthecomicrobium > Prosthecomicrobium sp. N25. The sequence goes on from NZ_JBBCAT010000001.1 coordinate 3,164,484, forward strand.
CACGGACAAGCCCGAGATCGCCTACGGCGTCTTCGTCCAGATGTTCGTGGCGTATCTTCTGATGATCGCCCTCATCCTGCCGCTCGCGCGCTATATGAGCCGCGTCGTCTGGATCCCGACGCGGTTCCTGGTGCCCGTTATCCTGGCCATGATCGCGGTTTCGGCTTTTGCCGAGCGCGAGTACATCTTCGACATGGGTCTCGCGGTCCTGTTCGGCGCATTGGGCTACGTGGCACGGCGCACCGGCTACGAAGTGACGGCGATCCTGGTCGGCGTGCTCCTCGGCCCGTTGTTCGAGACCTATCTGCTGCGGTCGCTCCGGGTTGGGCAGGGGGATCCGATGATCCTGTTCTCGTCGCCGATCGGCAACGCGATCTGGCTCATGTCTGTCGCCGCCCTCGTGCTGCCCTGGATCCGGGCTCGCCGCCGCAACGGCGTCCTGGCCCGGGCGGCGGCCGCCGGCAACGAATAGGGAGCCGAGATGGCGACGACGATCCGGACCGATACGCCCGTCCTGGAGACCACGTCCGGCCGGATCCGCGGCTTCGCGGCCGACGGGATTCACACCTTCCTGGGCATTCCCTACGGCGCCCCGACCGGCGGCGCCGCGAGGTTCCGGCCGCCTCGCCCCGCCGAGCCTTGGACGGGCGTGCGCCCCGCGATCGTGTACGGAGCCGCCTGCCCCCAGGCGCCGCGCGAAGCCGGGGCGCCCTCCGAGCGGCACTTCGTCGAGGAGGCCTTCCTGCTCGGCTTCAACCATTCCCGCTACGACGAGGACTGCCTCCGCCTCAACGTCTGGACGCCGTCGCCCGACGTCGCGAAGCGACCCGTCATGGTCTGGCTGCACGGCGGCCACTTCGCCTCGGGCTCGGGCCACGATATCGCGGCCTTCGACGGCACCAGCCTGGCGCGGCGCGGCGACGTGGTGGTGGTGACCCTGAACCACCGCCTGAACGTGCTCGGCCACCTCGAGCTCGGATGGGCGCGGGCCGATCTGGCCGGCTCCGGCAACGCCGGCATGCTCGATCTGGTGCTGGCCCTCGCATGGGTGCGCGACAATATCGGCGCCTTCGGCGGAGATCCGGACAATGTCACGATCTTCGGCCAGTCCGGCGGCGGCGCCAAGGTCACGACCCTCATGGCGATGCCGGCTGCCCGGGGCCTGTTCCACCGGGCGATCGTGCAAAGCAATTGCGCGCTCCGGCAAACCGGGATGGCGGACGCCGAGCGCATCGCCCGCGCCCTGTTCGCCGAACTCGGGATCGCGGACGAGGATCCGGATCGGCTCGCCGAGGTCCCCTACGCGGCGCTGTCGCGAGCCGAACTCGCCGTGATGGCGCGGCTGGCGCCGCAGCAGAACCCGGCCCGGCGCAACCGCCGCATCCGCTGGGAGCCGGTCGTGGATGGCCGCATCCTGCCGCATCATGCCTTCGATCCGGTCGCTCCGCAGATCTCGGCGCATGTGCCTCTGCTGGTCGGGACGACGCTCAACGAGTTCACCACCGGGATCGGCCAGCCCGATATCGACGGCACGAGCCTGACGGCGGTGCGGCAGTCCCTCGCCGCCGCCTACGGCTCCGACGCGGACGCGATCCTGGCGCACTTTCGCGCGCGCCACCCGGCAGCCTCGCCCTTCGATCTCCTGTCGCGCATCTATTCCGCCACCATTCGGGAGTGGGCCGTGATCCAGGCGTCCCGCCATGCGGCCCTTGGTGGAGCGCCGTCCTGGCTTTACTGGTTCACCTGGGCGACGCCGGTGCTGGACGGGCGGCCGCGCGCCTACCACAATGCGGAGTTGCCGTTCGTCTTCCACAACGCCGATCGCTGCGCGTCCGCGACCGGGGGTGGAGCCGATGCCCTCGCGCTGGCGGACCGGGTCGCGGATGCCTGGATCGCCTTCGCGCGCCACGGCGATCCGAACCACGCCGGCCTGCCCGCCTGGGCCCCGTTCGCCGACGATCGGGTGACCACGATGGTGTTCGACACGACATGCGAAGCGCTAGACAATCCGGATGGACCGGAACGGGCCGCGGCCGGGCCGGCATGAGGACTTCGGGGAGGCGAGGAGCGTGCTGAACGGGTCGGATGGGTCGCTGAGGGAAGGGCGGCGGGCTCTCGAGCAGATGCAGCGGTGGATCGCGGACGGCGACTGGCCGATCGACAGCCGGGTACCGCCGGAACGCGACCTGGCGATCTCGCTCGGCGTGTCGCGCGGCGCGCTACGCAACGCCCTCGCCAGGCTCGAGGAGGACGGGCAGATTTGGCGCCACGTCGGCAAGGGCACGTTCGTCGGCACCCGGCCGCAGACGGGCCTCGTCGACCTGTCCCAAACGATCCAAAACACCAGCCCGCCCGAGGTCATGGAGATGCGGCTCATCCTGGAACCGAACGCCGCGCGACTTGCCGCCATGAACGCCACCGCGCCGCAGATCGCCGGCCTGCATGCCTGCCTGGTCCGGATCCGCGCGGCGGCGACGTTCCAGCAGTATGTCGTCTGGGACGACCGGCTGCATGCCTCGATCGCCGCGGCGAGCAAGAACAACCTTCTCACCACGTTCGTCGAGACTCTCCACGCGGTTCGCAGGGCCGTGATCTGGGCCCGCCTGCGCGACAAGGATCCGCCGCGCGCCGACAACCCGAGCCTTGACGAGCACGACGAGATCGTACGGGCGATCGAAGAGCGCGATCCGGAGCGTGCGGGCCGCGCCATGTACGCGCATCTGGACCGGGTCAGAGCCGAATTTGCGCCCAAGCGCTACGGTCCGTGATCAATCCGGAACTCCGCGACATTCAAAGCGGTCTTGAACTCGACAGCGGGCGAGAGACCGCAAGACCGGACTTCCCGCGCCCCCCGGAGCCGCATAGAAGAATCTGCAAGATCGATGAACGCCTGCCTCAGGGTCAGTTCAGAGCCCGGACGCTAGTCTCCGATCATCAACTCGAACCCGGAGACGGTTCCATGTTCTCGAAGATCGCCGCCGCTGTCCTTACCGCCACCGTCATCGCCGGCGGCTCGGTCGCCACCGCCACCTCGGCCTCGGCCGGGTACTTCCATCATCACGGCTACTATGCCCCGCACTACGTCTACAGGCCCTACGTGAACTACTATTACGCGCCGGCCTGTCACTACAAGACCGTGCAGATCTGGACCTATCACGGCCCGGCCTGGGTCGAGAAGAAGGTCTGCTACTGATCCCTCCGACGTCCCTCCCTGTTCCTCCCCACCGAACTCGGCCGGCGCCTCGCGCCGGCCTTTTTCGTCGGCGGCCGGAGGGCCGTCAGGGCGTCTTGGCGGGAGCGGAGGCGGGCGACCCTTCCGGCCGGTGGTCGGTGCGGCCCGCCACCTCGCGATTCGACCACATCACCCAGCGGTTCGGCGTCTCGCGACTCTGGCTGGAGAAGAAGCGGTGCCGCGTCTGCTCCGGCGGCAGGATGGCGTCCGTCATGTTGTCGAGGACGAGGTACCCCTGGTCGGTCTCGACCGTCAGCACCGCGTGCCACTCGCCATTGTAGGCGACGACCACCGTCATCAGCAGGGACGAACGGGGCCAGCCGAGCTCCTGGAGCTTCTTGCGCTTCAGCAGCGCCATGTCCTCGCAGTCGCCCTTGCCGTCGATCGGATAGCTCCAGAACTCCTCGACGCCGAGATACTTCTGGTCCGTCACATACGTGATCGACCGGTTCACCTCGCGGTTGACCCGCTCCAGCTCGGCCCGCTTCTCGGCGGTCAGTTCGGGCGGGGTCGCGATGCGGTTGTAATGCGCGCAGGATCCGGTCTCGCGCTTGCAGAAATCCGCCCACCCGCTCGGCGTCGTGGCACGGCGGAAACCGGGGTCGGCCGAGGCCGCCGAGGCTGCGCAGAGCCCGGCGAGAAGGCCGAGAGCGAAGGCGGAGGCACGCCTCCCGCCCACACGAGCCCGGCGGCGATGCCCGCTCGGCGGGCCGCCTTCAGCGTCAATCACGGGATCACCTCGACAGTCGTCGGCAGAGACCTGGATCAAGCGCCGCACCGCTCCATCGCGGTCGGTCATTTTGTTCCATCAATTTATCGAACGCCGCCGAGTCTCAGCAAGTGAGGGTATCGCGCATCTTGCAGGTTTGTGCAGCATGGCCGGAAACCGTCACCGATCCGACACACTGCCGAGCCTGCGTCGGCCCCTCGCCCCATCCGGGCCATGCAGAAGGGGCGGGACTCGCTCCCGCCCCCTGCCGAAGTCGTCGAAGGACGTCGGACGTCAGAGCGCCCGCTTGCGCTGCTGGATCATCATGAAGGTGTCGTACGTGTATTCGGAGATCTGGAACCAGAGATACTGGTCGGCCCGGAACGCCACCTGCGAGTCGTAGATCTTCTTGAAGGACGGGTTCTTGGCAGACGTCTCGGCATAGATCTCGTTGGAGACCTTGAAGCAGGCCTCCATGATCTCGTTGGAGAAGGGCCGCAGCTGCGCGCCGTTGGCGGCTAGGCGCTTGATCGCCCCCGCGTTGCCGGCGTCGTATTTAGCCTGCATGTAGACGTTGGCCATCGCGGCGGCCGTGGTCACCAGCGACTGGTAGTGCTTCGGCAGCTCGGCCCAGGCGGCCTGGTTGATGAAGAACTCGAGCATCGCGCCGCCTTCCCACCAGCCCGGATAGTAATAGTAGGGCGCCACCTTGGCGAAGCCGAGCTTCTCGTCGTCGTAGGGACCGACCCACTCCGCGGCGTCGATGGTGCCCTTCTCGAGCGCCGGATAGATGTCGCCCCCGGCGATCTGCTGCGGGATGCCGCCGAGCTTGGCCAGCACCTGGCCGGCGAAGCCGGCGATTCGCATCTTGAGGCCCGAGAGGTCGGCGACCGACTTGATCTCCCTTCGGAACCAGCCGCCCATCTGCGCGCCGGTGTTGCCGCCCGGCAGGCCGATGAAGTTGGACTTGGCATAGAACTCGTTCATCAGCTCGTTGCCGCCGCCATAGTAGCGCCAGGCGTTCTGCATGCGCGAGTTGAGCAGGAACGGCGCCGCGGTGCCGAGCGCAAAGGTCGGGTCCTTGCCGACATAGTAGTAGGCGGCGCTGTGGGCCATCTCGACCGTACGGTTGGTCACCGCGTCGGCCGCCTGGAGGCCGGGAACGAGTTCGCCGGCCGCGAAGACCTGGACCTGGAACGCCCCGTCCGTCGCCTCGGAGACGGCCTTCGAGAAAAGCTCGGCCGCGCCGAAGATCGTGTCGAGCGATTTCGGAAAGCTCGAGGTCATGCGCCACTTGATCTGCGGGTTCGACTGCGCGATCGCGGGGGCCGCGAGCGCGACGCTGCCCGCGCCGGCAACGGCCGCGGTCTTCAGGAACTGACGCCGCTTCATGGGAGATCCTCCATACCCTAACGACATGACGGACCGATCAAAGCCGGCCAGCCATGCGATTTCGAGGCCCTGGGGGACCATGGATCCGGCATGGGATCAAGAAACGGCGAAGCGCTTCAGCCTGTCAGTTATCGCATGGCTAAAATGACGTAGAGGATAACCGTGCCTGGGGCCGTCGCTACCACGGGACGGGGCGGTTCGTCCCAGGACGTCAGCGCACAGTCATTAAGTATAGTCTGCTAAAGAATTTGTTAAGATTGCGGTGACGACTTAGCCTGGAGTCGTTGACCCAATAGGAGGGAACAGTCTTGCGCATTCATATCATCGCGACTGCATGTATTCTCGCCGGCATCAGCCAGGCACCGGCCTTCGCGACCACCATGCCGGCTCAGACGAGCCCGCACGGGGTGACCGGTTCCGACGCGCAGGCTTCGGCTGCCCAAGGACCGGCGACGATGGTGGTCGCCGATCGCGCCCCCAGCCGCGAGGGCAAGCCCGACCGCCGGGGCGGCCGCGAGGGTCGTCCCGCCGAAGGCGGCGGCACCACCAGCCCGCGCAGCTGAAGGCCCGCCGGCGCGGGCGATCCGCGTCCGGCACTCACCTTGGGGACCGCCCCGCTTCGACCGGCGGCGCCGGGCTTGTCCCGGCGCTCCACCGCGCGAGGACCTTGCCGTGCCGAGGTCCCGGAACGAGCCGGGGGCGACGCAGGGGATCGGACCGGTCTGCCAGCCCTGGCCGAGGCTTGAACCTGGCGATGCGACTCTCCGGAGCCGCATCGCCGCTCCCGGCCAACCTTGCCGGCCTCAGGCCGCCTTGCCGGCCACGCGCGCGCGGCGCCTCGCCTGCCGGGCGGCCCGCCAGAGGATCAGCTGCTTCTGCCATCCCGGCAGGTCGACCACGGTTCGGAACGGGTCGCCGCCGAGCTTCTCCATGCGCGCGAGGTAGGGCTCCACCAGCGCCACGGCCAGGAAGGCCGGCCCCGTCTCGACGGGAACCGACGGCATCAGCGCGCGGGTGCGCGCCAGATGCTTGCGCGCATGGCCGCGCATCTCGGTGAGCGCCGCGAGGATCGCCGGCGTCGATCGCCCCGCGAGCACGTCGGCCCGCTGCGCCCCGTAGCGGTCCAGGACATCCGCGGGCACGTAGACCTGCCCCCGTGCCGCATGGAAGCCGACGGCGCGCAGGAGGCCCGTGATCGCATAGGCGACGCCGGCATGGCCCGCGGCCTCCGCCGTGCCCGGGTCCCGCCCGCCGGCGAGCACGATCGCGGAAAGCTGGATCAGCGCCGAGGCGGTCTCCCCCGCATAGCCCTCCAGGTCGTTAAGGGTCGGCATCGGATCGTCGTAGAGGTCGAAGCTGCGCGCCTCGATGAGCCGCGTCAACGCCGCGCGCGGCAGGCGGAACCGCTCCACCGTGTCGAGCAGCGCGGCGGCGACCGGATGGGCGCCGGCCTCGCCGCGGGCGGTCCCCTCCAGGAGATCGTGCCACCACTGCAGCCGAACCTCGCCCGGCAGCGGGTCCGACACCCGGTCGCGCACCCGCGCGATCTCGCCCGAGAAGGCCGTCAGCGCATAGAGGTGCGGTCGCGCCGCGGAGGGCGCGAAAAGCCCCGCCAGGTAGCGGTCCTTGTCGGTGGCCCGCACCTCCTCGGCGACTCGAGCGTAGATGTCGTTCATCGTGGGAAGCATAGGGCGGGACCGCTGCGGGTCCACGAGGATCGTCCGGCCGTTCCTGGCATTCTCAGGCCTCGACGGCCAGGAAGGCCCCCGCGACGCGGCGGTTCTCGGCGAGGAGGATGTTGTAGGTCCTGACAGCCGCGCCGGTCGCCATGGGATCGGCCTGGATCCGTCGATCGCGCAAGGCCTGGCGCAGCCCGGCCGCGAGCGGGACGAGGTCCGTCCCGGTCCCGACGAGCAGCATGTCGATGGGCTCCGCCTCGGCGAAGAGCCGCGCGAAGGCGGCGGCGTCGAGATCCGCCGGGCGTTCCGCGTCCCAGGCCCAGATGCCCGAGGGCAGACAGAGGATCGAGCCGCGGTGGCTCATGCCGGCGAAGCGGAAGCCGCCGTTGCCGTAGGCCTCGATCGCCGCGCGTCCGGGAAAGTGCCCGCCACCCAGGCTCGGCGCCATGCGCTCTCCCCGGCCGTTCAGGCCTTCGCCTTGCTGGCGACCGGCGCCGCCTTGTCGGACGCCGCCGATTCGCCGCCGCCGGTGCGCAGGTTGAGGAAGATCAGCAGCGGCGCCGACACCACGATGGACGAGTAAGTGCCGATGATGATGCCGACCAGCATGGTGAAGTTGAAGCCGCGCAGCGCCTCGCCGCCGAAGACAAACAGCGCCAGAACGGCCAGGAATGTCGTCAGAGTCGTCGCGATCGTGCGCGAGAGCGTCTGGTTGATCGACAGGTCGATCAGCTCGGCCAGCGGCATCTTCTTGTATTTGCGCAGGTTCTCGCGGATGCGGTCGTAGATGACGACCGTGTCGTTGAGCGAGTAGCCGACGATCGTGAGCACCGCCGCCAGGCTCTGAAGGTCGAACTGAAGCTGGAAGGCGATGATCACACCCATGGTCAGCAGCACGTCGTGCACCGTCGTCAGCACGGCGCCGACGGCGAACTGCCATTCGAAGCGGAACCACAGGTAGACGAGCACCAGGAAGAGCGAGACCGCGACCGCGATGGCGCCGTCCCGCCGCAGGTCCGCCGAGACGGACGGTCCGACCACCTCCGTGCGCCGGATCTCGTAGGTGTCGCCGAGCGCGTCCTTGACCTTTGCGAGCGCCACCTGCTGGGCGGCGTCGCCGCCCTCCTGCTGGGGCAGGCGGATCATCACGTCGTCCGGCTGCCCGAAGCCCTGCACCTGGGCCTCGCCGAGGTCGAGCTTGCCGATGGTGGAGCGCACGGCGGCGATGTCGGCCGGACCGCCCTTGTGGCGGACCTCGATCAGATTTCCGCCGGTGAAGTCGATGCCGAAGTTGATCCCCGAGATCGCCCATAGGGCGAGGGAAATCGTCATGAGCACGACGGACACCGCGAAGGTGACCCGCCGCCACCCCATGAAGGGGATCTTGGTATCGTCCGGGACGAGGCGCAGCATGGGCGTGGTCCGCGATCAGAGAGGCACGCGCGCGGGCCGGTAGTGGCGCACCCAGAGGGCGACCATCAGCCGGGTGACCGTGACGGCGGTGAAGAAGGAGGTGATGTTGCCGATGGCGAGCGTCACCGCGAAGCCGCGGATCGGGCCGGTGCCGAGGAAGAAGAGCACCGCCGCCGCGATCAGTGTCGTGAGGTTGGAGTCCGTGATGGTGCCGATCGCCCGCGTGAAGCCGGTGTCGATCGCCGAGATGGCCGATCGACCGAGCTTCTGCTCCTCGCGGACGCGCTCGTAGATGAGCACGTTCGCGTCGACCGCCATGCCGATCGACAGCACGATGCCGGCGATGCCGGGCAGCGACAGCGTCGCCCCGAGCGCCGACAGGATCGCGAAGGTGAAGCAGACGTTGATGATCATCGCCAGGTTGGCGAAGAGGCCGAGCAGGCCGTAGCTGGCGGTCATGAAGGCGATGACCGCCACCGTGCCGACCGCGGTCGCCAGCTTGCCGGCCTCGATGGAGTCCGCGCCGAGGCCCGGGCCGACGGTGCGCTCCTCCACGATGGTGAGGTTCGCCGGCAGCGCGCCGGCGCGCAGCAGCAGCGCCAGGTCGTTGGCCGACTGGATCGTGAAGTTGCCCGAGATCTGCCCCGAGCCGCCGAGGATCGGCTCCCGGATGGTCGGGTAGCTGATGACGTCCTTGTCGAGCACGATGGCAAAGGGCCGGCCGACGTTCTGCTGCGAGATCAGCGCGAACTTCTGCGCCCCCGACGTGTCGAAGCGGAACGACACGACGGCCTCGTTGGTGCGCTGGTCGAAGCTCGCCTGCGCGTCGACGAGCTCCTCGCCGGTCAGCATGGCGCGGCGCTGGACGAGCACGGGCACGGGCGGATCGTCGGTGGAATAGAGCACCTCGGTGTCCGCCGACTTGGTGCCCTGCAGGGCGCCGGCGCCGACCTCCTCCACCATGTGGAAGGTGAGCCGCGCCGTCTGCTGGAGGATGTTCTTCAGCCGGTCGGTGTCCTGAAGGCCCGGCACCTGCACGAGGATCCGGTTGGCGCCCTGGCGGGCGATGAGCGGCTCGGTGGTGCCGAGCTGGTCGACGCGCCGGCGGATGACCTCGATCGACTGCTCGACCGCCCGGCGGATGCGGTAGTCGATGCCGGCCTGGGTCAGGGACAGGCGGAAGACCCCGGGCTCGGGCGATTCGACCGTGATGTCGAACACGCGGTTGCCGCCGAGCAGGCTGTCCGCGAGGTTCTGGATCAGCCCCTCCAGCTTGCCGCGCGCCCGGTCGGTCTGCGCGGCGTCCGAGACCCGCACCTGCACCGTGTTGCCCTGGATGCCGAGGCCCGTGTAGCCGATGCGGTCCTCGCGCAGGACGCGGCGGACGTCGTCGCGCAGCACCTCGAGTCGGTCCTTGACGATGCCCTGGCTGTCCACCTCGAGCAGCACGTTGGAGCCGCCCTGAAGGTCGAGGCCGAGGGTCATCTGCCGCTTCGGGATCCAGCCCGGCAGGTGGGAGAGCTGCTCGCGCGAGAAGAAATTGGGAATCGTCAGCAGAATGCCGGCGAGGCACAAGATGACGATAGCGATGATCTTCCAGCGCGAGAAATAAAGCATCGGATCCTGTCCATTCGCGGGCGGGGCCGCGCGGCCCCGCGGGACGTCACGCGTCCTTGGCGGGCTCGCCCTTCGAGCGCACTTCGGCGACCGCGCTGCGCACGATCCGGACGCGCGTGCCCTCGGCGATCTCCACCTCGAGCTCCGTGTCGCTGACCACCTTCGAGACCTTGCCGATCAGCCCCCCGGAGGTGACCACCTGGTCTCCCCGGCGCAACGCCGCGACCATCTCCTGGTGCCGCTTCGCCTGCTGGCGCTGCGGGCGGATGATGAGCACCCACATGATCACCAGGATGAAGACGAAGGGGACCAGCTGGATGAAGAGGTCGGTGGCACCTCCTCCGGGCGCCGCCGCTTGGGCGTACGCAGGCGTCACGAACATCGAGAGCTCCTCGAACGGGGGTCTGGATCGCGGCTTCATATGGACCAACGATGCGGTCCGAACAAGCGCGCGTTCGGTGGATTTCGGAACGGCAGGCCGGTCCCGAAGCGGGCGGACTATATCGATCGCGCGAACCTTTGCAAACGCCGAGCGCCTTCGGACGCCCGGGGCCGCCGCAGCCGCCGTTCCCCCCGCCCCGCGCCCGTGCTAAGGCGCTCCCCCGAGCCCGCCAGCCCCGAGCCGAGACCGACGCCGTGACCGACACGCCCTCCTCAGCCGACTTCGCCCGCCTCGCGGACCGCCTCGACGCCCTGATCGCGCTCGTGGCCCGCGCCGTTCCCCCCGCCCCGGTCCGGCCGGACCTCGCGGCGGCGGACGCCTTCGTGTGGCACCCCCTCGGCGAGCGCCTGCAGCCCGTGCCGCGGGTCAACCGGGTGGAGATGACCCTCCTGCAGGGCATCGACCGCGCCCGCGACATCCTCCTCGACAACACCGAGCGCTTCGCCCGAGGCCTGCCGGCCAACAACGCCCTCCTGTGGGGCGCGCGCGGCATGGGCAAGTCCTCGCTGGTCAAGGCGGCGCACGAGACCGTCAACCAGCGCCTGCGCGCGGAGGGTCGGGAGACGCTGAAGCTCATCGAAATCCACCGCGAGGACATCGAGAGCCTGCCCGCCCTCATGTCCCTCCTGCGCGACGATCCCCGACGGGTGGTCATCTTCTGCGACGACCTCTCCTTCGACGGCGACGACACGTCCTACAAGTCCCTGAAGGCCGTCCTGGAGGGCGGCATCGAGGGCCGGCCCTCGAACGTCGTCTTCTACGCCACCTCCAACCGCCGCCATCTCCTGCCGCGCGACATGATGGAGAACGAGCGCTCGACCGCGATCAACCCCGGAGAGGCCGTCGAGGAAAAGGTGTCGCTCTCCGACCGCTTCGGGCTCTGGCTCGGCTTCCACAAGTGCAGCCAGGACGACTACCTTGCCATGGTGCGCGGCTACGCGGCCCATTTCGGCCTCGTCGTCGAAGACGCCGAGCTCGTCCGCGACAGCCTCGAATGGTCGACCACCCGCGGCTCCCGTTCCGGCCGTACCGCCTGGCAATATATCCAAGACCTCGCCGGCCGCCTCGGCACGGCGATCGACGCCTGAGAGCGCGCCCCGGAAAAGCAGAGAGGCGGCGGGGGCCTTTCCTGGGACCCTGGTCGCCGCCTCGATGGCCCGCCCGGGTCGCCCCGGGCCGGGAAGCTCAGTTGTTGGCGAGGAGCTGCTTCGGATCGACCGGGCGCTGCCCCTTGCGGATCTCGAAGTGGAGCTGGGGCTGGCTGACGCCGCCGGTGGCGCCGGCCCGCGCGATGATCTGGCCGCGGGTGATCTTCTCGCCGCGCGCGACCAGGAGCTCGCTGGCATGCGCATAGGCGGTGACCCACCCGTCCGAGTGGCGGACGAGCACGAGGTTGCCGTAGCCCTTGAGCTCGTTGCCCGAGTAGATCACCTCGCCGTCCTCGGCCGCCTTGATGGACGTGCCTTCCGGGACCGCCAGGTTGATGCCGTCGTTGCGCTCGCCGTTGGCGGTGCCGAATTCCTTGATCACCCGGCCGCGCACGGGCCAGCGGAACGAGGGCTGGCCGCTCTTGGCGGAGCCGCGCGCGGCCTCGTCGTCGCTGCCGGTCTTGGTCAGGTTGCCGACCATCGCCTCCGGCTCCGCCTTGGAGATCGAGGCGGTCTGGTCGAGCTTGGCGGGCGCGTAGCTCGAGGCCGGCGGCGCCTTCACGGGCTCCGGCGCCTTGGCGACGACCTGAGGCTGCGGGGCGACCCCGGCCGGCGCCGGGGCCTGGGCGACCGGCGTGGCGGGCCTTGCAGGGGTTCCGGGCTGCGCCGCGACGGTCGGCTGGACGGCAGCGACCCGGGTCGGGGCGCCGGCCGGCACGGTGATGCGCTGGCCCGGCCGGATCGCGTCCGACTTCAGGCTGTTCGCCTGCATGAGCTTGGCCTTGGTCGTCCCGTAGCTGGCCGCAATGCGGTCGAGCGTGTCGCCCGGCCGGACCACGTGGGGCGCGGAGGCCGCCGCGAAGGGGGCCGGCTGAGCGGCCGGGGCGGTCGCGACGGGCGGCGCCGCGAGCTTGCCCTTGACGGCCGGCGCAGGCACCGTCGCGGTGACGGCCGGCGGCTTCAGCACGTTGGCGACCGGCGGCTGCGCAGCCGCCGCGGCGTTGTAGGTCGGAATGACGATCTGCTGGCCCGGGTAGACGCGGGACGGATCGGCGATGTTGTTGGCCGACAGGATCGCCGCCGCCGGCACGCCGTAGCGGCGCGACAGCGTGTCCACCGTCTCTCCGCTCTGCAGCGTGACGGTCGAGCCGGAGCCGGTCCAGCCGTTGGGCGAGCCGACGGTCGGCTGCACTGCGGCGGCGCGCGGGGGCTGGTAGGTCGGGGCGGGCGGCGGCGTGTAGGCCGGCGCGGTCGGGGGCGGCAGCATCGTCTGCTGGACCGGGGCGGTGCCGCCGCCGATCGAGCCCGTCGTGTCGCCCTGCCCTGCCGGGGCCGGCTGCCCGGACAGGATCGTCCGCTGGTTCGCCGTGCTGCCCGTGAAGGTCGGGATGTCGCCCAGCCGGGAGACGTCGGAACTGCAGCCTGCCGCAGCCAGCGAGGCCAAGGCGACGAACGCCACGTGGCTCAACGTCGAGGACCGGAAACTCGAGAGCATACGCATCGCCCAACCCACTCACGCGCACCAAACCAATGCGCATGATTAAGCCCGGCTAACGTTGACAAAGGCTTAAGCGCCCCGCCGAATTCGACGCGAACCGCGCGGGGCCCGTTGGCGTCTTCTTCGCAAATCCGCGGATTCCGCAGCGCCGGCCGGCGCGGATCGGTTAAGGGCGCCGCAATTCCGCCCGAGGCCTTACCGGCCCGCCCTCAGAGCGTCTGCGCCCGTCCGGGCACGAGCGGAACGGCGCGGATCTCCCCGAGGTCCTCCTCGACGAGGCCCCGATCTCCGCGCGTCAGGCGGAGGAGCCGTTGCGGCGCGCCCGCCGCCCCGACCGGCATCACCAGCGCGCCCTCGGGCCGCAGTTGCTCGAGGAGCGCGGCCGGCACCTCCGGGGCCGAACCCGAGACCAGGATGCGGTCGAAGGGCGCATGGTCGGGCCAGCCCAGGAATCCGTCCCCGACCGCCGCGACGACGTTGCCGGCCCGCAGCGCCGCGAAGCGCTCCACGGCGAGTTCGACCAGCGTCCGGTAGCGGTCGAGCGTGAACACTGTGCCGGCGATCCGGGCGATGACGGCCGCCATGTAGCCGGAGCCGGTGCCGACCTCCAGAACGCGCTGGCCCGGCGCGGGCCCGAGCGCCTGCAGCAGGGTCCCGACGGTCGACGGCGCCGGGATGGTCTGCCCGCACTCGATCGCCAGCGGCCGGTCGTTGAGCGCGCGATGCCGGTCCTCGGCGGTGACGAAGAGCTTGCGCGGCACCTGCTCGATGGCGCCGAGCACGGTCATGTCCCTGAGCCCGCGCACGCGCAGGCCGAGGATGAGCCGGGCGAGCCGCACCCGCTCCTCCTCGTCGAGGGACAGGATCGAGGGGTCGATCGGCGGGCGGTAGGCGTCGCTCATCGCAGGGGGGCTCCGGCAGGCCCCGCGATATGCGCAAAGCCCGGCCGATGACTCAAGCGTCGCCGCGCTTTCCGCGCATCGAGATCTGCTTGCGCGCCGACCGCCGTTCGCGCCGTCCGGCCGGCGGCGCCGGCAGGAGCGAATCGACCGCCCACGGCCCGCCGCCGTAGGCGACGAGCGCCAGGGCCATCGCGGCCCAGGTGATGTGGATCGCCCAGCCCTCCGGGACCGTGAGCTGAATCACAGCGGTCATGACCAGCATGGCGAGCGCCACGAACCGGGTCAGCACCCCGAGCACGAGCAGGATCGGCAGGACGATCTCCGCCGCCGACACGATCCAGGCCGTCGCGAGCGGGAACGGGAACGGCACCATGAGGCCGAAGAGATGGAGCCGGAACTCCTCCGTGAACACGTATTTCGCCCCGGTCGACAGAGCGAAGCCGTCCCAGCGCGTCAGGCCGGACAGGAAGAAGGGCGTGGCGAGCCCCAGCCGCAGCAGGAGCTGCGTGACCTCGGTCGGCGTCTGGGCGAGCAGGCCGTTGTACTTCCGGAAGAGGCGGAGCATGGACGCCCTCGTGTCGGTGGATCGGGGTCGACCTTGTTGGAACCGGGACTGTGATTCAAGCGGGGGCCGTCTCCTCGACGGCCGCGAACAACCCCGCCGCGAGGAGCCCCACCAGCGACCGGCCGAAATCGAAGGCCTCGTCGGCCGAAAACCCTTGCTCGGCGGCGGCCGCCAGGCTGGCGCCGCCGAGCAGGCCGGCCAGGAAGGCCGCGTCGGCCCGCGGGATCACCCTCGCCGAGACCTCCGCCCCGGGCCGTGTCACGGCGACCGATTCGGCCGACCATACCGTCGGCGGCACGACCGTGTCGCCCTGGTGCGCCTGCCAGATCGAGCCGACGGGGTGCTCGGAGACGACCAGCGCCGCCGCCGGGTGCGGCCTCAATCGAACCGCCCCGAGCCGCTCCGGCGCGATCCCGGACAGCGCCTGCGGGCCGATCGCCTCCGCCTCGGCCGCGTGGTAGGCGCGCAGCCAGGCGACCTCCAGCCGCGCCACGTCGGCGAGATAGGGAAGCCCGGCGGCAGGGGGAAAGCCGGCGACGAAGGCGGGGAAGTCGCCGCCGTATCGGAACAGGAGCGGCGAGGCCGGCTTCGTGCGCGCCACGTAGACGCGCGCCAAGCCGCGGAAGAACTCCTCGCCCACCAGCCGGAGCGTCACCGGGAAGGCGGCCTCGAGCGCACCGACGAGACCGACCGCCACGTTGTTCCGGTAGACCGCGAAGCGGACCGGGTCCGCCCGCCCGTCGCGGGTCGTGAGGCCCGCCGGCACGGGACCGGCGGGCTCGTCGAGGGCGGCCGAGAAGGCCGCGCGGAAGTCGGTCGCCATGCGTCAGGCGCTCCGCCGCATCGTCGGCGCCGCGGCGCGCGCCATGGCCGCCTCCGCCCGCCGCGCCTCCGCTACGAGCACCGGCAGGTCCGGCACGTCATTGTCCCATTCGACGAGGGTCGGCACCGGCCCGCTCCGGGCCAGCACGGCCTCGTAGAGCCGGAACACGTCCGGCTTCACCGCGGACCCGTGCGCGTCGATCAGGAGCCGCGCCCCGGCCCCGTCCACCGTCTCGTCGTAGCCGGCGAGGTGGATCTCGCCGACGAGGTCGAGGGGAAAGCGCGCCACGATGTCGAACGGGTCGAGCCCGTGGTTGACCGCCGAGACGACCACGTTGTTGACGTCGAGCAGCAGCCCGCAGCCCGTCCGGCGGGCGACCTCGGCCAGGAAGTCCACCTCGTCGATCGTGCTCTGCGCGAAGACCAGGTAGGTCGACGGGTTCTCCAGGAGCATGCGCAGCCCGAGACGGTCCTGCACCTCGGCCACATGCTCCGCCACCGTCGTGAGGGTCGCGGGCGTGTAGGGCAGCGGCAGCAGGTCGTTGAGGTAGCCCGTGTCGTGGGTCGACCACGCCAGATGCTCGGAGAAGCTCTCCGGCCGGTAGAGGTCGACGAGCCGCCGCAGGCGGTCGAGGTGCTCGCGGTCGAGCGGGCCCGGCGCGCCGATCGACAGGCCCACCCCGTGCAGCGACAGGGGGTAGCGCTCGCGGATCGCGGCGAGGTGGCGGTGCGGCGGCCCACCCTCCCCCATGTAGTTCTCTGCGTGGATCTCGAAGAAGCCGACGTCCGGCGCATCCTCCAGGACGGCGCGGGCGTACTGCGGCTTCAGGCCGATGCCGGCGCGGGCAGGCAGCGCGCGAGCGTTCGGGGTCGCGTCCGGCATGGCGGCGTCTCCGGGGAGAAGCGAACGGGGCGTCCGGGCTCGCGGACGCCCCGGCGGGGGCTCAGCCCTTCGGCAGGTCGCGCTTCAGCGGCTCCAGCGAGCCGACCCGGCCGTCGGGCAGCTTCATGCTCATGCAGGTGCCCTTCGGGACCGCCTTCCACGCATTGCCCTGGTAGTCGATCTTGGAGGTCCCGGAACAGGTCGTGCCCGGGCCGGCCGCGCAGTCGTTCTGGCCCTTCAGGGCGATCCCGTAGCACTTCTCGTTCTCCTGCGCCTGGGCCGGCGCGGCAAGGCCGGAAAGCGCGGTGGCGAGCGAGCCCGCGAGGGCCAGGGACAGGGTGCGGGTGGTCATGGTCGAGCTCCGAGGCTGTTGAGGGTGTCCGACCGACCCGCAAGCAGCGGGCCGATACCGTTCTATTCGGGACGCTCACGCCTCAGGTTACCGGCCCCCCCGCCGCACACGCAAGCGTGATCCCGGCGGCCCGCTGACACGAAAAAGCCCCCGGCGCCGCTCGGCTCCGGGGGCTTCGGCCCGCGCGCGGCGGACGTGACGGTCAGCCGACGATCTCGCTGTCGGAGAAGAAGAAGTAGATCTCCTCGGCGGCGGTCTCCGGGGCGTCCGAGCCGTGCACCGAATTCTCGCCGATCGACAGGGCGAACTCCTTGCGGATCGTGCCCTCCGCGGCGTTGGCCGGGTTGGTGGCGCCCATCACTTCGCGGTTCTTGGCGATGGCGTTCTCGCCCTCGAGCACCTGCACGACGACCGGCCCGGACGACATGAACTCGGTGAGTTCGCCGAAGAAGGGACGCTCCTTGTGCACGGCGTAGAACTGCTGGGCCTGACGCAGGCTCATCCAGATCCGCTTGGAGGCGACCACGCGCAGGCCCGCGGCCTCGAGCTTGGCGGTGATCGCGCCCGTCAGGTTGCGGCGGGTCGCGTCGGGCTTGATCATCGAGAAGGTGCGTTCGATCGCCATGGGTCGTCCTCGCGTGCGATGCGGAAAAGGTGGCGGGCTTATAGCGCGGCCCTCCGCCCGCGCCAAGCCCGAGCCGGCCCCCTGGCGGGGGCCGGCAGGGGCAGTAGGCAGTGGGCAGTAGGGAGTAGTGACTTGGGCGGCCCCCTCTGGGTAGGGCGGATCCCGTCGGCTCCCTATCCCCTGCTCACTGCCTACTGCCCGCTGCGTCCTACTGCCTAATCGCGACTGCCGCCCAAAAACAAAGAGGGCGCGGTCTCCCGCACCCCCTGACACCATGCAACGGCCAGCGCCGTCTCAGTTCGTCGGCACCGTCTCGCTCGACTTTTCCGGCGGATTCGGGTGGCCCGGGTCCTCGGGCGTGTTGACGAGCGTCATCTCGGCCATGTCGCCCTCGCGCTCCCGCACCGTGAAGCTCGGGATCACGACGTTCTTGGCGACGACGGTGGTGTTGTTCACCGGGTCGGAGCGGTAGACGAGGTTGCCGGACGGGTCGCGGAACTCAACCACCGCACCCTTCGGCCCGATCAGCTCCACATGGCTGACCACCGCCGCGGGATCGATGTCGGAATAGCTGAGGATCGGCTTCGCCGCGGGCGCGACACGGTCGCCCCGGTACGCGGCGACGACCCCGACGGTCGCGCTTACCGACCCGAGGGCCACGACGCCCACGACGGCCCCGGCTACGAAGCCGGCAACCATCATCTTGTATTCGCTACGCATTGGATGCCTCCCTCGGCATTACACCTGGGGGCGGAAAACTCGCTGCGTCCTGCCATCTATTTTTCAACGACGGACGCTCCTATTCGTCCGGCGCCGGCAGGCTCGCCTATCCGCTCACTCTAGTAAGGGAATATAGCGCAGGAGCGTTACATCCCGTTTGCCTGAAACGCTCAACTTGTTTCAAGGTTGCGTGAAATGTTTCGATCCGGTTAATTTTTCCGATCTCGATCCGTCAAATTACGAGGATGTGGCCCGCCTCGCCGCTCCTACTCCCGGTCCCCGTCCGGCACGAACATGTAGCCCGCCCCCCGGATCGTGCGGATCACCTTGGGATTGGCGGGATCCGGCTCGATTTTCTTGCGGATGCGGGTGACGCGCACGTCGATCGCCCGGTCGAAAGCGTCCGGGTCGCGGGCGTTGGCGAGGTCGAGCAGCCGCTCGCGCGACAGGACGCGGTTGGGGTTTTCCGCAAAGGCCTTGAGCAGGTTGAACTCGGACGCGGTGATCAGCACCTCCCCCTCCGCGCCGCCCCGCAGGTGCCGGGTCTCCATGTTCAGCCAGCGCGTGCCGAAGCGAACCTCCTGCGCCTTCTGCTGTGCCGGGGCCTCGCGGGCGGCCGCCTGCGCGGCCGCGCGCCTGAGCACGCTGCGGATGCGCGCCACCAGCTCGCGCAGCTCCGCCGGCTTGGCGATGTAGTCGTCGGCCCCGAGCTCGAGCCCGACGATCCGGTCGATCGGGCTCGCGGTCGCGGTCAGCATGATGATCGGGACCTGGACGGCCTTCTCCTTCAGCGACCGGATGATCGACAGCCCGTCCTCCTCCGGCATGTTGAGGTCGAGCACGATCAGGTCCGGCGTCTTCTTGGCGAGCGCCTCGCGCAGGGCCTGTCCGCCCGACAGCGGCGCCACCTCGAAGCCGTGCAGCTTCAGGTAGTCGGCGACGGTCTCGCGGGTGGCCTTGTCGTCGTCGACGATGGCGATCTGCGGAGCCTGCGTCATGCCTCGGGTCCCTTTTCGCCGCGCGCCCGGAGCGGCAGATGGATCGCGAACGTGGTGCCCTGCCCGGGTCCGGCGCTGTAGGCCTGGATCTTGCCCCCGTGGAGGGCGACGATGTGCTTGGCGATCGAGAGCCCCAGCCCGGTCGAGCCTTCGCCGCCGGTCGGCTTCGCCGACAGCCGCTGGAAACGTCCGAACAGCCGCCCGAGATCCTCCGGCGACAGCCCCGGCCCTCGGTCGATGACCGACAGCCGGACCTCGTCCCCGCCCGCCTCGAGCCGGACCAGGACCGGCCCACCGATCGGCCCGTACTTGATGGCATTGGAGATCAGGTTCTCGAGGGCCTCGCGCAGGCGGTCCGGATCGGCCTCGACCCGCACCGGCGACGCCGCCTCGACCGTCAGCGTCTGCTGCTTGCGCTGCGCCATCGGCCGGTAGTCCTCGACGACGTCCTCGACGAGCGCCACCAAGTCGACCGTGTCCGGCCGGAGCCGCACGTCGAGCTGGTCGTTCATCGCGTCCTTGAGGAGCTGCTCGATCATGCGCGTCATCGACTGCGCCGGCTCGACGATGCGGGTCAGCTGGTTGCGGATCATGTCGGCGGGCACCGGGTCCCGGTCGATCAGCTCCGCGATGATCTCGGCCCGGCCGAGGATGACGCTGATAGGGTTCTTCAGGTCGTGTGCCACCATGCCCAGGATGTCGCTCTTGAAGCTGTTCGCGCGCTTCAGGATCTCGCGCTGCAAGGCCAGCCGCTCGTTGGCCGCGGTGAGGTCGCGCGTCCGTTCGGCCACGCGCCGCTCCAGCGTGCGGTTCGCCTCGGCGATCTGCTCGTAGAGGATCACGTTGTCGAACGCGATGGCGAGCTTGCCGCAGAAGACTTCGACGAGCGCACGGTCGGTGTCGGACAGGTCCTTCTCCGCCTCCAGGACCGCCACCACCTCGCGCCCGCTCCCGGTCCTCAGGTAGAGGACGGAGCGCCGGTCGAGGAACTGGTGCCGACCGACCTGGAACGCCTGGTCGACGACGCTCTTGAGGTCGGCGGAGAGCGGCTTCGGATCGACGACCAGGTCGCGGTAGACGCCCGAGCCGGCAATCACCGCATAGCCATCCCCACGTGCCCCCTGGCCCTGGCTGTCGCGCAGCACCAGGATGCCGGCGCAGTCCACCTTCAGGAGCGAGCCGATCTGGGTCAGCACCCCTTCGGCGAGCTGCTGCATCGAGGTGTGGTTGAAGAGCCGCGCGGCCGCGTCGATGATGATCTCCAGGCCGCGCCGCGTCTCCTCCATGCGCTGGAGCTGCTGGTAGGACCGGAGCGCGGCGGTCAGGGCCGTGAACAGCTTGTCGGCCGTGAGCTCGGTCTTCGCCTTGTAGTCGTTGATATCGTAATCGACGATGACCCGCCGCTCCGGCGCCTGCCCCGGCTGGCCGGTGCGCAGGATGATCCGCACCATGTCGTTCTTGAGGGTGTTGCGGATGAAGTCCACGAGGTCGAGCCCGGCGCTGTCGGTCTCCATGACCACGTCGAGCAGGATCACGGCGAGGTCGGGATGCTGGAGCACCAGCCGCCGCCCCTCCTCCGCCGAATGCGCCGAGATGATCTCGATGCCCTGCCCGTTCAGCGAGTAGTCGTAGAGCGCGAAGCGGGTGCCGTCGTGCACGGCGGGTTCGTCGTCGATGATCGCCACCTTCCAGGCGCGCTCGACGGGGCTGACGGGCGGTTCCTCGCCGTCGTCGAGGAAGACGACGAGCTCGTCACTGGACATGCGCGTTCACCATCTCCTTGCGGGACGCGGCCGCGATCGGGTCCACGGCCTCGATGTCGTCGTTGTCCATCGGCGTCACCACCGGCATCACGATCCGGAACGTTGTTCCCTTGCCCCCCGCGGATTCGAGCGTGATGCGCCCGCCGAAGCGGTGGTGCACGATATTGTAGACGATGTGCAGACCCAAGCCCGTTCCCCCCCTGCCTCGCTTGGTCGTGAAGAAGGGCTCGAAGGCCCGCCGCTGCGCCTCCTCGGTCATGCCCATGCCGTTGTCCGCGAAGGTCACCTCGACGCTGTCCTCCCCGATCCTGCGGGCGGCGATGCGGATCTCGCCCTCCTCGCCCTCCGGGAAGGCATGCGCCAGGGTGTTCATGAAGAGATTGGTGATCACCTGCCCGTAGGGGCCCGGATAGCTGTCCATCTTGATGCCCTCCGGCAGGTCGACGGTCAGCGTATGCCGGTACTTGCGCAGCGTCGGCTTCAGGCTCGCCAGGATCTGCTCGGTGGATTCCTTGAGGTCGAAGAAGCGTCGGTCCGCGTGCGTCCGGTCGACGGCCACCTGCTTGAAGGACTGCACCAGCTCGCCAGCCCGGCTGAGGTTGGAGACGAGCTGGCCGGCCGCCTCGCGCACGCCGCCGACGAACTCCATCAGCCGCGACTTGCGCAGCGCCCCCGTCTCGAGCTCCGCCTCGAAGGCCTCGCTGCGCCGGTCGAGCGTCGAGGCGACCGTCAGGCTGATGCCGACCGGATTGTTGACCTCGTGCGCCACGCCCGCCACCAGACCGCCGATCGCCGCGAGCTTCTCGGCCTCCACCAGGTTCTCCTGCGCCTCCCGCAGTTCGGCGAGCGCGGTCTCCGCCGCCTCCTTGGCGGCGCGCAACTCGTCTTCCGCGCGCCGGCGGTCGGTCACGTCGTAGTGCCAGAAGATGTGCGCCGGCCGCCCGTCGAACTCGATCGGCCGGACCTCCATCAGGCACCACCAGGCCTGCCCGCCCGTGCGGCGCATGCGCACCTCCCAGCCGGAAACGAGCCCGTGGCGCTTGACGGCGTCGGAGAGGCGCACCGCGTCGGCCGCGTTGGCGAAGCTCTCGTGGAACAGCCGGCGCACGTCCGCGCGGTCGTCCCCGAGCCCGAACAGGGCCTCGTACTTGCGGTTCGCGTAGAGCCGGTGGCCGCCTTCCGCCGACACGATCGAGATGCCGATCGGGCTCGTCTCCAGGATGCCGCGCCAGCGCCGCTCCTGCGCCTCCCGTTCCAGCTCCACGTGGCGCTTGGCGATGACGTTCTCCCGGAAGACCTCGACGGCCCGCGCCATGGCGCCGATCTCGTCGCGCGCCGCGAGCCCCCGGATGATTCGCTCGTAGTCTCCCTCCACGATCGCCCGCATGGTGCTGCCGAGTTCCTGCAGCGGCTGCAGGATGGAGCGCGCCACCGCCCAGCTGGCCAGCAGGCTGACCGCGAGGAAGGCGAGCCCGACCAGGAAGTAGCGCTGCGTGACCGTCACGAGCGCGTTGTCGAACTGGGCCTGGGCGGCGCTCTCCCGGCCGCGGATGCGGATCGACAGCCGGTCGATGGTCGCCGCCATGGCGGCCTGGTTGCCGTCGATCGCCGCGACCAGGAAGCGGGATTGCTGGTCGAAGCTCGCCGCGAGCTTCTCCAGGCTGACCCTGAGGGCGGCCGCCCGCGGCACCAGGCGCGCGAGGGCCTGCCGCTGCAGCGGCGCCTCCGACAGGTCGACCATGACCGGGATGGTCCGCTCGATGGTGGCGAGGTGCTCCCGGGCGCTCTTGAGGGACTCGGGATTGCGCGAGAGATAGTAGGCGTTCGCGTCGACCAGGGTCTGCGAGAAGGACTCGCGCGACTTGCCGAGCGCCGGCCAGATCAGCGACTTGTTGTTGTCCGTCGCGGAATCGATGATGGCGTAGAGCCCCGCCATGTCGGTCGCCGCCTTGAGGAACTCCGTCTCGTAGACGGAGCGGATGCGCACGTTGACGTCCCTGAGGGCGTCGAAGCCGACCAGGAATCGCGTGGTGATCTCCGCCACCGCGTTGAGCTCGGCCGCGATGTCGCTCTCCGCCACCCGCGCCCCGCGCAGCCGCGACAGGAGCTCGTCCTGCCGCCGGACGATCTCGGCCAGCACGTCCGGCGTCGGCCGGTTGAAGTATCGGTGGATGAGCGACTGCAGCCGTCCCGCCTCAGTGTCGACCTCCACCAGCAGGCGTTCGTAGCCGCGGATGCGGTTGAGTTCGTTCCAGGACGAGGTGATGTCGATCGAGCCGCGCCAGATGAGCAGGCCGAAGACCAGGATGCCGATCGCGTTGATGGCGACGATGAGGAAGATGCGCCAGCCGATCGGCAGCCGGCGGAGGAGGCGCGCCCAGGCGGACTCCCGCCCGGCCGGTCCGACGGATCCGGCCGGGAGCCCGGCGCTCGGTGCGGCTGCCTCGGATGCCATCGGGCGACGGTCACTCCAGCTTTCGGATGCGCTCGATCAGGGCCTGCATGCGCGGATCCGTGACGAAACGGTCGTACACCGGCTGCATCGCCGCCGCGAAGGCTTTCTTGTCGACATCGGTGACGATCACGGCCCCCGCCTCCTTCGCCGCCTTCTGCGACCGCTCCTCCCACTCCGACCACTGCGCCCGCATGAAGCGGCTCGACTCCCGCGCCGCCGCCTTGAAGATCGCACGGTCCGTCTCGTCGAGCGATTGCCAGGCCCGCGCCGACATGACCAGCACCTCCGGGGTCATGACGTGCTCGGTCAGCGAATAGAACCGGGCATGCCGCATGTGGTCGGTGGTCACGTAGGACGGCCAGTTGTTCTCCGCGCCGTCGACGATCCCGGTGGCGAGGCCGGTCAGCACCTGCCCGTAGGGCAGCGGCACGGCGTCGGCCCCGAGGGCGCTGATCATCGCCACCATCTGGTCGGACTGCTGCACGCGGATGCGCAGGCCCTTGAGGTCCGCGGGCGTGCGCAGGGGCCGGACGGCGTTGTAGATCGAGCGGGCGCCGGAGTCGTAGAAGGCGAGGCCGACGAAGCCGTAGGGCTCGAAGCCCGCCAGGATCTCCTCCCCGATCGGCCCGTCGATGACCCGGTGCATGTGCTCGACGGACCGGAAGAGATAGGGCAGCGCCAGCAGGCCCGCCTCGGGCACCAGGCCCGTGAAGGGCGCCGCGCTCGACCGGTTGAGGTCGATCGCCCCGACCCGCGTCTGCTCGATCGTCTCCTTCTCCTCGCCCAGCTGCCGAGAGTGGAAGACCTTGATCGAGTGCCGGCCGCCGCTCTTCTCCTGCACGATCCAGTCCATGACCAGCAGGGCCTGGACGGTCGGATAGTCGAAGGCCTGCGTGTCGGCGGCCCGGAACTCCCGCCCGGCAGCAGGGACGACGATCCCCGCGAGCACGGCCAGAGCCAGCATCGCGACCCGTAGAAAGCCCATGTCCCCGCCTCCCGTTCCCGGCCCCGGACCATGCCCGGCGAGTGAACGACGACCGCGTCCGGCCCGTCAAGGGAAGCAAGCCGCAGCCTGGACCGCGACTCCGGCCGCTCGACTGCCCGAACCTCTCCCCCGCATCCCCGGACAAGACGCGCGGGCGCCGCGGATGCGGGTCCGGCGCCCGCGGCAGCCGGCGGCTCGGCTGTTCAGGATTCCGAACACGATGCCGGCTGGCATCGGCCGCCCCTGAACGAGTGTTCAATTCCCGTCACGGCACATTGTGCATTGCACAATTCCACCCCGGCCGGGTCCCGGGACGGCATCCGTCGCCGGCTCGCCTCGACATCCGGCGTGGCTGGGGCTATGTGCGGGGGGCGAGGCCCGGGCCGCCGCCGCGCACCCTGGGGAGGGACATGATGATCGAAGCCGACCGTTCCCGCTGGTTCGTCACCACCGAGTGGCTCGCGGCGCATCTCGACGCCCCGGACGTGGTCGTCGTCGACGCCTCCTGGTACCTGCCCACGATGAACCGGGACGGCGCGGCGGAGTATGCCGCAGCCCACATCCCCGGCGCGGTGCATTTCGACCTCGACAAGGTCAAGGACGAGACGAACCCCCTGCCCCACATGCTGCCGTCGCCCGAGGCCTTCGCGTCGGCGGTCCGCAAGCTCGGCATCGGGGACGGCATGCGCATTGTCGTCTACGACGGCATCGGCCTCTTCTCGGCGCCGCGCGTCTGGTGGACCTTCCGGGTCTTCGGCGCGCGCGACGTCTGCATCCTGGAAGGCGGCTTCCCGAAATGGCGCGCGGAGGGCCGCCCGGTCTCCGACGAGGCGGTCGTCCGCCAGCCGCGCCACTTCACCGCGCGCATGGACCACGGCATGGTCCGCGACGTCGAGGACGTGAAGCGCGCCCTCGCCTCCGGCTCCGCCCAGGTGGTGGACGCGCGGCCGGCCGATCGCTTCCGCGGCGAGGCCCCCGAACCCCGGCCGGGCCTCTCCTCGGGCCACATGCCCGGCGCCCTCAACGTCCCCTTCGCGGCGATCGTCGCGGACGGCAAGCTGCGCAGCCCCGAAAGCCTGGCCGAGACCTTCGCGGCCGCCGGCGTCGACCCGGCGAGGCCGGTGATCACGACCTGCGGGTCGGGCGTGTCGGCGGCGATCCTCTGGCTCGCGCTCGAGTCCATGGGCCACAACCGGCTCGGCCTCTACGACGGCTCCTGGACCGAGTGGGCGAGCCGGGACGACACCGAGATCGTCTCCGGCCCGGCCTGACCCGGCGCCCGCGTCAGCGATGGAGCGCCGCGCGCACCATCTCGCCGCTCGCCGGCTCGTAGGTGAGTTCGACGGGGAAGCCGCTGTCGTTGACAGCGACGATCACGGTGCAGCGGTGCTCGCGCTCGGTCTCGAGCACGCGGTAGCCCATGGATTCCAGCTTCGCCTGCAGCGTTCCCGTGGACACCGCGGCGGTGCCGGCGGCGGGCGCGGGGCAGCGCGGGCCGTCCGCCCGGGCCGGCAGGACGAAGGCGCCGAGGGCGAGGCCGGCGGCGAGGAGGGCGGTCAGGGTGCGGGTCGTCATGGCATGTCTCCTGCTTGGGCGTTGTCGATGCGGAGCATGATGACCCAGGCGGGCTGAAGCGCCGCTGGCACTCGATGTCAGTCTTCTGTCATGGAAGTCGAGGCGCCGCCCTCAGGCCTTGGCGCCATCCTTGCCGGGATGCCGCAAGCCGCCATGGATCGGCAGCCACCGGGGCGTCGAGGCCCGGTAGGCCTCGTAGGCCTGCCCGAAGTGACGGGCGAGCGCCTCCTCCTCCACCCGGCTCTGCCTGACCAGGACGGCCACGCCCGCGATCAGGCAGACGAGAGAGAAGACCGACGGCAGCGCGAGGAAGAAGCCCACCTGACCGGCGATCACCGCCAGGAAGATCGGGTTCCGCGTCAGGCCGTATGGACCGTCGGTGAAGAGCCGCGACGGCATCCGCCCGCCCGTCCCGGACCGCCAGTCGGCCTCCAGATAGGAATGGACATAGTCGACCGCCCCGAGCGCGGCGATCATCAGCAGGATGCCGGTGGCGACCACCGCGGGCCGGTTCGCCAGCGCCTCGAACGGGAGCAGGAGCTGGTCGATCCCGGGGAACGGCACCCTGGCGACGCAGACGATCAGGATCGAGGCGCGGAAGAGCCGGAACACCGACTGGTGCCGCCAGTTGGCCGACCCGCGCGCCCCCGGGTCCGCGTGGGACCAGCCGGTCCGCGCACGGAAGGCCAGCAGCCGCACCGTGTAGTGCAGCGCCACGAAGCCGAAATAGCAGGCCATAAAGCCCCGGGCGAACGCGTCGAAGGTCATGAACCACCTCGACGTGCACATTACCACGATCGGTGACTAAAATAAAAACCACTGAATACGATTATAGAAACATTCCAGTCACGACGAATGCGTATTCGCGGCCTGTCCCGCGTGTCTCTGCTCGGCGGCTTTCCCGTCTGGCACGGCCGTGGCCCAAGAGGACCGAGCCCGGGACCTGTGAGGGCACCCGGGCAGGCTCCGCTGGAGATGAGGCCCGTTGGCAGGACCCCGGCGGGTCAGTGCAGGATCTGGCTCAGGAACAGCTTGGTGCGCTCGTGCTGCGGATTGCCGAAGAACGCCGCCGGTTCGTTCTGCTCGATGATCTGGCCGGCGTCCATGAAGATGACCCGGTTCGCCACCTGCCGCGCGAAGCCCATCTCATGGGTGACGCACAGCATGGTCATGCCCGACTCGGCCAGGCTGATCATCACCTCGAGCACCTCCTTCACCATCTCGGGGTCGAGCGCGGAGGTGGGCTCGTCAAAGAGCATGATCTTGGGGTTCATGCAGAGCGAGCGGGCGATGGCGACACGCTGCTGCTGTCCGCCGGACAGCTGGCCCGGATACTTGTTGGCCTGTTCCGGGATGCGCACCCGCTTGAGGTAGTGCATCGCCACCTCCTCGGCCTCCTTCTTGGGCAGCTTCTTCACCCAGATCGGCGCGAGCGTGCAGTTCTCCAGGATGGTGAGATGCGGGAACAGGTTGAAGTGCTGGAACACCATGCCGACGTCGCGGCGCACCTCGTCGATCTTCTTGAGGTCGTTGGTGAGCTCGATCCCGTCGACGACGATCTGCCCCTTCTGGTGCTCCTCCAGGCGGTTGATGCAGCGGATCATGGTCGACTTGCCGGAGCCGGACGGTCCGCACACGACGATCCGCTCGCCCTTGTTGACGGTCAGGTTGATGTCCTTCAGCACATGGAAGTCGCCGTACCACTTGTTGACGCCGGCCATGCGCACGGCGACCTCGTTCAAGACCTTCATCTTGGAGCGGTCGGCCTTGAGTTCTTCGGCGGACACCGCGTTTTCGATCGTCATCGTGGGTCTCCGGATCAGCGTTTGTGGCCGGTGTTGAGCCGGCGTTCCATGAACATCGAGTATCGGCTCATGCCGAAGCAGAAGACGAAGTAGAAGATGGCGGCCACGAGGTAGCCCGTGCCCGCCACCGTCGGCGCCGCCCAGTTCGCGTCCGTGCGGGTGAAGTTGATCATGCCGAGGAGGTCGAAGAGCGACACGATGGCGACCAGCGTGGTGTCCTTGAACAGGCCGATGAAGGTGTTCACGATACCCGGGATGACGAGCTTCAGCGCCTGCGGCATGACCACGAGCAGCATCATCTTCCAATAGTTGAGCCCGAGCGCCATGGCGCCCTCGTACTGCCCCTTCGGGATCGCCTGCAACCCGCCGCGCACCACCTCGGCCATGTAGGCCGCCGAGAAGAGCGACACGCCGATCAGCGCGCGCAGCAACTTGTCCACGTCCGTGCCCGCCGGCATGAACAGCGGCAGCATGTTGGAGGCCATGAACAGCACGGTGATCAGCGGCACGCCGCGCCAGAACTCGATGAACATGATCGAGAGCAGGCGGATGATCGGCATCTTCGACCGTCGCCCGAGCGCAAGCATGATGCCGAGCGGCAGGGAGAACACGATGCCGGTGACGGCGACCACCAGGGTCACCAGCACGCCGCCCCACAGGTAGCTTTCCACGTCCTCCAGGCCGAAGAGGCCGCCGCGCAGCAGCACGAAGGCGACGATCGGGAATGCCAGGAAGAAGAGCAGCGCGTTCAGCCGCTTCAGCGGCGCCTTCGGGATCATGAGCGGCGCCAGCAGCCCGAAGAAGAGCAGGAACACCACGTCCACGCGCCAGCGTTCCGGGATCGGGTAGCGCCCGTAGACCCATTGCAGCCAGTAGGCCTTGGCGTAGGGCCAGCAGGCGCCGACGTCCGCCGACTTTCGGCAATCCTCGCCCGAGGTGCCCTGGAACACCGCGCGCACCAGCGCAAAATCGATGAACTGCCAGGCGATCCAGCCGAAGATCACGATGCCGATCAGGGTCAGCAGGATGTCGCCGGGCGTCGCGAAGAGCCGCGCCCGCGCCCAGGCATAGGGTCCCACCACCGACGACGGCGGCGGCTCGGCCTGCTTCAGTTCGGAGCGGACGAAGGCGATGCCACCTGGTGCGCCGTCGGAAACCATGGTCATCGGTCAGCGCTCCACGATGGCCATGCGGCCGTTGAACCAGTTCATGAAGGCCGAGGTCGCCAGACTCGTGCCCAGGTAGATGAGCATCCAGATCGCGATCACCTCGATCGCCTGGCCGGTCTGGTTGAGGACCGTGCCGCCCGTGTAGACGAGGTCTGGATAGCCGACCGCCACCGCGAGCGAGGAGTTCTTGGTGAGGTTCAGGTACTGGCTCGTCAGCGGCGGGATGATCACCCGCATGGCCTGCGGCACGACCACCAGCCGGAGGGTGTCGCCCGGACGCAGCCCGAGCGAGCGGGCCGCCTCGGTCTGGCCGTGGCTGACCGCCATGATGCCGGCCCGCACGATCTCGGCGATGAAGGCGCCGGTGTAGATGACGAGCGCGAGCAGCAGAGCCATGAACTCCGGGATGACCCGGGTACCGCCCGCGATGTTGAAGGTCGACTTGGTGGGCGCGTTGACGGTGAGCCCCGAGCCGGTCGCCAGGAAGGCGATCGCCGGCAGCCCGACGATCAGGCCGAGGCTCGTCCACCCGGTCGGGAACCGTTGCCCGGTCGCCGCCTGCCGCCGGCGCGCCCAGAAGCGGATGCCCAGGGAGAGCAGGATCGCGACCAGGAGCCCGCCGGCGACCGCTTCGCCGGAGGCCGGCGTCCAGACGAACTCCGGGATGATGAGCCCGCGGTTGTTCAGGAAGACCCACCCGCTCACCGGCTGCAGCGACTGCCGCGGGCTCGGCAGGAGCGCCAGCACGGCGAAGTACCAGAACAGGATCTGCAGCAGAAGCGGCAGGTTGCGCACGATCTCCACGTAGAGGGTCGCGAGCTTCTGGATCACGAAGTTGGAGGACAGCCGCGCGATGCCGGCGATGAAGCCGAGGAGCGTCGCCAGCACGATGCCGAGCCCGGCCACCAGGGCCGTGTTGGCGAGGCCGACCAGGATCGCCCGCCCGTAGGAGGAGTCTTTCGGGTAGTCGATCAGCGACTGCGAGATGTCGAAGCCCGCCTGCGCGCCGAGGAACCCGAAGCCTTGCGCGATGTTGCGCTGCTGCAGGTTGACCGCCGCGTTGTGCACGAAGGTCCAGACGACCGCCACCACGAGCGCGAGCGTCAGCACCTGGTAGAGGACGCCGCGGACCTCCGGGTTGTTGAGCCACGAGCCCCCGGACGTCTCGTCCCGTTTCGCTTCACTCGCCATGCTACGCCCCACGCTCGCCCGAACCCCCGGGCGCAAGTCACCCCCAAGGCCGCCGGCGCGGCCCGGAAGGGTCACGCGGCGTCCGCGAACCGGCCTGCCGGGCCGGAGGGTCCGGGCCGCGTCCCCGAGAGGACGGCGGCCCGGCCCTGGGTCACCGGATCAGCGGATCGGGGGCGCGTACTGGAGGCCGCCCTTCGACCACAGCGCGTTCACGCCGCGGGCGATCTTGAGCGGAGACCCCTGCCCGACATTGCGCTCGAAGCTCTCGCCGTAATTCCCGATATGCTTGACGATCTGGTAGGCCCAGGCGTTCGACAGGCCGATGCCCTCGCCGAACTTGCCTTCCTTGCCCAGCAGGCGGCGCACTTCGGGGTTGGTGGAGTTGAGCATCTCGTCGACGTTGGCCTTGGTGACGCCGAGCTCCTCAGCCGTGATCAGGGCGAAGAGCGACCACTTGACCACGTTGAACCACGCGTCGTCGCCCTGGCGGACCAGCGGGCCGAGGGGCTCCTTCGAGATGATCTCCGGCAGCACGATGTGGTCGGCCGGGTTCGTCAGCCGCAGGCGCTCCGCATAGAGGCCGGAGGCGTCCGTCGTCATGGCGTCGCAGCGGCCGCTGTCGTAGGCCTTGTTGACCTCGTCGCTCTTCTCGAAGCTGACGACCTCGTACTTCATGTTCTTCGAACGGAAGAAGTCGGCGAGGTTGAGCTCGGTGGTGGTGCCGGTCTGGGTGCACACCGAGGCGCCCGACAGCTGCAGGGCGGAGGTGACGTTCAGGCTCTTGCGAACCATGAAGCCCTGGCCGTCATAGTAGTTGATGCCGGCGAACTTCAGGCCGAGCGACGTGTCGCGCGACATGGTCCAGGTCGTGTTGCGCGACAGCACGTCCACTTCGCCCGACTGCAGCGCGGTGAACCGGTCCTTCGCCGACAGCGGCGTGAACTTCACCTTCGACGGGTCGTTGAAGACGGCCGCGGCCACGGCCCGGCAGACGTCGACGTCGAAGCCGACGTAGTTGCCCGACTGGTCGGGCTGGGCGAAGCCGGCGAGGCCCGGGCCGACGCCGCATTGCAGGAAGCCCTTGGCCTTGACGTCGTCCAGCGTTCCCGCCGAGGCGGCTGTGGCGGCAAATCCGACCGCGACGCCGAAGGCCGCCGCGACGATCTTGGTTTTCATGTTTGGACCCTTACTGTTGGCCGTTTTACGTTCGCGTCTGCGCATATGTCCGAAAGGTCCCGTACCTGACCCGGACTTGCGGTCCGCAGAAGCAAGCTGCGGGCCGAATGGCGCGCGGGCCGCTCCTGCTCGGTTTTTCGGTCGCCGCTCCCCGTCCGCCCGCGACCGGACCGAGGTGGCGGCCCAGCCATCTCAGGCTATTCATGACGACGGGTCAAGGGGGCGTGCGCCCGAAACTGACGCCGTGCTAAGGGAAGTTCCCGACGCGGCCGGACCCGAATCCCCGAGGAAACCATGAGCCAGAACGCCGAGAACGACGAAATGCCCCGCCGTGCCCCGGCGCTGGCCACCCGCCTCTCCCATGCCGGACGGCCGCAGGACGCGTCGCTTCCCTTCGTGAACCCGCCGATCGTCCGGGCCTCCACGGTGCTCTTCGAGAGTGTCGGCGCGATGCAGGGCGGCAAGGCGCGGTATGTCTATGGAAGACGCGGAACGCCTACTTCGGAGGCATTGTGCGACGCCATGACGGACCTCGAGGGCGCGGCCGGATCGGTCGTCACGCCGTCGGGCCTCGCGGCCATCTCGGTGGCGCTGCTCTCGGTCGTCTCGGCCGGCGACCACCTGCTCGTCGTGGACACCGCCTACCACCCCTGCCGCCATTTCTGCGACACCGTGCTGAAGCGGATGGGGGTCGAGACGGAATATTACGATCCCGCCGTCGGCGCGGGCATCGCGGCGCTGTTCCGGCCGAACACGCGCGCCGTCTATCTCGAGGCGCCCGGCTCGCTCACCTTCGAGATGCAGGACGTGCCCGCCATCGCGGCCGCGGCGCGCGCCCGCGGGATCGTGTCGATCATGGACAACACCTGGGCCACCCCGGTCTTCTTCCGCCCCCTCGACCACGGCATCGACATCACCCTCCTCGCCGCCACCAAATATGTCGGCGGCCACTCCGACCTGATGCTCGGCACCGTCTCGGCCAACGCCGCCCTGTGGCCCGCCGTGAAGGAGACCAGCGGGTCGCTCGGCATGTTCACCGGCGCCGACGACATGTTCGCGGCCCTGCGCGGGCTGCGCACCATGGACCTGCGGCTCCGTCGCCACCAGGAGAGCGCCCTCGCGGTCGCCCGCTGGCTGCAGGGCCGGCCCGAGGTGGGCCGCGTGCTCCACCCCGCGCTGGAGACCGACCCCGGGCACGCGCTCTGGCGGCGCGACTTCTGCGGCGCCACGGGCCTCTTCGGGGTCGTGCTCGCCGCCCCCTACCCCTCCCGGGCGGTCGCCGCCATGCTGGACGGGCTGCGCTGGTTCGGCCTGGGCTATTCCTGGGGCGGCTTCGAAAGCCTCGCCATTCCCGCCGACGTCGCACTTTCCCGCACGGCCACGCGCTTCGAGGCCGCGGGCCCGCTGATCCGCCTCCATGTCGGCCTGGAGGACCCCGCCGACCTCATCGCCGACCTGCAGGACGGCTTCCGGCGCCTCACCGCCGTCGCGGCCGCCCCGGCCGACGAAACCGACCTCTGACCGGACACCCTCATGCGCCGGCTTCTCGCCTGGATGGGCCGGCACGGAACCGCCCTGTCGGCCGCCTCGATCTTCATCGGCCTCGCCACGCCGGATCTCGCCGCGCTCGTGCGGCCGTGGCTCGCCTCCCTGGTCACCGTCATGCTGGCGCTGGCCTTTCTGATGATCGACCCGGCGGCCGTCGCCGCGACGCTGCGCCGGCCCCGGCCGATCCTGGCGGGCGCGCTCGTGCTCGCGGTGGCGACCCCGCTGGCCTTCCGCCTGGCCGGTCCGATTTTCGATCCGCTACTCGGGCCCGGGCTCACCCTGGCCCTCTTCATCTTCGCCTTCGGTCCGCCGACCCTCTCCTCCCCGGCTTTCGCCGCCCTGATGGGGCTCGACGGCGCGCAGGCGCTCACGCTGTGCCTCGCCCTGACGCTCGCCTCGCCGCTGGTCGTGCCCGCCGTCGCCGGGCTGATCGGCGTCGACTTCCCTCTGGACGCCGCCCGCCTCGCCCTGCGGCTGGCCGCCATCGTGCTGCCCGCCGCGGCCGCTGCCGCGATCGTCATCGTCCTCGCGGGGCGCGACAGGATCCTGCGCAACCGGGAGGCCGTGACCGGCACCTTGATCGTTCCCCTCGCGATCTTCGCGGTAGGATCCATGGACGGGATCACCGCCAAGGTCGCGGCGGAACCGCTGCACATGGCCGGCATCCTTCTTTTCGGTATCGCCCTTGCGGTCGGCGGGATCTTGGCGACCAGCCTGGTGCTCTGGCCCGCCGGCCGGTCCTCCGCGCTCGCCCTCGGCTGGTGTGGAGGCAACCGCAATCTCGGGCTGCTCGTCGGGGCCATGTCCGGGAGCCTGCCCGACGACACCTGGTCCTATTTCGCCATGGCGCAATTCCCGATCTACGCCCTCCCCCTCGTTGCCGGGCGGGTCTACCGTGTCCTTCTCCGTCGCGCGCCGCGGTGAGCGGCGGCACCGCCCTTCAGATCGACGAATTGCGGTGACAGCATGACGCAGGGACATCATACAACTTGTCATTTTTCGTCAATCCTCGTGGGACGGTCAGTTTCCAAATCAGAAACAGCCCCCTCGCACAGGTCGACCTAGGCAATTTTCCGACTAGAAGACCTTTCGATTTTGAGGGCTCATCATAATATATGCGAATAAAGCGCAGCCGATCGGGACTCAGTTCAGGAACTTTAGAATTTTCTATTGTGGATCGTCTGATCACCGAATCAAGGTGGGCTTCTAATACAAGTACTTCATTCGAGGCCGCAGCGTTTGTCCGGAAGGGGTCAGGATATACACGGTTGCATCGACGCGAACCTTGAATTACTTTACGTCATGCGGCCGGGCCAAGAGGGGTGTCCGGTCGAGGGGCGGTTGCGCCGCACCAGTCTGCGTCAGGGTCCGATCGGGGCGGTTCCGACACAGGTCCACGGGCCGCGTTCCGGCACGGCCCGATCACAAGGATCTTCCTGGTCCACGGAGACGTTGATGTTGCTACAGCCCAATTCCCCGGCACCCGGGTGGATGTCGGATCCCCAGGGTCTTTCGCTGCAACGAAGCAAGTTGTCGAATATTTCAAAGGCCGGAAGCGAACTGCTGAAGGCACTATCCCATGAGGGCCGCCTGACGATCCTGGCCCTCCTCTGCGAGAAGGAGCGATCCGTTACCGAGCTCGAGACGATTCTGGAGCTCCGGCAGCCTGCCGTCTCCCAGCAGCTCGCTC
Organism: Prosthecomicrobium sp. N25; assembly: GCF_037203705.1. Classification (NCBI taxonomy): domain Bacteria; kingdom Pseudomonadati; phylum Pseudomonadota; class Alphaproteobacteria; order Hyphomicrobiales; family Kaistiaceae; genus Prosthecomicrobium; species Prosthecomicrobium sp. N25. The sequence continues at coordinate 3,198,838 of NZ_JBBCAT010000001.1, forward strand.
GCCTGCGGCATGACAACCTTGTTGCCACCCGGCGAGAGGGGAAGCTCATCTACTATTCACTCGCGAGCGAGCAGGCGCGCGAGGTGGTCTCCACCCTGACCCGTCTCTACGGAGAGGGCTGACCCGCGGCACCGGTCCGGTGGCGCGGGTCCGAGGGCCGGCGCCACGGTCGGGCACCACGGTCCCGATTCGAACGGGATCCCATCATCACGCCGAGGCCGCGAACGGAGCCTCAGCGCACGTCCTTGCCGAGCGCCTGGCTCGCATCGAGCATGTCGAGGTTCGCGAGAATCACCGCATTGCCGGGGTCCATGGCGCGCGCGGCGGCCAGCTTGGAGCGTGCGGTCTTCAGCTCGCCCCGGAGCATGAGGGAGTAGCCCTGGTTGTTCAGGATCACCGGCGTCGTCCCGACGATTCGGATCGCCTGCGTGTAGGCGCGGTCGGCGAGATCGAACCGCCGGAGCCGATCGTAGCTCGCCGCCAGGCCGACCCAGGCCTCCGCGTCCCGCGGCCCCTCCTCCACGGCCTTCCGGAAGGCCTGCTCGGCGAGCCCGAAATGGCCCTCGCGGTAGTGCCGCTTGCCGACGCTGACCGGGTCGGTCGGCAGGTCTCCGGTCAGGCCCGAGGCGGCCGCGATGGTGGGACCGGGCGCATCGGGCACATAGGCCGCGGGCTGGCTCGCGACCGTGCCGGTGACCGCTCCGTCGGTCCTGGCGTCCGCGGTAGACGGATCGAAAAGCTTGCCCATTGTGCCCGTGGACTCGCAACCGCCAAGCAGCGGAGCCATGAGGATCGACAAGGACAGGATGCGCCGGACAGATGCTGACATGACCCGCTACCCGAGACTGACCCCGCCGCGACGGCGTGGGTGGATCGACTGACCGGCATCAAAGCACGCAATCCTTAAATACTTCCCTCTGCCGCAGCGGGCGTCCTATCACGGTTCAATTCGAGTAACCTTTCAGTCGGATGTAGACCGGCAGGATGGTGACGATCAGCAGGACCGGGAAGACGAACAGGCCGAGCGGAATGACGAGCTTGGCTGGCAGCGCGTAGGCCTTCTCCTCCGCCCGGCTGAGCCGCTGGTGCCGCATGTCGTCGGAATAGATGCGCAGCGCCTCCGTCAGGCTGGACCCGAGCTCCTCGGACTGCTGCAAGAGCGTCGCGAACGAGCGCGCCTCCGTGATGCCGAGCCGGTCGCCCAGCATGTCCAGCGCCTCGCCGAGGGTCCGCCCGGCGCGCATCTCCAGGTTCGTCATGGCGAGGTTGGCGGACAGCGACGGATAGCTGGTCGAGAGCTCCCGGCCGACCCGGTCGAGCGCCGATTCCATGGAGAGACCGGCGTCCGCGCAGACCACCATCAGGTCCATGAAGTCCGGGAAGCCGGCCCGATGTTCGTCCCGGTTCCGCGCCACCCGCCGGCCGACGTAGATCGACGGCAGCAGGTAGCCCAGGATGAGCCCGCCGAGCACCACGAGCCAGAAGACCGCCCCCGCCATGCCGAGGGCCGCCGCCGTTGCGGAGGCCGCCAGCCCGACCACGATGGCGGCCCCGAACCGCGCCGCGAAATACCACGCCACCGCACCCGGCTGCAGGAAGCCGGCCTGCATCAGCTGACGCCGGATCTTCACGACTTCGCGGACGTCCTCCGGCACGAAATTGCGCGTCACGCTGTCGAGCAGCTTCGCCGCCGCGGCCCGGCTCTCGCCGAGCGGCGACCGGGGATCGACCGCCGTCACCGCGATGTCGAGCGAGCCGACGTCCGCCGCGCGCCGTCGGATCGCCCCGCGCGACTGGACGAGTTGCCCGACCGCGATGGTCACCGCCGCCACGGCCAGGAAGAGCATGGCGCCGGGCAGGATGGAGATCGCGTCGGACCCCGCCAGGAAGGTTTCGAACTGGTCCAGCATGGAAACCCGGCCCCGCGCCTAGATCTTGAAGTTGATCATCTTCTTCATGATGAGATTGCCGGTCAGCATCCACCCGATGGCGATGCCGAGCGCGGTTTGCGTCACTTTCAGGTGGATGATGTCGCCGTAGAAGCCCGGGTTCATGTAGTTGACCGCGCCGAAGAACATCACCGGCATGGCGGAAAGCGCCAGCGCCGAGAAGCGCCCTTCCGACGACAGCGCCCGGATCTTGCGCCGCATCTTGAACCGCTCGCGGATCACCCGGCTGAGGTTCGCCAGGATCTGGGCGAGGTTGCCGCCCGTCGAGCCCTGGATCGCCACCGCGGTCACGAACAGCGGCAGGTCCTCCTGGCCGACCCGGAACAGCAGGTTGCGCATGGCCGTCTCCAGGTCCGACCCGTAGGTCACCTCGTCGGCCAACATGCCGAACTCCGTGCCGACCGGGTCGCCCATCTCGCGCGCCACCATCGAGATCGCCACCGGGACCGGGTGCCCGGCCTTGAGGGAGCGAACGATGATGTCGATCGCGTCCGGGAACTGTGCCGCGAATTTGTCCAGGCGCCGCTTGCGCAGGGTGCGCAGGACGAGGAGCGGCAGCACGAGCCCGCCGGCGACGAGGCCGCCGGCCGAGAGGGCCGGGTCGTGCCGCCACACATAGAGCCCGGCCGCAGCCGCGAGCCCGGTCGCCACCATGACCGCCAGCACCTTCGGAATGCCGAGCGTCGTGCCCGACTGCAGGACGAGACGGTTGAAGGCCTTGACGGGGATCAGGTAGAGGCCCTCGCCGGTCAGCCCTCGCTCGCGCCTGAGGATGACCAGCGCCTCCTCCCGGTTCGGCTTCTCGCCGAGGATCCTGAGCCGCCGGTTCACCCGGTCCCGGTAGCTCTCGCCCTTGAAGACCAGGAGGTACACCGCCTCGACCACGAGCACGACCGCCGCGGCCACGAACAGGGAGACGAGGATCGAGGGGTCGAGTTCGTCGAGCTTCAGGGACGGCATGGCGGCCTCACAGCGGCTTCGACGGGTCGAAGTGCGATCCCGGCAGGTTGATGCCCTTGGCGACGAGCTCGGTCAGGAAGCGCGGACGCACGCCGGTCGCCACGAAGTTGCCGTGGATGGTGCCGTCCTCGTCCGTTTTCGAGCGCACGAACTTGTAGATCTCCTGCATCTGCAGGATGTCGCCCTCCATGCCGGTGATCTCCGCGATGGAGGTGATGCGCCGCTTGCCGTCGCTCATGCGCTGGAGCTGCACGATGACCCGGATGGCCGCGGTGATCTGCGCCCGCATGCTCTGCACGGTCATGGGCATCGCCGACATGCCGAGCATCTGCTCCAGGCGCGAGATCGCCTCGCGCGGGTTGTTGGCGTGGATGGTGGCCATCGAGCCTTCGTGGCCCGTGTTCATGGCCTGCAGCATGTCGAAGGCCTCCTCGCCGCGCACCTCGCCGAGGATGACCCGGTCCGGCCGCATGCGCAGCGCGTTCTTGACGAGGTCGCGCTGGCGGATCTCGCCCTTGCCCTCGATGTTGGGCGGCCGCGTCTCCATGCGCGCCACGTGCGGCTGCTGGAGCTGCAACTCGGCCGCGTCCTCGATCGTGATGAGGCGCTCGTATTCGGGGATGAAGGCCGAGAGCGCGTTGAGCATCGTGGTCTTGCCCGAGCCGGTGCCGCCCGAGATGATCAGCGTGATCTTCGACTTCACGGCCGCCGCGAGCAGGTCGGCCATCTGCTGCTTGATCGCCCCGACCTCGACGAGGGCGGAGAGCGACAGCTTCTTCTTGGAGAACTTTCGGATCGAGACCAGCGGCCCGTCGACCGCGATCGGCCGGATCGCCACGTTCACGCGGCTGCCGTCGAGGAGGCGCGCGTCGCAGAGCGGATGGCTCTCGTCGACCCGCCGGCCGACCGCCGAGACGATCTTGTTGACGATGCGCAGGAGGTGCGCCTCGTCCTTGAAGCGCGTCTGTGTCTTCTCCAGCATGCCGCGCCGCTCGACGAAGACGTTCTCGTGCCCGTTGATCAAGATGTCGGCGATGGAGTCGTCCTTGAGCAGGGGCTCGAGCGGCCCGAGCCCGGTCATCTCGTCGAGGATCTCCTTGGTGAAGATCTCGAGTTCCTGGGCGTTGAGGGCAATGCGCTCGGCCTGGACATACTGCGAGACGAGGCCGCCGACCTGCCGCTTCATCTCCGCTTCCGGCAGCTTTTCGAGCGCCGACAGGTTGATCTCCTCGATCAGCCGGCGATGCAGGCGCACCCGGGCGTCGAGGAGCTTGTTGGTGAGCCGGGTGACGCCGGCGTCGCTCTCGACCGGGGCCGGCGACGGCGCGATCAGCGGCCCGGCAGCAGGCTCGGCGGCGGGCGTGGCGACCGGCGGCGGAGGCGGCAGGTCCTCGGCCGGCAGCGCGAAGGCCTCGGCGATGGCGGCGGCCCCGGGCGGCTGCCAGGCCGGCGGCTCCTCGCCCACGGGCAGCGGCGGCGGCGGCAGCTCCGTGAGCTGGACGGCGGGCGCGGGCGGCGGCGGCAGGGTCTCGGGACCCGGCGGCGCGGCGGCGTGGCGGCGGGCGGTGAAGCGTCCGAGCATCGGGTCGGCTCCGGATGGGGGCGCGCCGTCAGGCGGCGCCGGGGGACGGGGCGCGGCGGGCGCGCCCGCGGGACATCACTTCTCGCCAGGCTCGGCGAAGAGGATCTTGCGCATGTCGGCGAGCACGTTGTTGGAGGCCTTGATCTCGTGGAGCGGCACGCCCCGGTCGATCGCCTCGCGCACGAGCCGGTAGTTGTTAGAGACCACGCCGGCGAGCATCGTCCCGAGCGCCGCCTCGATGTCCGACTTCCGCAGCCCGGTGCCGAACATCCGGCTCTCGTAGCGGTTGACGATCGCCTTCGGGGTCGCCTCGTCGCCGAGACGCTCGCGGATGGCGAGCGCCAGCCGCCGCGCGAGCCGGAGCCCTGGCACGGTCATCTCGGTGACGATGAAAAAGTGGTCGGAGCCCACCAGCACGTCGTCGGTCCACGGGAACCACGTCCGCGGCAGGTCGATCACCACGTTGTCGAAGCGCTGCGCGACCAGGTCGAGAAGCCGCGTCACCACCGCCGGATGGAAGCTGCGCATCTCCGCGGGGCGGTTCGGCGCGGCAAGTACGGCCAGCCCGGAGGTGTGGTGCGACAGCATCATGTCGAGCAGGTGCTGGTCGAGCCGCTCCGGGTTCGGCAGGATCTCGTCGAGCGCAAGCCGCGGCTCCAGGTCGAGATGGTCCGCGCAGGCGCCGTTCTGGAAGTCGAGGTCGACCAGGCAGGTGGCCGACTTGCCCTTCTCGCCCTGCAGGATGAAGGCGGTCTGGACCGCGAGCGTCGTCACCCCGACCCCGCCGGCGGCCGGCAGGAAGGTGTAGATCTCCGCTTCCTTGGTCTCCATCGCGGGGGCCGCCTGGACCGCCTGGACGGCCTTCAGGCAGGTGCGGGCGAGCTCGGCCGGCTCCACCGGCTTGCGCAGGAAGTCCGTCACCCGGATCTGCAGGAACCAGCGCGCCAGCGCCTCGTCGAAACCCTCGGTGACCACGATCACCGGCACGCGCCCGCCGGTCCGCGCCATGAAGCGCTGCAGCGCCAGGAGCTCGTTGCGCGAGCCCGTGTCGAGGAAGACCACGAAGGCCGCCGATCCCTCGGCCGGGACGCGCGCCTCGGCGCGTTCGAACGTGTCGGCGATGAAGTCGAGGGAGAAGCGCGGCCCCGCCGCGAAGGCGGCCTTGAGCTCCTTCTCCAGCGCCGGGTCGGGCGCCACGACCGTCACCTTGAGGGCGACGACCTTGTCCTGCGGAGGGGTACGGCTGAAGAACATCGGCACGATTTCCGGATCACGCATCAGATCGAGGCCCGAGAAACCCGTCCGCGCCGCCGGACGCGCGGAGTGTTCCTCCCCTCTCCTGCCGATGAGACGCCCCGGCCCTTAAGATGACCTGAAAGCAAACCTGCCGGACGGACGCGGGGACGGCCGGGATGGCAGCGCGGAAAACGGACCGCAAAACGCAGCAGGTCAAATTTCAGGACAATTGCCTAAAGTCTTCGCGAACGGGACAGCTACAACGCGAAAGGGCGGCGCTCGCCGCGCCGCCCTCGAAGTCCGCCGGTCCACTCGCCTCGATGTCTACTTGGCCATGGCCGCGGCGCCCGCCGGGGGTGCTGCGGACTGATCCGACAGCTCGGATGTCGTGGCCGGCACGGGCGGCAGGATCATGCCCTTCTTGTAGCGCTCGACCGAGGCGACGGCGCGCTGCCCGTTGACGGGCAAGCGCGTGTCGTTGACGTAGGGCGGCCAGGGGTCGATCGTCTGCGCCACCTTGTTGGCCGCCACCGCGTCGCCGAACTGCAGCGTGACGGTATCCCGGTTGTCCAGGTAGTTGTCCGAGGAGCAGCCCGCCAGGAGCAGCCCGACGGCGGCGATCGCCGCCAGGGTCTTCGCTTCAGCGCTTCGCGACACGGTTGCCTCCGTTCGGCATGTCGAGGATGTGGCCGGACAGGCCTTCGGCCGGGGTCGGAAGCGGCGGCTGCACCTTGTCCTTCCGGACCTCCGTCTTGCCCAGGAGGAAGAGTTCCGGATCGTTGGGCGCCCTGAGGTTGTCGAGAGGTGTCCTGAGCGCCTGGCCGGGAACCACGGGACGCACCAGCCGGGGCGTCACGATGATCACCAGCTCCGTCTCGCTCTTCTGGTAGTTGGTCGAGCGGAACAGGGCGCCGAGGACCGGGACGCTGCCGAGCCAGGGAAGCTGCTGCAGCATGTTCGACGAATTCGCCTGGAGCAGACCCGCGATGGCGAAGCTCTGTCCGTCCCTCAGCTCGATGGTCGTGTCGGCGCGCCGCACGATGAGCGAAGGGATCGTGGTCCCGCTCAGCGTCAGAGGGTTCGAGTAGTCGAGCTCGCTGACCTCGGGCACAATCTTGAGGTTGATCAGTCCGTTCTCGAGGACCGTGGGCGTGAACGCCAGCCCGACACCGAACTTCTTGTATTCGATGGTGACCTGGTTGTCCTTGTTGTTGACCGGGATCGGGTATTCGCCGCCGGCCAGGAAGCTCGCCGTGTCGCCGGAGAGCGCGACCAGATTCGGCTCCGCGAGGCGCCGCCCGATCCCCTGCTCCTCAAGCGCCCGAATCAGCAGATCCGCACGGATGCCGTCCCCGAGGATCTGTGCCACCGCCACGCCGAACGGATTGTCGCCGCTCAGCAGACCCGGCGTACCCGTGAAGGCGCCGCCGACATTGGCATTGGGCGGATAGGTCCCGCTCGTCGCGCCCCCGCTGCCCAGATTCCGCGAGATGCGGCTGGAGCCCAGGCCCCAGTTGATGCCGATCTCGCGCCCCGCGTTCCGGTTCGCCTCGACGAACCGCACCTCCAGCATGACCTGCTGCGAGCCGCCGACCGAGAGCGAGTTGATCACGTCCGGCCCGAACTGCTTGGCGATCAGCATCGCCTTGTCGGCCGAGACCGCGTCCCGGACGGTGCCGGACAGCATGATCTTGCCGTTGTAGGTCGAGACTCGGATGTTGGAGGAGGGCAACCGCCGCTGGATCTCGCTCTCGAGCCGCCCCGTGTCGTGCGACACCTCGATGTCGACGATGCCGAGCAGCTGCTTGCGCGAGTCGTAGACCGAGACGTTCGTGGTCCCGATTGCCCGGCCGAGCACGTAGAAGGACTTGTCCGTCAGCGGGACCACGTCGGCGATCTCCGGATCGCCCACGACCAGGTCCGCGAACGGGTTCTCGACCCGGAGCGTCTCGGACTTGCCTTGCGACACCCGGATGTGCTCCGGCCGCCCAGAGGCGACCCGCACGATGCGCTCCTGGGCCTCCGCGGGCCCCGCCGCGCCGACCGTGCCCCACGCCAGCCCGGCGGCCACCGCCGCCGCCATGATGAGGGTCCCGGCCCAACCGGGACGTCCTGTCCCGGGCCTCGATTTGCCAATCTTCAACTCACACCCCCAATCGCCGAACGAGCGATCGACTGAAGCCCGGACCGGCGGGCGGCGGCCTCTGCCACCCACCCCGTCCCGGACATCGGCCCGCCCGTCGCGACCCTCGGGGTCGAGCCGAATTTCTATTCCACCTCGGACCGGACGCCGTATTCCTGGCGCTTCGTGGCCCGCGAAACCGAAACCGTGGCCTGGCGGATGCGCTGGCTGCGCACCACCGCCGACTCCACCTCGCCCGCCGGCCTGAGGACGAGCGAGATCGTCCCGACCGAGGAGGCGAAGGCCACCTTCTGGGCGATGCCCGAGTGCACCTCGAGCGTCACCGCCTTGGGGATCGAAGGCTTCTCGGCGCGCTGGTCGAAGCTCTGGTCGATGGCGAGCACGCGCGCCCGCTCGACCAGCACCTCCGTGATGGCGTCGCCCTCGCCCTGGTGGCGGGTGAGCAGCACGTCGACCCGGTCGCCCGGCAGGACGAAGCCCGCCACCCCGTTGACCTCGTCGACCCGCACCGTGACCGCCTTCATGCCCTCGTCGATCACCGCCGAGAGCGTCGCCCGCTGGCCGGGTCCGGAGACCTTGGCCTGCAGGAGCGGCTCGTTGGCCGAGATCGCGGCGAGCGCCATGCGGCGGCCCGGCTGCTGGAACATCTCCGCGACGGTCCGGAACACGCCGAGCGGCACGGCTTCCGCCGGCCAGGCGATTTCCTTCAGCGCCGCCGCCGTCACCTCGGTGCCGAACGCCAGATCCTTCGCGGCGACCACCACCGTGGACGTGGCGAGCTCGCGCGGCGCCGTCGCCTCGATGGTGCGCATCCGCTTCTCCGCCTGACGCTCGAGCCAGGTCTGCGACAGGAAGACCGCCGCGGCCCCGAAGACGAGCGCAAGGAGAAGCATGACGATGGTGTTGGTCCGCAAGACCGGATCCTCGCTGCCTTCACCCTCCCTTTCCCCGGACGGAGCCTGCGCGCTGCGCCATAAACAAGCTCTTAAGCGTAAAATCGCAGCAAAGCACATGGTGAACGAAGTCTTTTCGATACGTCGGAAGACGTACATTAAATCTTTGTTAACCCTGATGTTCCACGGTCTTCTCCAGTCGCCGTGATCCTTGGACGGGATCGAAGACCATGCGAGCCTGGATCGGATATGCCCTCACGGCCAGCGTCACCGGCCTCGCCATGGCGGGCGCGGTGTGGTGGCGCTACGCCGACGACATTCCCGAGACGACCCTGGCCGCCTCGCCCGCCGCCCAGTCCGCCCCGCCCGCGGCGGTCCCCGTTCCGCCCACGCCGGCCCCGCCACGCGCCGCCCCTGCCGAGGGTGGACCGAAGGCGCAGCGCCGCTTCCCGCAGTCCGCCTTCTCGCCCGGCGAGATCATCGCCCCGGCCCCCTCCGTCACCGCCAAGACCCTCGCGGTCGGCGCGGACGGGGTCGTCATGCCGCCGGCCGGCGCCTTCGCGCCCGTCACCGATGCCCGCGACGCCGACCCGCAGCCGACCGCGTCGGTGCGCACCGCCGCCCTGACGCCGCCCGCCGAACCCATCCGCTCCGTCCCCGCCCGCGCGGAGGAGATCCGGCTCAACCTCCCCTCGGTCGCCGACGCCCGCACCCTGACGGGAGACGGCCGCCGCATCCGCCTCTCCGGCCTCGCCCTGCCCCCGGAGGGCAAGGCCTGCCGCAAGCTCGACGGCACGGCGGAGCCTTGCCGCGACAGGGCCCGCACGCAGCTCGAACTCTTCCTGCGCCACCGTCCGGTGGTCTGCGCGGTTCCGGCCGGCTCCAAGGCCGCCGCCGACGGCCGCTGCCGCATCGGCGAGGCCGATGTCGCCGAATGGCTCGTCCGCTCCGGCTGGGCGCTCGCCGAGGTCGACGCGCCCGAAAAGCTCAGGAAGGCGGCCGCGGAAGCGCAGCGCCAGCGCCTCGGCATGTGGCGCTGATCAGCCCGCCCCGATCTCCGAGAGCGCCGCGCGGATCGAGGCCGCCGTCAGGCCGGCGATCTCTTCCAGGTCCGCCGGTTCGGCGATGTAGGGCGGCGCCAGGATCACCGTGTCGCCCCGGACTCCGTCGACGTTGCCGCCGCAAGGGTAGCAGATGAGCCCGCGCGCCAGCGCCGCGTCCCGGATGCGGATGAAGAGCTTGTGCTCGGCCGCGAAGGGTTCTTTTGTGGCGCGGTCGGCCACCAGCTCCAGCCCGACGAAGAAGCCGCGCCCGCGGATGTCGCCGACCGCCTCGATGCCCTGGGTGGCCCCCTTCAGCATCTCCATGAACACCGGCCCGAGCCGCCGCACCTTCCCGACGAGCCCGTCGCGCCGCACGATCCGCTGCACCGCCACCCCGGCCGCACAGGCCGCCGTGTGGCCCGTGAAGGTGTGGCCCGTCAGCGGCCCCCCATAGGCCGCGTCCAGCACCACGCCGATCCGCCGGTGGTAGACCGTCGCCCCGAGCGGCAGGTAGCCACCGCCTAGCCCCTTGGCGACCGGCATGATGTCCGGCACCACCCCGTCATGCTCGAGCGCCCGCCACGTCCCGCAACGCCCTGCGCCGCACATCACCTCGTCGGCGATCATCAGCACGCCGTGGCGGTCGCAGACGTCCCGCACCAGGGCCGCGTAGCCCGGGGGAGCCGGCACCACGCCGCCCGCCGCCCCGACCACCGGCTCGAACACGAAGGCCGCAACCTTCTCGGCCCCGAGCCGCAGGATCTCCGCCTCCAGCTCCGCCGCGCACCAGGCCCCGACCTCCGCCGGCGCGACGCCCGCCGGGGGCCGGTAGACGTTCGCGGGCGAGATCAGCGACCCTTCGATCAACGCCCCTTCGTAGGGCGCCCGCCGCTCCAGGAACCCGGAGATCGACAGCGCGCCGAGCGTGTTGCCGTGCCACGACCGGTGCCGGGAGATGAACCGTCTGCGGGTCATTTCGCCTTTGGCCGCATGGTATTGCAGCGCGATCTTCAGAGCCGACTCGACCGCCTCCGAGCCGCCCGAGACGAACACCATGCGGTCGAGCCCGCCCCCGCAGGACTCAGCCACCAGCGCCGTCAGCTCCTCCAGCGGATCGCTCGTAAAGGTGTAGCGGTAGCCGTGCGCGATCCGGTCGAGCTGCGCCGTGATCGCCGCGTTGACCTCCCGGTTGCCGTGCCCGAGGCAGTAGACCGCCGGCCCGCCCGACCCGTCCACGTAGCGCTTGCCGCTCGCGTCGAAGACATGCATCCCCGACCCATACGCCACCTTCGGTAGCCCACCGCCGGCGATCGAGATGGTCGGCTGCGCGGCGGTCATGGTCTGGCTCCTCGGTTCGGGTCGCGGCGAGGCTGGTCCGAAGCCCCGCCGCGGTCAAGTCCGCGCTCCCCCGGGGCCCGGTGCCGAACGGGGTCGCTGGCACCGTCCGGCCCGGCTATCATCCGCCGAGGGGCAGAGGAGGACCGCGCCGCCATGATCACCGTCTTCGCCGAGGCGAGCCGCCGCCACGAACCGCCGGGCTTCGTCGTCGCCGGCCGGATCCGGCCGAGCCCGGAGCGGCCGGAGCGCATCGATCTCCTGATGGAGGGCGTGCGTGCGGTCGGCGCCACCCTCGTCGAGCCGCCCCCGGTCACCCTCGCCGAGGCCGCCCTCGTCCACGACGCCCGCTATCTCGCCTTCCTGGAGACGCTGGTCGAGCGCTGGGGACGCCAGCCGGACGCGGCCGCCTATCCGATCCCGAACATCCACGCCCTCGGCCGCCCGGGCCTGCCGCCCGCCTCCTATCCGGAGAGCGTCATCGGCCAGGTCGGCTGGCATCTCGGCGACGGCTCGGCGCCGATCCTGCCCGACACGCTCCCCGCCGCGCTGGGGGCGGCGGCCAGCGCCCTGCACGGGGCCACGCTGGTGCTCGGCGGCGAGACGCTGGTCTATGCGCTGTCGCGCCCGCCCGGCCATCACGCGAGCGCCGACATGGCGGCGGGCTTCTGCTACCTCAACAACAGCGCGCTGGCGGCCGAGGCCCTCACGCGCGCCGGCCGGCGAACCGCCATCCTCGACGTCGACGTCCATCACGGCAACGGCACCGAGGCGATCTTCTACGACCGTGCCGACGTCCTGACGGTGTCGCTGCATGTCGACCCCGCCCGCTTCTACCCCTTCTTCTGGGGCTACGCCGCCGAGACCGGCGCCGGCGCCGGCGAGGGCTTCAACCTGAACCTGCCGCTCCCGCGCGGCACCGGGGACGCCGCCTACCTGGAGGCGCTCGGCCTCGCGCTCGACCGCGTCCGCGCCTTCGCGCCCGACGTCCTCGTCCTCGCCGCGGGCCTGGACGCCGCCGCGGACGACCCGTTCCAGGGCTTCGCCCTCTCGCAGGGCGGCTTCGAGGCGATCGGGCGGGCCGTCCGGGCCCTCGGGGTCCCGGTCCTGGCCGTCCAGGAGGGCGGTTACCCCTCCCCGACGCTCGGCCTCAACCTCGCCGCCCTTCTCTCCGGCCTCGGCGCATGACGGCGCTGATCCGCCCGGCCCGGCCCGAGGAGTGCGAGGCCGTCGCCGGCATGGTCCGCACCCTCGCCCGCGACACGGGGGCGGAGACGGTCCCGGCCGTGACCGGCGAGACCTTGCGCGCCGAGGCCTTCGGGGCGAGCCCGCTGCTCCGCCTCTGGGTCGCCGAGGCCGACGGCCGTCTGGTCGGCATGCTGGTCGGCGTGGTGGCCTTCTCGACCTGGCGCGGCGGTCGCGGCCTCTACGTCTGCGATCTCTACGCCGAACCCGCCCGCCGCGGCTCGGGCCTCGGCCGCCGGCTCCTGGCCGCCGCCGCCCGCGCGGCCCGGGACGAGGGCCTGTCCTACATGAAGCTCGAGATCATCGGCACCAACCAGGGCGTCGCCCGCTTCTACGCCCGCCTCGGCTTCGAGCCGGTCGAGGGCGACGTGACCTGGGTGCTGGAGCGCGACGGCCTCGATCGTCTGGCGGCCGGCTGAGGCATTCACGCAGAAGCCGTGGGTGGACCCCACCGCCCCCGCGAACGCTTCCGGCGCCGTCCCGGGAAAGCCTTCCCCGCGGTTGTCACCCCGGCCATCGCGCCGGGGCCTAATGGCCGCCCCGCGGCCCGGCCGTAAAGCTGCCAAAAAGCCGCGACACCCGGCACGGCCAATGGATCCCGGCGCGATAGCCGGGATGACATCGGGGTGAGGGGCTTGGAGAAAAGCCACCGCTCTGCCGGCGGACGGCGAGCCCACAGCCCCCACAAACGCTTCCCGCTCCGAAGCCGGCGTCAGAGGTCCTTCCGGTACACGATGAAGCCGGAGCGCTGGGCCAGCGTGTCGTAGAGCCGCTGCGCGGTCAGGTTCGTCTCGTGCGTCTGCCAATAGACGCGCGGCGCGCCGGCCTCCCGGGCCCGGGCGTAGACCGCCTGGATGAGCGCCGTCGCCACGCCCCGCCCCCGAGCCTCCGGCGCGGTGAACAGGTCCTGCATGTAGCAGGTCGGGCCGATCATGACGGTGTTGCGGTGGTAGAGGTAGTGGGTCAGACCGATGAGCCGGTCGCCCGCGGCGGCGACGAGGCAATGGACCGGTTCGGATGCGTCGAAGAAGCGGCCCCAGGTCGTGCGCGTGACCGCCTCGGAGACCGCGGTCGGCCCCTTGCGCTCGTAAAAGGCGTTGTACCCCTCCCAGAGGGCGAGCCAGGGCTCGTACTCGTCGGAGCGCGGCAGACGGATCTCGAAGGGCGTCGACATGGGGTCACCTTGCCAGAAACCGGGAGCTGCGTGAACGCCCCGAGCGCCGGCCCGGGATCACACGTCGAAGGTCGTCTCCTTCTCCCAGGCCGTGAAATGGCCCGCATAGGCCTCCCACTCGCCCCGCTTGATGGCGAGATAGGCCCTGGAGAACCCGGCCCCCAGCATGGCGCGCAGCGTCTCGTCCGCCTCGAAGGCGCGCAGCGCGTCGAGGAGGTTGAGCGGCAGGCGCACGGCGTTCTCCACGAGGTGGCCGTCCGTGTACATGTTCACGTCCGAGCGCGGCCCCGGGTCCGCCTTCGCGGCGAGGCCGTCGAGGCCGGTGGCGATGATGGCGGCCTGCAGCAGGTACGGGTTGGCGGCGCCGTCGCCGAGCCGGAGCTCGAAGCGCCCCGGCCCCGGCACGCGCACCATGTGGGTGCGGTTGTTGCCGGTCCAGGTCACCGTGTTGGGCGACCAGGTCGCGCCGGAGAGCGTGCGCGGCGCGTTGATGCGCTTGTAGGAATTGACGGTGGGGTTCGTCAGCGCGGCGAGGGCCGCCGCGTGGCGCATGATCCCGCCCAGGAACCAGCGGCCCTCCTCGGACAGGCCGAGTTCCGCCTCCGGGTCGGCGAAGCGGTTGCGCGTGGCGCCGAGGTCCCAGACAGAGATGTGGGCGTGGCAGCCGTTGCCGGTCAGGCCGGGGAAGGGCTTGGGCATGAAGGTGGCCCGGAAGCCGTGCTTCTCGGCGACCGACTTGACCATGAACTTGAAGAAGGAATGCCGGTCCGCCGTGACGAGCGCATCGTCGAAGGCCCAGTTCATCTCGAACTGGCCGTTCGCGTCCTCGTGGTCGTTCTGGTAGGGCTGCCAGCCGAGCGCCAGCATGGCGTCGCAGATCTCGGCGATGACGTCGTAGCGGCGCATCAGCGCCTGCTGGTCGTAGCAGGACTTGGCCGCCGTATCGAGCCCGTCGGAGATCGCCTGGCCGTCCGCCGTGGTCAGGAAGAACTCCGCCTCCACGCCCGTGCGCACGCGCAGGCCCTGCTCGGCCGCCTTGGCGACCATCCGCTTCAGCGTGTTGCGCGGCGCCTGCTCGACGAGTTCGCCGTCCATGACGCAGTCGGCGGCGACCCAGGCGACCTCCTTCTTCCAAGGCAATTGGACGGCGGAGGCCGGGTCCGGCACCGCGAGCATGTCCGGGTCGGCCGGGGTCATGTCGAGCCAGGTCGCGAAGCCGGCGAACCCGGCGCCCTCCTTGGCCATCTCGGCGATCGCCTGGCTCGGAACCAGCTTGGCGCGCTGCCCGCCCGCCAGGTCCGTGTAGGAAATCAGGAAATACTTGATTCCGTTATCCCTGGCGAATTGATCGAGGTCGCGGGCCATGGGTCGGGGTCCCTGAAGGAGCGGGTGGTCAGAACTTGCCTTGTCCGGGAATCCAGTCGGTGCCGGCGAGCGGGACGCCGGCCATCGCGGCGGCTTCGATCGTCAGGGCGCAGAGGTCCTCGGGCTCGAGATTGTGCAGATGGCTCTTGCCGCAGGCGCGCGCGATGGTCTGCGCCTCCAGCGTCATGACCTTGAGGTAGTTGGCGAGCCGGCGGCCGGCGATCTCCGGGTCGACCCGCTTCATCAGCTCCGGATCCTGCGTCGTGATGCCGGCCGGGTCCTTGCCCTCGTGCCAGTCGTCGTAGGCCCCCGCGGTGGTGCCGAGCTTGCGGTACTCGTCCTCCCAGTGCGGGTCGTTGTCGCCGATGGCAACCAGCGCCGCCGTGCCGATCGAGACCGCGTCCGCCCCGAGCGCCAGGGCCTTGGCGACGTCCGCCCCGTTGCGGATGCCGCCGGAGACGATCAGTTGCACCTTGCGGTGCATGCCGAGGTCCTGCAGCGCCTTCACGGCGGGGCGGATGCAGGCGAGGGTCGGCATGCCGACATGCTCGATGAACACCTCCTGGGTCGCCGCGGTGCCGCCCTGCATGCCGTCCAGCACGACCACGTCGGCGCCGGACTTCACCGCGAGCGCCGTGTCGTAGTAGGGCCGCGCCCCGCCGACCTTCACGTAGATCGGTTTCTCCCAGTCGGTGAGTTCGCGCAGTTCCAGGATCTTGATCTCGAGGTCGTCCGGGCCGGTCCAGTCCGGGTGGCGGCAGGCGGAGCGCTGGTCGATGCCCTTCGGCAGCGTGCGCATCTCGGCGACCCGGTCGGTGATCTTCTGCCCGAGCAGCATGCCGCCGCCGCCCGGCTTCGCCCCCTGCCCGACCACCACCTCGATGGCGTCGGCGCGGCGCAAGTCGCGGAGGTTCATGCCGTAGCGCGACGGCAGGTACTGGTAGACGAGGATCTCCGAATGACCCCGCTCCTCCTCGGTCATGCCGCCGTCGCCGGTCGTCGTTGAGGTGCCGGCGAGCGTCGCGCCGCGCCCGAGCGCCTCCTTGGCGGGTCCGGAGAGCGAGCCGAAGCTCATGCCCGCGATGGTGATCGGGATCTTCAGCGTGATGGGCTTCCTGGCATGCCGCGCCCCGAGCGTGACGGAGGTCTCGCAGCGCTCCCGGTATCCTTCCAGCGGGTAGCGCGAGATTGAGGCGCCGAGGAACAGCAGGTCGTCGAAATGCGGCAGCTTCCGCTTCGACCCGCCGCCGCGGATGTCGTAGATCCCGGTCGCGGCCGCACGGCGGATCTCGGCCAGCGTGTACTCGTCGAACGTCGCCGACCTGCGGGGCGGCATGGGCGGGTTGGAATAGGTCATGCGCACCGGCCCTCAATAGGCATCGACGTTGTCGATGTGGAAGTTGTAGAGCTTGCGCGCCGAGCCGTAGCGCCTGAACTCCTCCGGCCGGACGTGGGTCGCCCCGGCTCGTTCGAGGAGGCCGGCGAGAAGCGCCAGGTGCTCGGGCCGCATCTCCTTCTCGATGCAGTCCGCCCCCAGGCTCTTCACCGACCCGCGCACGAAGAGGCGCGCCTCGTAGATGGAATCACCCAGCGCCTCGCCCGCATCCCCGAGCACCACGAGGTTGCCCGACTGCGCCATGAAGGCCGACATGTGGCCGATGTCGCCGTGGACGACGATATCGATGCCCTTCATCGAGATCCCGCAGCGCGAAGAAGCGTTGCCCTCGATGACGAGGAGCCCGCCGCGCCCAGTGGCGCCCGCATACTGGCTGGCATCGCCCTTCACCACGATGGTGCCGGACATCATGTTCTCGCCCACCCCCGGTCCGGCCGAGCCCTTCACCGTGATGACGCCGTCCTGGTTCATGCCGCCGCAGTAGTAGCCGACGTTGCCGTTGACCGTGACGGTGAGCGGCCGGTCGATGCCGACCGCCACCGCATGGAGACCCTGCGGGTTCAGGACCTCGAAATGGGTGTCGTTGGACCCCTCGGGCAAGGCGTGAAGGGCGCCGTTCAGCGCCCGCAGGGGCTCGCGGGCGAGGTCGATGACCGGCATCTCAGATCGCCTCCGGAACGGGGGTCGTCACCGTCAGTGCTCCCAGAAGTAGACCCGGGCGGGCTCGGGCTCCCAGACGCGCGCCTCCGCGATGCCGGGGAGCCGAGCCATGGCGCGGTATTCGGAGCCGAAGGCCACATAACGGCCGGTCTCGGCCATCACCGCGGGCTTGCAGGCGATCGGGTCGCGGACGACGCCGAAGCCGTGGCGCGTGCCGACCACGAAGGTGAAGAAGCCGTCGAGGTCCTGGAGCGTCCCTTCGAGCGCCTCGCCGAGGTTGCAGCCCTCCGCGAGCCGGGCCGAGATGTAGGCGGCGGCCACCTCGGTGTCGTTCTCGGTCTCGAAGGTGAGGCCTTTCCTGATCAGCTCGCGTCGCATGTTGTTGTGGTTCGACAAGGACCCGTTGTGAACGAGGCACTGGTCGGGCCCGGTCGAGAAGGGGTGCGCGCCCATGGTGGTCACGGCGGATTCCGTCGCCATGCGGGTGTGCCCGATCCCGTGCGTGCCGGCCGCGCCCGCGAGGCCGAAGCGGTCGACCACCGTTCGCGGCAGACCGACCTCCTTGTAGATCTCGATCGCCTGGCCCTCGCTCATGAAGCGCAGGCCGGGCCGGGCCGCCGCGGCCGCTGCCTTCAGGGCCGCCCCGTCGACACCGCCGGCGACGACCGCGTGGTTCGCCTTGACCGTGACGGTCACCGGCGTGCGGAGCGAGACGGACAGGGCGTCGTCCAGTCCCGGGAAATCGACCTCGGGACGGGCGGACTGCACGGTCACCTTGGCACCGCCGCCCTCGCCGGCGCCGTAGATGGCGATGCCGGCGCTGTCCGGGCCACGGTCGGTCAGGGACACCAGCATGTCCGACAGGAGCGCGCCGAGCTGCGGCTCCATGCCCTTGTCCTTCAGAAACAGTCCGACGATGCCGCACATGCCTGCCGTCCCGCCTGGCGCGCCCGGCGAACCGGCCACCCGGCCGGACGCGAGGCGCCGCATCCCGGTTCAGCTCTAGCACCCGGCCGACCAGCACTCAACTGCAATGAATGAATTATTCCTATGAAGAAAACAGAGAGGCGAGCCCCGACGGCCTGTGCTAGAAGCTCGCGCATGGTCAGGACTCCCGAGTCTCCGTCCACACCCCCGCCCGCGACCGGCGCCGGCCCGCAGCCGCCCGCCGCCGCGCGCCCGCTCGGCCCCGCCCTCAGCCAGGACCCGCACCGCGTCCGCGAGGCGCGCGAAATGGTGCTGGAGGTCGCGATCGGGCGCGAGGTGCGCGAGCTCAGGAAGAAGCTCGGCATCACGGTCGCCGAACTGGCCGCCGCCACGGAGCTCTCCGTCGGCATGCTCTCCAAGATCGAGAACGGCAACACCTCGCCGTCGCTGACCACCCTGCAGGCCCTCGCCCGTGCGCTCGGCGTGCCGGTCACCGCCTTCTTCCGACGCTTCGAGGAGGAGCGCGGCGCGGTCTTCGTGAAGGCCGGCGAGGGCGTCGACGTCGAGCGCCGGGGCACCCGCGCCGGCCACGCCTACACGCTCCTCGGCCACATCGGGGCCAACTCGGGCGGCGTGACGGTCGAGCCCTACCTGATCACCCTCAACGAGGCCTCGGACGTCTTCCCCACCTTCCAGCACGAGGGCCTCGAGTTCCTCTACATGCTGGAGGGCGAGGTCACCTACCGGCACGGCGCGAAGCTCTACCCGATGCAACCGGGCGACAGCCTCTTCTTCGACGCCGACGCGCCGCACGGCCCCGAGACGCTGACCAGCCTGCCGGCCCGCTATCTCTCCATCATCTCCTACCGCCAGGGCGGCGCGACGGAGCGCGATCCATGACCTACTCCGTCCTTTCCCTCGTCGCCAACGCCTTCTCGGGCCACCGCCGCTGGACCCCGGCCTGGCGCAAGGCGGCGCCGAAGCCGTCCTACCAGGTCCTGGTGGTCGGCGGCGGCGGCCACGGCCTCGCCACCGCCTACCATCTCGCCGCCACCTACGGGATCCGCGACGTCGCGGTCCTGGAGAAGGGCTGGATCGGCTCGGGCAACGCCGGCCGCAACACGACCATCATCCGCTCCAACTACCTGCTGCCCGGCAACATCCCCTTCTACGAACTCTCCATGCAGCTCTGGGAGCGGCAGGAGCGCGACCTGAACTTCAACACGATGGTCAGCCAGCGCGGCGTGCTGAACCTCTACCATTCGGACGGCCAGCGCGACGCCTATGCGCGCCGCGGCAACGCCATGCGGCTCCACGGCGTGGACGCCGAACTGCTCGACCGCGAAGGCGTCCGCGCGCTGGCGCCCTTCCTCGACTTCGACAACGCCCGCTTTCCCGTCATGGGCGGCCTCCTCCAGCGGCGCGGCGGCACGGCCCGGCACGACGCCGTCGTCTGGGGCTACGCCCGCGCCGCCGACCGCCTGGGCATCGACATCGTCGAGGGCTGCGAGGTGCTTGGCTTCCTGCGCGAGGGCGACCGGATCGTCGGGGTGGAGACCAGCCGCGGCGAGATCCGGGCCGGCAAGGTCGGGCTGGCGGTCGCCGGCAACACCTCGCGGGTCGCCGCCCGCGCGGGCCTGAAGCTGCCGATCGAGAGCCACGTCCTGCAGGCCTTCGTGTCGGAGGGGCTGAAGCCGCTGATCCCCGGGGTCATCACCTTCGGGGCCGGCCACTTCTACATCAGCCAGTCCGACAAGGGCGGCCTGGTCTTCGGCGGCGACATCGACGGCTACGCCTCCTACGCCCAGCGCGGCAACCTGCCGGTCATCCGCGACGTCTGTGAGGGCGGCATGGCCCTGATGCCGATGATCGGCCGCGCCCGCATCCTGCGCCACTGGGGCGGCATCATGGACATGTCGATGGACGGCTCGCCGATCATCGACCGGACCCCCGTGCCCGGCCTCTACCTGAACGCCGGCTGGTGCTACGGCGGCTTCAAGGCGACCCCCGCCTCGGGCATGACTTTCGCTCATCTCCTCGCCCGCGACGAACCGCACCCCGCCGCCGCCCTCCTCCGCCTCGACCGCTTCCGAAACGGCCTCGTGGTCGACGAGAAGGGCGCCGGCGCCCAGCCGAACCTGCACTGACCCCCCATGGCCCGCGCTCTCCCCGCCCTCGCCGGATCCCGCCGATGCTGATCCCCTGCCCCTATTGCGGGCCGCGCGACGCGGCCGAGTTCGTCTACCGCGGCGACGCCGCGCCGAAGCGTCCGCCCGAGGGCGCCGGCGAGGAGGCGGCCTTCGACTACGTCTACCTGCGCGACAATCCCGCCGGGCCGGTCGAGGAACTGTGGTGGCACCGGGCGGGCTGCCAGTCCTGGCTGGTGGTCGGCCGCGACACCCGCACCCACGTCGTCTCCGGCGCCCGCCTCGCCGCCGAGGAGGTGCGTCCGTGACCGGCCATCGCCTGCCGACGGGCGGCCTGATCGACCGCACCCGCCCCCTCGGCTTCCGCTTCGACGGCCGGTCGATGCGGGGCTATGCGGGCGACACGCTGGCCTCCGCGCTGCTCGCCTCCGGCACGCGCCTCGTCGGCCGCTCCTTCAAGTATCACCGCCCCCGCGGCCTCTTCGCCGCCGGCCCGGACGAGCCGAATGCCCTCGTGGAGATCGGCACGGGCCCCCGGCGCGATCCGAACACCAAGGCGACCCTGGTCGAGCTCTACGAGGGCCTGGAGGCGACCAGCCAGAACCGCTGGCCGTCGCTCGGCTTCGACCTGATGGCCGTCAACGGGCTCTTCTCGAAGCTCTTCGTCGCCGGCTTCTACTACAAGACCTTCAAGTGGCCCTCGGCCTTCTGGGAGAAGCTCTACGAGCCCGCGATCCGCCGCGCCGCCGGCCTCGGCCGCCTCTCCGGCGAACCGGACCCGGACGCCTACGAGACGGCGACCGCCCATGCCGACCTGCTCGTGGTCGGCGCGGGCCCGGCCGGCCTGATGGCCGCGCTGGCCGCCGGGCGCGCGGGCGCCCGGGTGATCCTGGCGGAGAGCGGCCCCCGGCTCGGCGGCGCCCTCCTGGAGGAAACCGGGCCGGTCGGCGGACGCGCGGCGGTGGAGGTCGCGGCGGCCCTCGAGGCGGAGCTCGCGAGCCTGCCGAACGTCCGCATCCTCCGGCGCACGACCGTGTTCGGCGCCTACGACGGCGGCGCCTTCGGGGCGCTCGAGAAGGTGTCGGACCACCTCGCCGCCCCGCCCCCCGGCGCGCCGCGCCAGCGGGCCTGGACGCTCCGGGCGAAGCGCGCCGTGATCGCCGCCGGCGCCACCGAACGCCCGATCGTGTTGCCCGGCAACGACCTGCCGGGCGTCATGCTGGCCGGCGCCATCCGCACCTACGCCCTCCGCCACGCCGCCGCCGCCGGCCGCGCCGTGACGCTCTTCACCGCCCACGACGCCGGCTGGCGCGCCGCCCGCGACCTCGCCGCCGCCGGCGTCGAGGTCAAGGCCGTGATCGACCCTCGCCCCTCCGTGGCCGCGGTTCTGAGGCAAGGGGTCGAGGCCTGGGGCATCGGCGCGCTGGCGGGCAGCCGCGTCCGCCGGGCGCTCGGCCGCGGCAGGATCGAGGCGATCGAGGTCGAACGCGACGGCGGCGGCACGACCGTCGTCCCGACCGACGCGCTGGGCCTGTCGGGCGGCTGGCAGCCCAACATCCAGCTCGGCACCCATCTCGGCCACCGTCCGGTCTGGTCGGAGGAGCACGCCGCCTTCCTGGCCGGCGACCTGCCGCCCGGCCTCCGGATGGCCGGGGCCGCCGCCGGCGCCCGCACCCTCGCCGCCGCGCTCGACGGCGGAGCCCGGGCCGGAACCGAGGCGGCCGCCGACCTCGGCTTCGCCGCGACCCTGCCGGAGCTGCCGAAGACCGAGGACGAGCCCGCGGCGCTCGCCGCCTTCTGGCACGTGGCCGCCGATGGCAAGGCCTTCGTCGATCTCCAGCACGACGTCACCGCCGACGACGTCGCGCTCGCCGCCCGCGAAGGCTACGTCTCGGTCGAGCACCTGAAGCGCTACACCACGCTCGGTATGGCAACCGACCAGGGCCGCACCGCCAACCTCAACGGCCTCGCGATTCTCGCCGGGCTGACCGGCCGCAGCATCCCCGAGACCGGCATCACGACCTGGCGCCCGCCCGTCGAGCCGGTCGCCATCGCGGCCCTGGCCGGTCCGCACCGGGGCAAGGACTTCCGCCCGACCCGCCTCCTGCCGACCCATCCGGTGTCCGTGGAGCTCGGCGCCGAGATGGTCGAGATCGGCCCCTGGCTGCGGCCGGCCTGGTTCCCGCGCCCGGGCGAGGCGGACTGGCTGGCGTCGGTCATCCGGGAGGTCACGGCGGTCAGGACCGCGGCCGGCGTCACCGACATGTCGACGCTCGGCAAGATCGAGGTCTTCGGCGCCGACGCCGCCCTCTTCCTCTCCCGCCTTCATGCCAATTCGGTCATGAAGCTCGCCGTCGGGCGCTGCACCTACGGGCTGATGCTGCGCGAGGACGGCTTCGTCCTCGACGACGGCACAATCGCCCGCATCGGCCCCGAGCACTTCGTCATGACCTGCTCGACCGCCCATGCCGCCAAGGTCTGGGAACACGTTGAGTTCTGCCGGCAGGTGCTGTGGCCGGAGCTCGACGTGGCGGTCCAGTCTGTCTCCGAGCAGTGGGCGCAGCTCGCCCTGGCGGGTCCCCGATCGCGCGAGATCCTCGCCCGGGTCGCGGACCCTGGCACGGACGTGTCGAACGAAGCCCTGCCCTTCGCGGGCTTCCGCCCGGCGACGGTGCTGACCGGCGTGCCGGCCCGGCTGTTCCGTCTCTCCTTCTCGGGCGAGCGCGCCTACGAGATCGCCGTCCCGGCCCGCCAGGGCGCGGCGCTGATGCGCGCCATCCTGGCGGCCGGGCGCGACGTCGGCATCGTGCCCTACGGGCTCGAATCGGTCGGCGCCATGCGGATCGAGAAGGGGCACCCGGCCGGCGGCGAGCTCAACGGGCAGACCACCGCGCACATGCTGAACCTCGGCGGCTTCGCGGAGCGCACCCACGACTGCGTCGGCCGCGTGCTGGCCAACCGTCCGGCCCTCAAGGACCCCGCCCGCGGCCGCCTCGTCGGCCTGAAGCCGGTCGACCGCGCGGCGCGCGTCCGGGCCGGCGCCCACCTCGTGCCGGCCGCAGGACCGGTCGGCGCGGAGACGGACCAGGGCTGGGTCACCTCCGCCCACTACTCCCCGACCCTCGGCCACTGGATCGCGCTCGGCATCCTGGCCCACGGGGACACCCGCCACGGCGAGGTCGTCCGCGCCGCCGACCCGCTGCGGGGCAGCGAGATCGCCGTGGAGGTCGTCGCCCCCTGTTTCGTCGACCCCGAAGGGAGCCGCGCCCGTGGCTGAAGTCACGTCCCCTCCGCCCGCGACCCTGACGCCGGCCGAGCACGCCCTCGTGCTGGTGACCGCCTCCGCGGCCCGCCGCCCCGCCGCCGAGACCGCCCTGGCGGCCGGCTTCGGGACGGCGCCGCCGGCCGGCCCAGAGGTCCGGATGGCCGGCTCCGTCGCCATCCTGGGCCTCGGCCCCGGCCGCTGGCTGCTGGCCGCCCCGGACGCCACCGGCCCGGGCCTCCTCGCGCGCGCCGGCGCGGCGCTCGGGGCGACGGCGCTCGCCACCGACCAGTCGGACGCCCGCGCGGTCTTCCGCCTCGCGGGCCCGCGGCTCGCCGACCTCCTGGAGCGGATCACGGCCCTCGACCCGCAGGGGCCCGAACTCGCCGTCGGGGCCGCGGCGGCCACCGACGTGATGCAATGCCCGGCCTGGCTCTGGCGCCCGTCCGCCGACGCAATCCTGGCCGCCGTGCCGCGCTCCTACGCGGCCGACTTCGAACGCACCGTCGCGCAAGCGGCGGCCACGCTGGCCGCGGCCCTCGCCGCCGCGAACGCCTGATCGGGGCACCCCGCAGGCCTCGGCTCATCGGCCCTGTATACAATGAAGCGCGACCGCACCCATGGTTTTCAAGGGGCCTGAGGCTCGGCGATCGGCGCGCCGTGCCGTCGGTCCGCCGTCGGTCCGCCGTCGCGCACAATCCCTGCGCAGTATACCGAAGTCGGGCTGCCTACGCGCTAACACCAGCGCAGCGCGGGCTCATTTTTTCCAAATGAATTGATCGACTTAGCCTTTCGGGGCCCTGCTCAAACTTAGTCCATCCGCCGGCATTGTATCCAAAGACCGCGCCACCTATCGTGGCGGCATCGCCGGCCCCGCCGCCACCGATCCTTGTCCGGTCGCGGCCCGCCGGCCTCCCTCCGCGCGCACAGCCCGCGCCCCGTCTTCCCGCGAGGACCCGCCGATGAACGCTCCCGTCAAGATCGAGACCCAGCCCTGGCGGATGTCCGCCGCCGAGGCCTCCGCCCTCATCCTCGCCCGCAAGATGAGCGTCGAGGAACTCACCCGCTCCTGCCTGGCGCGCATCGCCGAGCGCGACGCGGACGTGAAGGCCTGGGCCTGGCTCGACCCCGACCGGGCGGTCCGCAAGGCGCGCGAGCTCGACAAGGTGCTGATCCACGCCGGCCCGAAGAGCCGGCTGCACGGCATTCCGTTTGGCGTCAAGGACATGATCGACACCGCCGAGATGCCGACCACCAACAACTCGCCCATCTACGCCGAGAACCAGCCGAGCCACGACGCCAACGTGGTGCGCATCATGAAGGCCCACGGCGCCTTCGTGCTCGGCAAGACCGACACGGTCGAGTTCGCCGCCGGCGGCCGCAAGGCCCTGACCCGCAACCCGCACGACTTCGCCCGCACGCCCGGCGGCTCGTCCTCGGGCTCCGGCGCGGCAGTCGGCGATTACCAGGTGCCGATCGCCTTCGGCACCCAGACCGGCGGCTCCCACATCCGTCCGGCGAGCTTCAACGGCTGCTACGGCATCAAGCCGACACACAACACCATCTCGTGGTCCGGCGCCCGCCACCTCTCCCCGACGCTCGACACGCTCGGCTGGTACGGCCGCTCGGTGGACGACCTGATCATGGTCGCCGAGGCGGTGCGGGTCTGGGGGATCGCGGAGCTGGCCCCCGTGTCCGTGGCCGGGCTGAAGGTCGGCTTCGCCCGCACGTCCAACTGGGTGAAGGCCGAGCCGGCGACCGTCGACGCCATGGAGCGCGCCCGCAGCCTGCTCGCCGCGGCCGGCGCGATCGTCACCGACCTGGAGCTGCCGGCCCCCTTCTCCGGCCTCAACGACGCCCAGCGGGTGGTCATGAACGGCGAGGGCCGGGTCCAGTTCCTGCCCGACTACCTGCAGAACTACGAACTGCTGCACGAGGACTTCCGCAAGAAGGTGGAGAACGCCGAGGGCTTCACGCCCGCCCAGCTCCTCGCCGCCTGGGACCTCGCCGCCGCGTGCCGGCCGGTCTTCGACGGCCTGTTCGGACCCGACCTGGACGTGATCCTGACGCCGTCCTCCTGCGGCGAGGCGCCGTTCAACCCGTCCGAGACGACCGGCGACGCGGTCATGAACTCCATGTGGACCCTGCTCCACGTGCCCACCGTCAACATCCCCGGCCACACAGGCCCGAACGGCCTGCCCGTCGGCGTCACCCTGGCGGGCCCCCGCCTCGGCGACGCCCGGCTGCTCGCCATCTCGAAGGCCGTCGCCCCGGTGATCGACCCGCTGGCCGCCTGACCGTCGGGCCGGGAGGGGCCGGCGATCCCGGCCGCGCCCTCTCGGTCCGCACTCCCGGCCACCCCCTCTCGGTCCGCAGTCACGGCTACCCCCTCTCCGTCCGCAGTCCCGGCCGGAGCGAAGCGGAGAGCCGGGAACCAGCGCCCTCCGCCCGCCGCAACGCATCCATCTGCCGCCCGCGCTGGATCCCGGATCTGCGGCGCTCACGCGCCTTGTCCGGGATTGCGGTGGCGAGGTGGGAGCGGCGCGGCGGTGTCCCCCGCGTGGCACCCGCGTGGGCGTCCGGGGACTAACCCCCCATCGCCCACGCGCGCCCCGGGGCAGTCCGCCGACCAGCCTCTTCCCGCTCCCTCTTGTGTTTTAGTAATTGCGAATATACTTTAAGGGACTTGCATGGCAGTCGCCCGCGCGGAATCCTGTCGGCGCCACGCGCGGACAGTGCCGGGAGTCCTGCCGGACCCGGGCCGTTGGAAGGGAACCATGGACAAGGCCGGACCGGATGTCGGGACTGCGGACCAGTGCGGCTCCGCGTCGGAACTGGAGATCCTGGAGGGCAAGGCCGACCAGGCGGCGCGCCTGCTCGCCGCGCTCGGCAACACCAAGCGGCTCCTCGCGCTCTGCCGGCTGAAGGACCAGGAAATGAGCGTCGGCGCGCTCGCCGATGCGGTGGGGCTCAGCCAGTCGGCACTGTCCCAGCATCTGGCGCGCCTGCGCGACATCGGCATCGTGGCGACCCGGCGGGAGAGCCAGACCATCTACTACCGCCTCGCCTCCGAGGACGCCCGCCAGCTGATCACGCTGCTCTACAACATCTATTGCCGGTGACCGTCATGACCCACGTCGTCTGCCCGGCCTGCCAGACGGTGAACCGCGTTCCCGAGGAGCGCATGGCCGACTGGCGTAAGGCCCGCTGCCCGAAATGCAGCGGCAGCCTCTTCGCCGCAGCCCCCATCGAAGCCTCCGCGGACCTGCTGCAGCGCACGGTGGAGCGCTCCGACCTGCCGGTCGTGGTCGATTTCTGGGCCGCCTGGTGCGGCCCTTGCCGGATGATGGCGCCGGCCTTCGCGGAAGCCGCCGCGCGGCTCGCCCCGAACGCCGTGTTCCTGAAGGTCGACACCGACGCCGAGCCGGAGCTGTCCGCCCGGCTCGGGATCCGCTCGATCCCGACCCTGATCCTGTTCCGCGGCGGCCGCGAGGCCGCCCGCCAGGCGGGCGCGCTGACGGCGCCGCAGATCGCCCAGTGGGTGGCCCGCGCGTCCTGACCGTCGATCGCCCGCGCGCGTCCTGACGGCCCGGGCCGCACGAAAGCAAGGGCGACCCGGACCGCCGGACCGCCCCTCATGAACCGTGCCCGACGTCAGGCGGTCTCCTCGACCTTTATCGCCTTCAGCTTGTCGATGCCGAGCGCCTGCAAGGCGAGCCGCTCGTAGAAGGGCTCCGACTTGCCAATCCGGATCTTGCGCAGGAAGTAGCGTTCGAAGCCGATCTTGGCCGCGTGGACCCAGCGCCCGGAGGCCGACCAGTTGACGTTGCGCGGCGGGATCTGCGGCTGCGCCACGAAGGCCACGCCCCCGTCGCCGAAGTCCGCGAGGCACACCGCGTTCCAGGTCGCCTCCGCGTCCGGCGCCAGCCCCTCGATCAGCCGGGCGATGTTGTGGGCCGTAGCGGTGACCATGCTCTCGATCATGAAGCCGGTCTTGGGCACGCCCACGGGCACCGGCGTCTTGCCGATGGGCGGGATGGCGACGCAGACGCCGACCGAGAAGACGTTCGGAAAGGCCGGGTTGCGCTGGTGCTTGTCGGCCAGGATGAAGCCGCGCGGGTTCGTGAGGCCGGGGATGTCGCGCACCGCCGGGACGCCCCGGAAGGCCGGCAGCATCATCGCATACGCGAAGGGCAGGTCGTGCGACGTCTTCAGGCTGCCGTCCTCGGCGAGCTCGGAGACGGCCATGCGCCCCGCCTCGACCCGGTCCACCTTGGCGTTGCAGATCCACTTCACGTGATGCTGCCGCATCTCGCTCTCGAGCAGGCCCTTGGTGTCGCCGACCCCGTCGAGGCCGAGGTGACCGATATAGGGCTCGGCGGTCACGAAGGTCATCGGCACCCGGTCGCGCACCTTGGCGTCGCGCAGCGCCTTGTCGAGCACGAAGGTGAATTCGTAGGCGGGCCCGTAGCAGGACGCGCCCTGGGCCGCGCCGATGATGACCGGACCGGGATTCTTCACCAGCCGGTCGAAGGCCTCCTTGGCCTTGAGCGCGTGATCGACATGGCAGATCGACTGCGTGTGGTGCTCGGGGCCGAAGCCCTCGATCTCGTCGAAGGCGAGGTCCGGCCCGGTCGCGACGACCAGGTAGTCGTAATCGACGAAAGCCCCCGTCGTCAGCTCGATCCGGTTCTCGGCCGCATGCAGCCGCGCCGCGCCCTCCGGGTGGAGGCGGATGTCGCGCTTGGCGAACACCGGCTCGAGGTCGACCTCGATCGCCTCGCGGTCGCGCCAGCCGACGGCGACCCAGGGATTGGAGGGCACGAAGGAGTATTTCGTCCCCTTGTTGACGACCGCGATCTCGTGCGCCTTGCCCAGCAGGTCCCGGAGCTCGTAGGCCATGATGACGCCGCCGAGACCGGCGCCCAGAACAGCAACCCGTGCCATGGATGAACCTCCCTGTCGCCCGCCCTCTCCGGGGCCGGCCGTCGGAGCCGGCGGCCTCGATATTCGGCTTGCGGCTTCGCTATCACCAGTATATTAGAAAATACGAAAACACAAACGGAAAAGGAGGCCCCGATGTTCGGCTTTCGACGCAAAACCGTGAACACCCTCACGCCGCAGGAGGTGCAGGAGCGCCTGGCGGCGGGCACCATCACGCTCGTCGACGTGCGCGAACCGGCGGAATGGGCTGACGGCCGCATCCCGGGTGCCGTCCACGTGCCGCTCTCCGCCTTCGCCGAGCGTGCGAGGACCATTCCCGAAGGAAAGCCCGTCGTGTTCTACTGCCTCTCGGGCGGGCGCTCCGGCCGTGCCCTGGCGCTGTGCAAGGACCTCGGTCTCGCGCACGATACGCACATGGCCGGAGGGATCTCGGCCTGGCGGGCGCAAGGCCTGCCCGTGACCCGCTGAAATGGTCGGCGCGGGCCCTTGTCATCCGCCGAATTAATTAGTATATGCTAATATACAAACACAAGGGAGTGTCCCATGACCCTCGACCGTAGCGTCCTCGCCTTCGCCGGAGCCATGGTGCTCCTGTCCGTCCTGCTCACCGCCTTCGTGCACCCCTACTTCGTCTGGTTCACGGTCTTCATCGGCCTGAACCTCATCCAGTCCGCCTTCACCGGCTTCTGCCCGGCCGCTTCCGTGTTCAGGGCGCTCGGGATCAAGCCCGGCTGCGCGTTCTGACGAGGACGCCCCCATGCGCCTGCCCCTCGCCGCCCTCCTCGCCGGCCTGGCCTCGCCCGCCCTGGCCGGCACGGTCGTGGTGTCGCCCGTCACCATTCCCGAATGGAAGGCCGTCTACGGCCGGGTCGAGGCGCGCGACACCATCCCGGCGCGCGCCCGGCTCGGCGGCACCCTCGTCGACCTCCGGGTCAGCGAGGGCGACAGCGTCAAGGCAGGGCAGCGCCTGGCCATCGTGCGCGACGACAAGATCGCGTTCCAGGTCTCGGCCCTCGACGCCCAGTTGAGGGCCCTGCAGGCGCAGCTCCAGAACGCCGAGAGCGAGCTGTCCCGCGGCCAGACCCTGGTCGAGCGAGGGGTCGCCACCGCCCAGCGCCTCGACCAGCTGCGCACCCAGGCGGACGTCTACCGCAGCCAGATCGCCGCCACCGAGGCGCAGCGCCAGGTCATCCTCCAGCAGGGCACCGAAGGCGAGGTGCTCGCTC
This sequence comes from Prosthecomicrobium sp. N25, assembly GCF_037203705.1. NCBI lineage: Bacteria > Pseudomonadati > Pseudomonadota > Alphaproteobacteria > Hyphomicrobiales > Kaistiaceae > Prosthecomicrobium > Prosthecomicrobium sp. N25. The sequence goes on from NZ_JBBCAT010000001.1 coordinate 3,228,325, forward strand.
CGGCCGACGGCAAGGTCCTGACCGTCCCGGTCACCCGCGGCGCCGTGGTGATGCCCGGCGAGCCCATCGCCACCATCGGCGCCGGCGGGTTCTTCCTGCGCCTCGCCATCCCCGAGCGCCACGCCTCCCTGCTCAAGGAAGGCGCGGCACTCGCCGTGGAAACGGGGGTCGAGACGGTCGAAGGGCGCCTCGCCAAGATCTATCCGCAGATCGGCAACGGCCGCGTCGTCGCCGACGTCGAAGTGCGCAACCTGCCGACCGCCTATGTGGACGCGCGCCTCCTGGTGCGCGTGCCGATCGGCGAGCGGACGGCGCTGCTCGTCCCCGCCGGCGCGGTCGCGTCCCGCTCCGGGCTCGACTTCGTGACCGTGAAGGGCCCGCAGGGGACGACCGAACGGTCCGTCGTCCTCGGCGAGCGCCGGGGCGACGCGGTCGAGGTGCTGACCGGATTGCGGCCGGGCGACGAGGTGGTCACGCCATGAAGCTCGGCCTGGCCGGCAGCCTGACGCGGACCTTCATCGGCTCCGCGCTCACCCCGCTCTTCCTCCTCGCCGCCCTCGCCATGGGCCTCGTCGCGCTCGTCACGCTGCCGCGCGAGGAGGAGCCGCAGATCTCCGTGCCCATGGTCGACATCCGCGTCTCCGCGCCGGGCCTGCGGGCCGAGGACGCGGTGAAGCTCGTCACCGAGCCGCTCGAGACCATCGTGACGGGGATCAACGGGGTCGAGCACGTCTACTCGCAGACCCGCGACAACGGCGCGACCGTCACAGCCCGCTTCGTCGTCGGCACCTCGTCGGACGCCGCGGTCCTGCGCGTCCACGACAAGGTGCGGGCCAACATGGACCGCATCCCGGTCGGCATCCCCGAGCCGCAGATCGTCGGCCGCGGCATCGACGACGTCGCCATCGTCTCCCTGACGCTCGCGCCGAGGCCCAGCGTTGCGGCCGACGTGACCGCCGCCGACCTGACCCGCATCGCCCGCGAGCTCCGCGCAGAGGTGGCGAAGGTCGAGAATGTCGGGCTCACCTACCTGGTCGGCGAGACCGGCGAAGCGATCCGGATCGCCCCGAACCCGGAGAAGCTCGCGCTCTACGGCATCACCCTGCAGCAGCTCTCTGCCAAGGTGACGGCCGCCAACCGGGCCTTCCCGACCGGCCTCGTGCGCGACGGCGGCGAGCAGATCGAGGTCATGGCCGGCGAGACCCTGCAGACCCCGGCGGCAGTCGGCGACCTGCTGCTGACCGCCCGCGACGGGCGTCCGGTCTACGTCCGCGACGTGGCGGACATCGCCTTCGCCACCGCGACCGGCGAGACCTACGTCGCCTACGTGACCCGCGGCGCCGACGGCGCGATGGTCCGCGTGCCGGCCGTCACGCTGGCGGTCGCCAAGCGGGCCGGCGCCAACGCGGTGACGGTGGCCCACGAGATCCTGGGGCGCGTCGAGGGCCTGCGCGGGTCGCTGATCCCGGACAGCGTCGACGTGGCGGTCACGCGCGACTACGGCGACACCGCCAACGAGAAGGCGAACGAGCTCCTTTTCCACCTCGGCCTCGCCACCCTCTCGATCATCGCCCTGGTCTGGCTCGCCATCGGGCGCCGCGAGGCCTTCGTGGTGGCGATCGTCATCCCGGTGACGATCCTCCTGACCCTCTTCGCCGCCCGGCTGATGGGCTACACGCTCAATCGCGTCTCGCTCTTCGCCCTGATCTTCTCGATCGGCATCCTGGTCGACGACGCCATCGTGGTCATCGAGAACATCGCCCGCCACTGGGGCATGGCGGACGGCCGCTCGCGGCGGGACGCCGCCGTGGAGGCGGTCGCGGAGGTCGGCAACCCGACCATCGTCGCCACCCTGACGGTCGTCGCCGCCTTGCTGCCGATGCTCTTCGTCAGCGGCATGATGGGCCCCTACATGAGCCCTATCCCCGCCAACGCCTCGGCGGCGATGATCTTTTCCTTCTTCGTCGCCGTGATGGTGACGCCTTGGCTGATGCTGAAGGTCGCCGGCCGGGCGCCGGTCCACGGCTCCGACTCCGGCCACGGCGCGCTCGGCCGCGCCTACGCGGTGGTCGCCCGGCCGATCCTGCGGTCCAAGGGCGCGAGCTGGGCCTTCCTCCTGGCCGTCGGCGTCCTCACCCTCGGCTCCCTGGGGCTGTTCTACACCAAGGACGTCACCGTCAAGCTGCTGCCCTTCGACAACAAGTCCGAGCTCGCCGTCACCATCGACCTGCCCGAAGGCGCCTCCGTGGAGGCGACGGACGCGGTCGCGCAAGGCATCGCCCGGGTGGCGCTCGGCCTGCCCGAGGTGGTCTCCGTCCAGACCCACGCCGGCACGGCCGCGCCCTTCAACTTCAACGGCCTCGTGCGCCATTCCTATCTTCGGGCGGAGCCCCAGCTCGGCGACGTCCAGCTGAACCTCACCCCGAAGGGCGAGCGTTCGCGCGCGAGCCACGACATCGCCCTCGACCTGCGCCGCCGGATCGCCGAGGTCCCGGTCCCGGCCGGCACCTCCCTGAAGGTGGTCGAGCCGCCGCCCGGCCCGCCCGTGATGGCGACCCTGCTCGCCGAGATCTACGGGCCGGACGCCGACACCCGGCGCCGGACGGCCGCCAAGGTGGAGGAGGCCTTCCGGTCCGTTCCCTTCGTGGTCGACATCGACAACAGCTACGGCACGCCCGCCCGCCGCCTGCGCGCGACCATCTCGACCGACGACCTGGAGTTCTTCCGCGTCGAGGAGAGCGACGTCTTCGACACGCTCAGGATCCTCAACGGCTCCTCAACGGTGGGCTACTCCCACCGGGGCGGCGGCCGGGCCCCCATTCCGATCGTGCTGGAGCGCCCGAAGTCCGAGCGCGTCGTCGACGAGCGCAGCCTGACCACGCCGATCCCCGCCAACGTGCTGCCGGGCGACCGCGGCGTGGTGGAACTCGGCGACGTGGTGCGCACCCGCGTCGAACCGGCGAGCTTCCCCGTGTTCCGCCACAACGGCCGCTACGCCGAGATGGTCACCGCAGAACTCGCCGGCGCCTTCGAGGCGCCCCTCTACGGCATGCTCGCGGTGCAGGACGCCCTCGACCGCCAGGACTGGACGGGCCTGACCCGCCCCGCGGTGGCGCTCCACGGCCAGCCCGCCAGCGAGGCGAAGCCGACCCTCCTGTGGGACGGCGAATGGGAGGTGACCTGGGTGACCTTCCGGGACATGGGCGCGGCCTTCGGGGTGGCGATGCTCGGCATCTACATCCTGGTCGTCGCCCAGTTCGGCTCCTTCAAGCTGCCGCTCGTCATCCTGACACCGATCCCCCTCACCTTCATCGGCATCCTCGGCGGGCACTGGCTGTTCCACGCGCCCTTCACGGCGACCTCGATGATCGGCTTCATCGCGCTCGCCGGCATCATCGTCCGCAACTCGATCCTGCTCGTCGACTTCGTCCGTCACGCGCCGCGTGAAGCGCCCGGCGAGGGTCCGGGGGCGGCCCCCGTCGCGCGGCCGCTGACCGACATCCTGATCGAGGCCGGCTCGATCCGCTTCAAGCCGATCCTGCTGACCGCGCTCGCGGCGATGATCGGCGCGGCCGTGATCCTGACCGACCCGATCTTCCAGGGCCTCGCCCTCTCGCTCCTCTTCGGGCTCGCCTCCTCGACCCTGCTGACCGTCCTGGTCATCCCGGCCATCTACCGGGTGCTGAGGACCTGAGGCGCGGCGTCGCCGGTCAATAGGCGGAGCGCTTCGCCAGCGCGAGGCCGAGCCCCACCAGGGCGGCCCCCGACGCATACCGCAAGCGCCGGACGAGGGACGGCCGACCACAGGGGCCGGCCGAATTCCCAATTTCCAGACGCCCGGAGAGCTCTGGAACTCGTTGAAAAGATTGGCGACCCCGGTTGGACTCGAACCAACGACCAACAGCTTAGAAGGCTAGTTCCACCCCTTGATTTCATTGCACTTGGCTTGGCACGGGAGTCAAGGGGTCGGTCCGGAATGCTTGGCACGGCAAGACAGCATGGACTAGTTCGTGACAAGCGCGATTGATCGGGAGACCTCAGCAACGCTCACGCGCGCGCACTCTCGTCCTTCGAGTCAAGCGCGAGCAGAGCTATTGTAACAGAGGTCGGAACTGTCGAAATTCGCCGGGCGTGCCGGATTCAACGTGACCTAAGTTTATAGATTCACGCCGAAGCCCCTATCCCTCGACCACGGTTATCTCCGGCCCTGCCTGATGCGGCCTCCGGAAGCGGGCGTACGGAGCATCAATCGAGGCTGATTCCCGCCCGCGATCTGCCCGCAGCGCGCGCTTACAGGGCGCTGCGCCTCAGGATCGTTCCGGCAGACGGACCGATCAAAGCCCAGCAAACCCTAAAGGAAACCGCCGATGCCGAAGGTTCCGCAGGAGACCACGTCTTACGATGGCCCTGTCGGGACGATGGGAATCGGCTGAACGAATAAGAGGGGCTCGAGGCTATTCGCGGTCACTACGAGTTCCGGTCAAGGCGACGATCATCGTGGCGGTACCTGTCGCAAGTGCAGCCGCCGCGAAGGTAAGGCTTGTGCCGTGCGCTATTGCTTCGGCTCCGGCCATGGCGCCCTGAGCGAGACCGGATGCCGGCGCGCAGCGGGAGGCCGCGATGGAGGCGCCGGCCAGGAGACCGACAATCGCGTCACGTTGAGCAGGCCAGAATTGGCCGCGGCGCTGGGACGTGGCGCTGCCCATCCCTGACGTGTTGTTGGCAGCCTGGAGCAAGGCATAACCGATTTGTAAGCCCGACCAGCGGCACCAAATAGCCGATCAGACCGAAGGCGAGGAGCGCGACGGTCAGGATGATGGAGCCTATTGTCATCACGGCGAGGCCGGCGGCGACGATCGCCGTCGACCGACCCGGTCGGTGAGGTGTCCGGCGGGCCGTCCGACCAGGGCCGAGACGATGGGGCCGACCGACATGACCATGCCGCGGGTCCAAGCCGAGAGCCTCGAGAGGTGGAAAGGCCCGATCACCAAGGTCGCCATCACAACCATGGAGACCAGTACGTTGATGAGCAAACCTATGCCCAAGCCGGCTCGCGCAGCAGCCGAGCGGCAGTAGCGGCGCGGCGGAACGGGTTTTGATTCGAACGAATAGCGCGATTCCGACGCCGGCGAGCGGCAGCAGCGGAACGGTCGCCTGCACAGCGCCGGTCCCCGCGAAGCAGCCGGCCAATAAAGTCAGTCCCAGCGCCGCTGCCCCAGCCGCGTCGTAGCGCCTGCGCATCAGCCCTGAAGCCACATCGTCGCCGGGCAGGCTGCGCCGGAGAACGATCGGCGTGACCGGTGTAACGGACACGTTCACCTGGAAGACGGCCGGCCAGTCGAGAGCAACGACCAGACATCCCCGAAAGAGGGTCCGAGCGCCGTATTGGCTGTCGACATCGCGCCAACGGTCCCCATGGCCCGGCCCATACGGTCCGAAGGTTCGACCGCGTTCACGAAGGCGACTGTAAAGGCCAGCATCGCACAGCCGCCGGCACCCTGGATTGCCCGCCCCCACATCGCCCATATTGATGATCCGTAGTTGGAATAAAAACAATTGCCCGCTGAGCTATCTGCACCAAAGACAATGGACCGCTGTTCCGACTGACAGTATTAACTTCACCATCATTCCTGCCAAAATGACCTTTACCTTACCGAGTACACGTTCTCCTCCCGCGCGACTAGACTAAAAGGCGACGCTGAGCGCCTTTCCTAGTTCGGCGCGGCGACTAACAATTTCAGGATTGCGTAATCTTCAATGCGAGATCCGGTCGTAAGCGAATCGCCTAAACAGTACCCGTCATGTCACTGAGTGTGTTATCGAAAGCTGGTACTGGCCACGAATCAGGGCTTTGGCGACGAGGAAGCGCAGCACGAACTATGTGGAGCTGGACGCATCGTCATGACGGCTTGGCTCACAATCCATACGCGCAGGGTGCTGGGTGCATTCATCGAGACGCTTGGTCCGCTTCAGGGTTGGGAGCGCCTCTTTCTTATCAGCCCGTGGCTATCAAGCTTCGGTAAGGAATGCGGCATGAGCTTCGAGCAGTTCACGAAGCGCGTCCGCGACGACCGCCCTAAGGTCTATGTGGTAACTCGTCCCCCGGAATTCGACTGGCACAGGCAAGCGGTAGACGCTCTCGCCGCCACAAAGAGCGCCAACATCGCCCTCCTCCCCGGACTGCACGCCAAACTCTTCGTGGCCGAAACCAAATCCATGTCGATCTCTATGATCACATCCGCAAACTTTACGGCCCAGTCCCTGAACAACCAAGAGATAGGTCTCTTGATCAGAGGGAAGGGAGACGGTCAAGCGCTTGTCCATCGGCTTCAGCGCGAAGCTACAGAAATCTACCGTACCGAGGGCCGCAAACTCGTAGCCCAGAGAAACCTTTGAGGGAGAAGCATGGACACGATGAAAGACTGGTTCGGGCTCGCGAATGCCCACACGGATTTCTTCGTGAATAACGAGACTGACAGGCGTGTCCTCTTCGCGAGATCCGAATTGAACTCGCAATTGCAGTCGCGGTTAGCCCGTTGCTTCCGCACCTCGTACCCACCTAAGATGGTTCTATACGGCAACTGGGGAGCAGGTAAGACGCATACGATGCGCCACGTCGAATACGAACTCGAGCAAAACCAGAACTACAAGGCCCGCACGTTCTTCGCTGAATTGCCTGACGTCACCAAGAAGTCAACTTTCCAAGTGGCGCACGCTGCCTTCATGGACTGCATGAGCCAGGATAACGTCAGGCGTTGGTTTTCGTTATACCATGCCAAGAAGGCCCAAGACACTGAAGAACTTGTCCGTAAGTTCACCCAGTCAGGCGACATCGCGAAGGCATTCATGTCCCTCCTTTTGCCCGGGGAAGGTGCCCGCATCGCTTGGGACTGGCTCCGAGGAATTGAACTCAAGAGCGCCGATGCCCGGACGGTCGGCCTACCAACCTGTCTCGAGCAGTCGACACAGTTAGTCGCGGTCCTCCGGATGATTGGTCTTATCGTCTCCGAAATTGAAGATCGGGTACTCATATGGTTACTCGACGAGGCTGAAAAGCTCAAAGACGTAACGGACGGCATTCCCCACTGGACCGCATCTCTGAGGCATCTCTCCGACGTCCAGAATCGACAACTCGGCTTCATCATCGCCGCCTCTTTCCGCGATCTCGACGATGGCCCAGATGCCCTTGTCGATCTGCAAGTCCGCACCCGCATAGGCGAAACCAATTATCTTCAACTGCCTGACTTCCAGGCGGATCAGGCTGAAGAGTTCTGCAAGGCGTTACTTGCCGACTGGATCGATCCCCAAATACGCGATCAGATCATCAAATCTTATCCCGCCGAACTCGACGGCGACCGAGCGGACCCGCAACTCTTCCCCTTCACCGATAAGGGTTTCGAAAAATTTGTGAACGACATCTGCTTGAGGGAAGGTAGCACCAACCCTCGCGGTATTCAGCAGGAGATGGACGCCGCTTTCAATCGGGCGATGGACGACAAACGGCACATCCTTTCCCGCGACTATCTTGACAGCGCGGCGGTATAGCGAACAGGCAGTGGACATGGCGCTTACACCTTGGCGGGTTAAACCCGCCCTTTCTCAGACGGTCAAAGAGGTCATCGTTGGGGCCCCGCCGGCGACGCAATCAAATGCACTTCTGCTGGGCCGCACGGCGGAGGTGACGCCTAATCCCGCAGCACCGGTATTTCTCTCTCATGGGAAGGAGCAAGTAGTGGCCGTCGTTGGAAAACGCGGTAGCGGGAAAACCTTCACGCTCGGCTGCATCGTCGAGGGCTTATCCACCAAGCAAATTCAAACCCCCGTGGGGAACTCGACCGACCGCCGCGGCGTCATCGTCTTCGACCCGCTTGACAACTACTGGACGATGCGGTTCCCGATCGTCGCCGGGGACAACGAGGAACTCAACCGTCTGCATGACGCTGCGTCTCGGCAAGGATTACTCAATCTAGAGTTCGACGTCGAATGCTGGCTTCCCGGGCGGACCTGCCGTCGGCAAACCGACCCCAAGTGGTTTCGTGTGCTGCTTCTAAAACCACGCAGCTTACTCCGTGAAGACTGGGAGTTGATGCTAAACGTAAATACAGTCAGTGACCCAGTGGGGCAGGCACTGCTAGACACCATTAGGTTGGCCTCCTATACCGGATATCAGAAAAACGGCCAGCAGGCCGGTCCGCGAGAAGACTATTCAATTACAGACATCGTCAATGCGGTAGATTCGGATACCAATTCGGCAGTCTATCATCCGGAAACCTTGCGGGCCCTTCGTCAACGACTACAGTCTATTGAGTCCCAGGGCATCTTCGATCCCGCCGGCACCAACATACAGGAACTGTCAGTCTCTGGCCGCGCGTCTATAATTCTCCTGAGTCGTGCCTCCGAAAGTCTACGCGAGATCATCATCTCGCTCGTTGTAAGAGGTCTAATGTCGGACCGGTCCGAAGCGTCTAACGTTAGGCGACTGCTCGCCGTGGACACCACGGCAGACGCGCAGGAACGGACCCGACTCGAAGCTTTCGCGGCGGCCGCAACCCCCAAGACAACCGTCTTCCTTGATGAGGCTCAGAATTTTTTGGCGCCGGACAGCAACGGGCCGTCCAAGGCGATCATCACCAAACTCGTCAAGGAAGGACGAAATTTCGGACTGTCGGTCGTATTGGCGACACAGCAGCCCTCGGCAATAGACAAGCGGATCCTAAGTCAGGTTGAAACGTTCATCGCCCACTCTCTCGTTACGGAAAGTGACATTCGGTCCGTCCGCGACAATCTTAAGTGCGATGCACCGGAATCAATTCAGTACTCGCAGGATGATTTGGATTTCGCCGCCGCACTCCGACGGTTGAGTTCGGGGCAATGCATCGTCTCCTCAAGCAACAACTCTCTCGCCGGGTTTAATCGATTATTTTTCATGAACGTAAGAGCAAGGGCTACTATGCATGGAGGTCTCGAATTGTGACCTCGGGGGCACTACTATATTCGACCGTGTTCCGTTCCCGTCTAGGGACTCTCAATCTATCTCTCGAGGCGAGCGACAAGTCGTTTGCGGCGCGCGAGCGAATAAGGCGCAGCCTCGAAAACAAGCTCAGAGCTAGAAAAAAAATCTCAATCCGCGATGCTGCGTGGCAACCACTATTGACCTATCTGGTCGACAAGGGCTTCGTCCGCAGGAGCGGCAAAGGCAAGTACAAGTACCGCTACGAGAAGGACGCCGTCGGAGTTGTGCGGCTATTAGATGCGAAGGACACGCCCATACTTGAGGGCGATTTCGCAATAGCCGACGTCTGGTTATCGGATGAACGTATTAGGTCGACTATCGGCGCACCGACCGTCGAAAACGTAGGTGAAGTGCTCGACTTCGCGATTCAGACCGAGATTATTTCGGCTTCGAAAGGGAATTGGACAAGTTCCGGTACCCTTGCCGCAGAGTTGCGTCGCGTCGGAGGCGAGACGGAGAACCCGTTCCTAATCGGACCTGAGATCGCGGTCTATGTCCGGACACTTTTCCGACTGGACGGTTGGACGCTCAAGGCCATCATTTCACGTTTCGCCGATATGCCAGACCCTTTCAACCGAGAGGACATGATCGAAAAGTTCGGTGAAATTGTAGTCGAAGTCGGCGGGATCGTGACGAAGGTCGTCAAGAATAAATCGACTGTAAAAGAGTACGCGGCTTTGACTGAACTGGTCGGGAGAAACATCAAAAAGCGTGCCGGGAAAACCGAGGAAGAAACAGTCAATCTCGGTGTGCTCGAACACAGGGTATCGCCTCGCCTCGAGTGGCTTACCGACCTCCGCGCCCTGGCCAAGACCCGACGGAACGCTTTCGAATACACAATGGGCGAGCAGGCCGCGTGTTTCCGCGCGGCGATGGAGAAATTGGGAGAGACGGAGGAGTCCCGCGACGAGGCGGCACTAGCCTTTCTCGTCGCCTCCGATTGGTCATCACGCGAACTCGCAAACTTTTGTGAAGCCGATCCGTTCACGGCGATCCTTAAAGCTTATGCTCTCGTCCGGCCGTCCATCGGCCCGGCCCGGATTGAAGACGTCGCTTACATGGCTGGGATCCTCATTCGCAATCCTAGCAAGAACGTCGCTGCACTATCTGAATACATCGTCGAGATTGCAAAGGAACGCGAAGAAGTGAGTGTGTCCGGTGATCGCTTCACCAGATCCCCCAAACTCGTTCACATCAAGGAGAAGCTCTGGAAGCAGTAAAAACTACTTGCCTTCCATTTCCGTTCGCCGAGGCCGGCGGGCAGGGTACTCCCCATCAACAACGCCACATAATGCCGGCGGGACCGACCATTATTTTCAAGGTATGCGTCAGGACATCCAGCTTCTTGGGTCAAGTCGAGCTACGACGTCGGTTAGGGGTGTACAGAACAGCGGCGCAGCGTCCGTCGGGTCGGGTCCCGGCAGAGATTCAGTTCCGGCGGCGAGCGCGGTCCGCGGATGGTTTGGCTGCCGTTGTGCGCAGGGCAATAGCGTATTTCACCTAAACCGTACGCATCCGGCGAGCACCACGGTCGCCGTCGTTGACAGCGTGGGGCTTCAGGCGGCGACCTGCTGATCCTGCTTCGGTTGCCAGTTCCAGGGCAGCAGTCCTTCGGTAAGCATCCGGCGAAGCCCGCGGGATATGGTAAGCGCTGTTCTCAGGCCACGGCCTCGGCGGCCGTCCTGCCGAATGCCCACGGCAGCAGTTCGTCGATCCGGCTC